>JBAWFQ010000059.1:0-5099 GCA_049592035.1 Terriglobales bacterium
ATCGAAGTTCAGCTTGGTTCGCTGCATATGGCTTCTCTCCATTTCCATATTTTTCACACTTCCAGGAAAATAACGAGCCCTCGATCAACGACTCGGACCATAATCTCGATCGATCATTGATCAATGATCTCGGTTAATGATCTCGATTAACGATCTCGATTAATGACGGCCACCACCACCGCCGTGCCCGCCGCCTCCTCCACGCGCTCCGCCGCCACCGCCGCCGGCGCGCGCGCCGCCCATGCTGGCCCGTCCGCGTGAGGAATAGCTCTTGGACTCACCGCCATGATCGTAGCCGCTGAACGCGCCCGAGCGTGTGCCGCTCTGACCGTGAGGCGCAGCGTATCCGCGAGCCGCCTGATGGTTGCCTTCGAATGGTCTGGCGCCCACTCCGTTATGGAAAGCTCCGCCGCGCGCGATTCCGCCCCGGCCGAAGTTGCCACGGTTGTAAAACGTCCGGCTGTGCGAGTAGTACCGGCCGCCGCCGTAGGTTGCGTATCGACCACCCCAATTGAACCCCCAGTGACCCCAGCCCCAACCAAAGCCGCCGTACCAGCCGATTCCAAAACCGAAGCCCCAGGAGAAGAATGGACCGCCAAACCAGATTCCGGGATACGGATACCATCCCGGCCAAGCTACGATGGGATATCCGTAAATCAGCCAGGGGTCATACGCTGGAACGTAGACGACATCGGGATCGGCAGGCTCGATGTCAATATTCGGGCCGTCTTCCTTTATGATTTCGTGCTGCGGGTTTTTGAGGGCACCGGCGTCTTGCGCTTTGCGGCGCATCACTTGGACGGCGTCCATCACATCCTGCTGCTGGTTGTAGTACGCGTCACCGAGAGATGACGTCCAGGAAAGATTCTTGTCCATATTGCCGAGGACGCTAGGAAATGCACACAACGCCTTGACGCTTGGATCCCAGGGCTGCTGGTCCACGGCCTGGCCCAGAGCTTGGTCTTTCAAATCAGGATTGGCCTGCACCCAGCGGTCGGCTTCGACGACCTGGTCGGGGAAGGTGGACGCCGCGAGGATCTGCGCCACCAGCGAATCTGGATAGAGCGCGATTGGCGCAACCAACCGCTGCAACTGCTCGGGAGTCTGCTGCGCGTAGGGCGGCGCCTGCGCGCCTTGCGGCGGCGCGGCCTGCGCGTCTTGATCTTGAGCCGATACGCTTATCGGTACGGTCGCGAACAGCAGCGCGATCGACAGAACAAACGCCAAACTCTGCTTAACGAATCGGAGTATTTCGAATGCCGGAGTTTTTCGGAAAGTATTCATGTCGTAGAAGCCCTCCAAATGTTTCAACACCTGAGGCCCTGATTAGTTTCTTTTAATTGTACAGATGCAAGAAGATAAGTTTCAGCTGCAAATTTACGTTTGTAGACAAAACCCCTCCGCTTACAGCAAAAGGTCGCCCAGTTCGCGTGGAGTCTCGACCAACACATCCGGAGGCACATCCCGCAGCGAATGGGGAGCGAAACCGTAGGTGACGCCGCACGTCCACAAGCCGGCATTGCGACCGGTCAGCACGTCGATCGAGGAATCTCCAATCATCAAGGCTTCGTCGGCCGCGACGCCGGTTTCCTGCAAGAGCGTCTGCACGCCTAGCGGATCGGGCTTCTTGGTAGCAAAGCTGTTGCCGCCGTAGACATGCACAAAGAAATCGCCCAAACCCAGCGCGCGCACAATGTCGCGCGACGGGTTGACGGGTTTGTTGGAGAGCACCGCCATCAGCCTATGCTTGCCATTCGGCGGGGCTCCGATGGACGCGTCAGCCAGGCGCGCCAGGGTTTCCGGGATGCCCTCATAAACCGTGGTGTGGTCGAGTTTGTGCAGCCGATAGTAGCCGAGAAAATAATCCAGAGCGCTTGGGAACGTTGCCTCGTCATCGTCATTGCCATCGGTGTCGCCGAGCGCGCGCCGGACGAGGGTGGGCGCGCCGTCTCCCACATAGCTGGCAATAAGGTTGCCATCGAGCTCGGGACGCCCAATGTGGCGCATCGTGGCATTCACCGAGTGAATCAAATCAAGTCGAGAGTCGATCAGCGTGCCATCCAGATCAAACACCAGCAGGCGCAGACCGTGCGGATCGAAGGGGCGAAGAAAGCGAATCATGACTGATCAGGATAAACCAGGTGTCAGGGGTCAGGTCGCAGGTGTCAGGTCTCAGGTCTGAGGAAAGTCCAAAACTGACAGATTTTCCTGATACCTGATACCTGACACCTGACACCTGGTTTACAATGTTGCGGGGCTGGAGCACTGTGGGGTGAACAGCACACGATGGCCACAACCAAAGTTGATCCCAAGCTGAACGAAACCAACGTTGCGAAACCGGCCAAGACCTATCAGGGACTGACCGGTCGGCAACTCATCGATTCGTATCGCATCATGTTCACCTCGCGGCGTATCGATGACCGCGAAATCCTGCTCAAGCGGCAGCAGAAGGTTTTCTTCCAGATTTCGGGCGCCGGCCACGAAGCTTTGGGCGTGGCGGCGGCGCTGGCGTTGAAGCCCGCTTACGATTGGTTCTACCCCTACTACCGCGACCGCGCGCTCTGTCTCGGCCTGGGCGCGACTCCGTATGAAATGTTGCTGGGCGCGGTGGGAGCGGCCGACGATCCCAACTCCGGCGGCCGACAGATGCCCTCGCACTGGGCCTTCAAACATTTGAATGTGGTCAGCCAGTCGTCGTGCACAGGTACGCAGATTCTGCAGGCCGTCGGCTGCGCGGAAGCAGGCCGCTATTTTGCCGCCCACCCGAATTGCGCGCGCAAGAGCGACGGCGATTACCGGCAATTCAAGGACGTTCAATTTCACGGCGACGAGATCACCTACGTTTCACTCGGCGACGGCACCACCAGCGAAGGCGAATTCTGGGAGGCGCTGAATACGGCCTCCAACTGCCGCCTGCCGGTAATTTTTTGTATTGAAGATAACGGATACGCGATTTCGGTGCCGGTTGAAGTGCAGACCTCGGGCGGCAACATTTCGCGCCTGGTCTCCGGTTTTCCCAACTTTCATTTTGAAGAATTCGATGGCACCGATCCTGTGATCGCCTACGCGGCATTTAAGCGGGCGTCGGACTATTGCCGCGCTGGGCACGGTCCCGCATTTGTTCATGCTCACGTAATCCGTCCTTATTCTCATTCGCTCTCAGACGACGAGCGGCTTTACCGGCCCGACTCCGAACGGCAGGCCGATGCCGCGCGCGACCCGGTGCACCGCTTGCAGTTGTTTCTGCTGCGCGAGGGGATTCTCGACGAAAAAGGAATCAACAAGATCGAGCGCGAAGTCGAAGAGCAGATTCAGGCTGACGCCGACCGCGCGCTGGAAGCCGCGATCCCGCAACCGGACACGATCTACAACTTTGTGTACTCGCCCGATCTCGATCCCGCTTCGTCGGCCTTCGAAACTCAGCCAACTACGGCGGCTCCCCCTCCCGAATCGGCAGGGGATGGCAAACGCCCCGCGGCCGCGAACAAAACCATGGCTGACCTCATCAACTACACGCTGCGCGACGAGATGCGGCGCGACGAACGCGTCATCATATTCGGCGAGGATGTGGCGGATTGCAGCCGCGAGGAATACGTCAAGTCGAAGCAGGTGAAAGGCAAGGGCGGCGTTTTCAAACTGACTTCCGGATTGCAGATGGAGTTTGGCGCCGATCGCGTGTTTAATTCGCCGCTGGCCGAGGCCAACATAGTCGGCCGCGCCATTGGCATGGCGACGCGCGGATTGAAGCCAGTGGTCGAAATTCAATTCTTCGACTACATCTGGCCGGCGATGATGCAGTTGCGCGACGAACTTCCCATCATGCGCTGGCGCTCGAACAATGCCTTCTCGTCGCCGGCGGTGGTGCGGGTGGCAATTGGCGGCTATCTGACGGGCGGAGCGATTTACCACTCACAGTGCGGCGAAAGCATCTTCACGCATACTCCTGGATTGCGGGTTATCTTCCCTTCGAATGCGCTCGATGCCGCGGGGCTGTTGCGCACGGCCATCCGCTGCGACGATCCGGTTTTGTTTCTTGAACACAAGCGGCTTTACCGCGAAACCTACGGGCGCGCGGCCTACCCGGGGCCCAACTACATGGTTCCATTCGGAAAAGCGAAAGTGGTGCAGGCGGGAACGGATTTGACGGTCATCACCTACGGCGCGGTGTTTCCGCGGGCGCTACAGGCCGCGCAAAAGCTGGAGCGCGAGCATCACGTCAGCGTCGAGCTGATCGACTTGCGCTCGTTGAATCCCTTTGATTGGGATGCGATTGCAACCTCGGTGAAGAAAACCAACCGCGCCCTGATTGCCTATGAAGATTCGCTAAGCTGGGGATACGGCGCCGAAATTGCGGCTCGCATCGCCGACCAACTCTTCCATCATCTGGATGCTCCGGTGAAGCGCGTGGCGGCGACAGACACGTTCGTTGCTTATCAACCGATTCTGGAGGATGCCATTCTGCCGCAGTCGAGCGACCTGTTTCGCGCGATGAAGGAACTGGCCGAGTTCTGAAGTCAGCTAATTGCTTTTGGCGCTTAGCCCGTGCGCGTGACTCTCGTGTAGAGACGGGGCTCGCCCCGTCTCCGCCGACTTCTCGGTTCCCATCAAGGAAAAGGAATGATCTCGAAGATCCGGGCGTTGTCGAGGACAACCGTCCCCGGTTGCCTGGAGCGCATTAGAGCCAACGCCACACGACCGCACCGTCTCAATGAAGCCTCGGCCTCGTGGTGAAGGGCCCGTCCTTTCGCCGCTCGCTTTTCGTCGGGCGTCGCTCTTTGCCTGCTTGCTTTTGCCGCATTCTTAGCCATTCTTCGATTTTCTCGCACCGCCCGTCCTCCCGCCAAACGTCGCCGCCCACGGCCCTCCCCCATAACAAATCAGCGCAAACGCGATTGTCGCCAGCGCCAAGGGAAATTCGTAACCACCAGTGCCGGTGAGCCCGTTTTTGAAATGCACCTTCCAGATGGCTACTCCCATTTCGATCACGAAGGCGAGCGAGCAGAAGCGCGTAAACAATCCCAAAACGATGCCAATGCCGCCGAAGAATTCCGTGCCCGCGGAAAAGTACGCGAGCCAGCGCGGAATACCGAGCGAGCCGA
>JBAWFQ010000060.1:0-11387 GCA_049592035.1 Terriglobales bacterium
GCGCAGCCCCGCCAACATCACCTCGAACGGTATCAAATCTCACAGACAGTAGCGCTTCCGAGGTCTACTATTCGTCTGGAGGAATAAAAACTGAATACCGCAAATTGGCGGCCCGGCCCTATTAACGGGTGAGCGCTCTCATCCAGCCGCCGCTCGACGGCGAGGGGCCGGGCTTTTGTAATTCGTAAATCGCGCTACAAGCCGAACTGAATGCCCCGACGCTCCCGTCCCAGCGCCACCACCACGACGGCCAGTGAAAACACCACCACTGCCGTCAGAGCCATGGCGTTCGCGTAGCTGGTATGCTCGGCTAGAATCGCTTCTATGTAGGCGACTGAGCCGGCCAGAAGCACTCCGCACTGGTAAGCGAATCCGGGAAGAAAGCCGCGCACCGAGTCGGGCGACAATTCCGAGAGGTGCGCCGGAACTATGCCCCACGCTCCCTGCACCGTGAACTGGATCAGAAAAGCGCCCAGAACCAGCAGCGCCAAAGACGGAGCGTAGGCCCACAACGGAATCACCGCGATCGCACAGACAAGAGACGTAATCATCGCCCGGCGGCGTCCGAAGCGATCGGACAAATAGCCGACCAGCGTGCCGCCGCAAATCGCTCCCACCATGGAAATCGCCGTGATCATTGCGCGCTCGGTCGGCTTCATGCCCCACTGCCGTTGCAGAAAAGTTGGGAACATATCCTGCGTGCCGTGCGAGACGAAGTTCATCATCATCATCAGAAGGGTCAGGTAGAGAAACAACTTCCAGTTCGACAAGATGGCGCGGCCGAGATCGCTCCAGTTGGGATGACGGGTTTTCTTCCACACTTCCGATTCCTTCACCTGGAAGCGCACGAAAAGCCCGAGCAGAGCGGGCAGTCCTCCAATAAAAAACATCGGACGCCAGCCCCAGCGCGGAAAGACAAAGTAGAAGCAGCCCGCAGCCAGAAGATAGCCAAGAGCGTATCCCTGTTGCAGAACCCCGGAAAGAAACCCGCGCAGACGGGGCGGAACCTTTTCCATGGCGAGCGAAGCGCCCACGCCCCACTCACCGCCCATGCCAATTCCGAATAAGGCGCGCAGCACCAGAAAAGTAGTAAAGCTATGCGCGAAGCCAGTGGCCACCTCGACCACCGAGTAGAAAACCAGGTCGATCATCAGCGGAATGCGGCGCCCGTAACGGTCGGCCATCAATCCAAAAATGAACGCGCCCACGGGACGAAACGCCAGCGTCAGTGTGATCGAGAAAGCAATCTCTTTGTCAGCTCGATGAAACTCCTGCGCAATGGCCGTCAGCGAGAGGACGACCAGAAAAAAGTCGAAAGCATCCAGCGTCCAGCCGAGAAAGCCGGCGACAACTGCCGCACCGTGGCCGTCCGCTTTCGGTGGAGGCGCGTAGTTATCCGGCACGCTCGAACTCGCCCAGGCGCTCAGATTTCCTCCTTTACGGCGGCGACTACTATATAACGAATCTGGCGTAGACGCGGGGCTCGCCCTCTGCTCTGGACTCGGCGGAGACGCGGCAAGCCACGTCTCTACGGCATTCTGGTGATGCAACTACTGGTTCTGGGTCGAAGGCAAGATCCTCCCACGGCAACTGCCCAGTCCGATGCGGCGAAATCCGTCGCGCTCGCAAAATCCCCGGAGGATGACTTCATCTCCATCTTCCAGAAACTTTCGCTGCTCGCCCGTCGGCAGCGTTACCGGATCCTTGCCGCGCGAAGTCAGTTCCAGCAGGCATCCGCGCGCGGTCTTGTCCGCGCCAGAAACCGTTCCGCTGGCCAGCAAATCGCCGGAGCGCAGATTACAGCCATTGCTCGCATGATGAGTCAGCATTTGCGCCATGGTCCAGTACATGTCGCGAAAATTGCTGCGGCCCAAAACGAGTGGAGCGATGCCAGCCTCACGCATCTTGGCCGACAACAAAGAAACTTCCAGCGACAAGTCTAGACTCCCGTGTTCCTGATCGTTCACGTCGAAAAGATAAGGCAAGGGCGCCGGATCGCCCTCCGCGCGCGCAAACGCAGCCGTGCGAAACGGAGCCAGCGCTTCCATCGTCACCACCCACGGCGAGAGCGAGGTCGCAAAACTCTTGGCCAGAAAGGGCCCCAGCGGCTGATACTCCCAAGCTTGAATGTCGCGTGCCGACCAGTCATTCACCAGGCAGATTCCAAAAATATGTTCTTCCGCATCGGCGATGGGGACGGTTTCTCCCAACTTGTTGGCACCGCTTACGAAGAAACCCACTTCGAGTTCGTAGTCGAGCGCCTTGGTCGGTCCGAATTTCGGAGCGGCATCGCCGTCGCGTGTCTGGCCACATGGACGACGGACATGGGTTCCCGATGGAACTAGCGACGATGCCCGCCCGTGATAGCCAATCGGAATGTATTTGTAATTCGGCAGCAGCGGATTGTCGGGGCGAAACAGCTTCCCGACATTCGTGGCGTGGAAAATCGATGCGTAGAAATCGGTGTAGTCGCAGACAAAAGCGGGCAGCAGCATGTCAACATCAGCCTGCGCGAAGAGATGGCGCGCAGCAGTTTGTCGTTCGGAAGCAGGTGCCTCCTGACGCAAAAGAGCATGAAGATGTCGGCGCAGAGCGCGGCGCGGATCGGTCTCAACCGCCATCAGCGGATTCAGCGAATCGGAAGCGCAAGCATTCGCCGCCAGCCGCACGATCTCGTCCGCCAACAAGCCTTCACGTTGCATTCCGTTGAGGTCGAGAATGCGATCGCCGATGGCCACTCCCACTGTCGGGTCGTTCGCCTGGCGCTGTCGAAAAATGCCGAACGGCAGATTCTGAATGGGAAAATCCGTGTCCGCAACGTTGGCGGACTCAACCCAACTCTGCACCGTCGGATCGTGGGTCTGGTCGAGAATGGGTTTCATAGCAGATGCAGAGACCGCAGGTCGTCGATCGGCTCCGTAAATGAGCACGACCCAAAAGAAATCGCAAAATCCCGGCGCGCCGCGGCGATTTCATCCCGGCCGAGCCGATGCTGGCGCCAAGCGACTGCATTTAAATCAAAGTGGAATGCGGCCGGCGATCGCTCCTCGAGCAGCTCAATCGCAACCTCGTCCGCCATCCCCGCTCGCAAGAACGCTGCGGCCAGAAACAAATTCAGAAAACCGTGCATCATTTCCGATGCGCTCTCGGGTTGATAGGTAAACCGGTGCACCGAGCGCAGCGGATGGTGCAACCCCGCCGTAGCTTTGAAAGGCACGTTCGCGGCCGCACACTCGCGAATGAACTCGATCACGCTCGCGGAAGCGGGGAACTTATCGGCTGTCTCGCCGCCCGTTCGAATTTTGGCGCTCCGCCCGCATTCGGCCATCGCCCCGATGCAATCAGCACAACTCGAGAGTGGAATCTCGAAATAGGTAACAATCTCTGCCGCGATAATTCCGGACAAGCGTCTGATCTCTTCCGCACTCGCAACTTTCACTTCGACCGACTCGACAACCGCTCTTTTGGCAGAGCTGGGACTTGCCATTCGAGCATTGAATTCGCGGATGCGAACGACATCGGCTGCAACATTCGATCCCGGAAGCACTGACAGTCGCCAGATCGCAGATCCCGCTCTAGACGCCGGATTTGGTAACCCGGCGAACGCCTCTTCAAACTCGCCGAGCCGCACGACGGGAACGACAAAGCGGCCGAGAATCCAATTCCATTTCGACCGCGAATACGCCGCATAGTGAGCCACCGACGGCACCATAGCCAACGATGCCGGAGGAAATAATCCCGCATAGTCGATCAGGTCGCGCAGCAATACAGCAAGAGTACCCACCGCGTCCGCGCTAGTTCGCACCGTCGGCAAAGTTTGAGGATTCATCGCCTATTAGTTTGAGCGTTCATCGTCTATTAAATTGTCATCCTGAGCGAAGCGAAGGACCTGCTTTTTCTTCACTGCACGAGACAGCAGGTCCTTCGCTTCGCTCAGGATGACAATTTGAACCTATATCGCCAATCTGTGGAGCTCATCCCTATCCGCCCGACCCCGTAAACTTCTTCCGCAATCCCTGCCAGCACTCGAAGTACTGATGATCAAGCTCGGAAGTCTCCAGCGCAAATTTCGTTGGCTGGCACACGAAGCGAGTCTCGAACATGAACGCCATGGTGTCGCCGAGATACACCGGCTTCAGTTCGGCCTTGCTGGCCTTCTCAAATGTCTCGGCGTCGGGCCCGTGACCGGCCATGCAGTTGTGCAAACTGGCGCCGCCCGGCACGAATCCCTCCGCCTGGGCGTCATATTCACCGCGGATCAGACCCATGAACTCGTTCATAAAGTTGCGATGAAACCACGGCGGACGAAACGTATGCTCCGACACCATCCAGCGCGGCGGAAAGATTACGAAGTCCACATTGGCGGTTCCAGGGATCTCCGAAGGCGACGTCAGCACCGTGTAAATCGACGGGTCGGGATGGTCGAAGCTCACCGTGTTGATGCAATTGAAATTCGCCAGATCGTATCTGTAGGGCACGTAGTTCCCGTGCCACGCGACCACGTTCAGTGGTGAGTGATCAATCTCCGCCGCCCAGAGTCTTCCCTGAAATTTGGTCACAACCCGGAAGTCGCCTTCGCGATCCTCAAATGCCGCGACTGGAGTAAGAAAGTCGCGCGGATTCGCCAGCCCATTTGCGCCAATCGGTCCCAGATCCGGCAGACGAAGCAGCGCGCCGTAGTTTTCGCAGATGTAGCCGCGCGCTTGTTTCTCCAGAAGCTCGACGCGAAAACGAATTCCCCGCTGAACCACAGCAATCTCGCCGGGCCCCGCTTCGAGAACGCCCATCTCCGTACGCAGCAAGAGCCGGCCCGTTTGCGGCACGATCAACATCTCGCCGTCGGCATTGCAGAAAAAGCGATCTGTCATCGACGAGTTGGCGACATAGATGTGAATTCCAACGCCCGCATGAGTATGCGTGTTGCCGTTGCCCGCCATGGTGATCAAACCGTCGACGAAATCAGTCGGCTGCGAAGAAGGGGGAATAGGAATCGGCATCCACCGCAACTGATTCGGCGGAGTTGGCACCTCGTCGAACGGGGCGCTGCGCAATCTTCCTGGTTGAATCGGCTGAAAGGGTTTGTGCGCCACCGACGGACGCATGCGGTAGAGCCAGGTGCGGCGATTCATGCCCCGCGGCGCGGTAAATGCCGTTCCGCTCAGTTGTTCCGCATATAACCCGTGCGCCACCTTCTGCGGAGAATTCTGCCCGCGCGGCAATACGCCTTCCACCGCCTCGCTGGCAAACTCGTTGCCGAATCCAGACTGGTAACGCAACTGAATCTTCGCTGGCAGCTTCGCTTTTGCATTCGTCATTTTTGCGTTTCGCCGTTCTCGCTTTACAGCTTGCGGAAAGAATGTTTCGTACGCCGCGGTCTTACCTCAGTGGCTAAACAGTTTGCTGAAAAAGTCGAATTCCTGTGTCCGGCCCCTAAAGGGGCATTTGATTACAAACGACTTGCGGTATCGCTAAAGCGATACCCTGATACGAATCTTAGTGATACGAATCTTGGTGATACGAATCTTAGTTTTTCAGCAAACTGTAAAGCTGTGTTCAAAATAACGCACTTATCGCAGCGGTAAACCGCTGCGCCACCCAAAACCAAGTGCAACGACCAGTTCGTTCTGCAAGCCGTTTCGCCATGCCTTACAGATTTCCTCGCCGCGCCTGCTCCATTTCGATGGATTCAAAGAGCGCCTTGAAATTCCCTTTGCCAAATCCCCGGCTGCCCTTGCGCTGGATCACTTCGAAGAACACTGTCGGGCGATCCTCCACCGGCTTCGAAAAAATCTGCAGCAGATAGCCTTCGTCGTCGCGGTCCACAAGTATACCCAGCGACTTCAACTCGGCCAAGGATTCCTCCACCGGCCCGACTCGCGATGTCAGCACTTCATAATACGCGTCGGGAACACGCAGAAAATCCAGCCCGTTGCGCTGCAGTTTTGCGACCGTGTGCATCACGTCCTTGCACTGCAAGGCGATATGCTGCGCCCCTGCTCCTCCGTAGGCTTCGATGTATTCCTGAATCTGGCTCTTGTTGCGCGCCTTCGCCGGTTCATTGATGGGAAACTTCACCGAGTGCGAGTCGTCCGACATCACAATGCTCATCAGCGCGCTGTACTCGGTTGAAATATCCTTGTCGTCGAACGTGATGTAACGGTGAAAGCCGAAGACGCGCGTGTAGTAATCCGCCCAGTGCTGCATCTTGCCGAGTTCTACATTCCCCACAATGTGGTCGATGCGCAGAATACCGCAGTCGTCCCCGGCAATCGGAGCCGACATAAACCCCGGCAGAAACGGCCCTTTGTAATCTTTATATGAAATCAGCGAGTGGATGGTGTCGCCGTAAGTGTGGACGGCAGCGCGGCGAATGGCTCCGTGTTCATCCTTCACATCATGCGGTTCCTCGGCCGGCTGTGCTCCACGACGGACGGCTTCGGCAAACGCCTGATCCGTGTCATCCACTTCCAGCGCGATATCCCGCACGCCATCGCCATGCTTGCGGATGTGCTCGGCGGCCGCATCATCGGGAGTCATAGGCGTCGTAAGAATGAAATTCGCCTTGCCCTGGCTCATCGCGTAAGAAGCGCGCTGGCGCTGGCCCGTTTCCAGTCCACTGTAAGCCACCTGCGAAAAGCCGAAGCCCTTGCGATAGAAATAAGCTGCTTGGCGCGCGTTGCCAACCCAGAATTCGACGTGGTGAATGCGTTTAAGCTTGAGGGGGTTCTCCATTCAGCTGCTCTCCCGGTTCCCATCTTCGCATATTTTCGCTGTCGCTGAGACTCGACTCTGCCGTCAAAGTTCGATGCCGTTTCCCCGGTTCTCGACCCTGTGTTTTACAATCCACCCGTGCGCATGTTGATCCTCATTGTGATCGTTCTGGCCTCCTCGGATCACGCTCCGTGGTGGCAAGTGCAGACGAGCGGCATTGACACCAACCTCCGCGGCGTCAGCGTCAGCGATGAACCGGACGGGAAATACGAATACGTCGTTTGGGCCTCCGGATCGAACGGAGTCGTTCTGCGCTCGACCAACGAAGGATCGACGTGGCAACAACTGCATGTGCCGGGCGGCGGCAATCTCGATTTCCGCGACATCAAGGCATTCGACGAGGATACCGCCTATGTCATGTCGAGCGGGGATGGCGACAAATCCCGCGTCTACAAAACCACCGATGGCGGAAGGACCTGGAGGCTGCAATACTCCGACAAGCGTGCCGGCTTTTTTCTCGACTCGCTAGCCTGCGATTCGAAAACGCATTGCCTTGCGCTCAGCGATCCGGTCGATGGGAAATTTCTGGTGCTAAGCACCGACGACGGGGAACACTGGAAGGAACTGCCGCGCGACAAGATGCCACCAGCACTTCCAACCGAAGGTGCGTTCGCCGCCAGCGGAACCTCCCTGGCGATCTGCCAACAAGATATCTATTTCGCCACCGGCGGCCCCGCGGCCCGCGCCTTCCACTCCGCCGATCGCGGACGCTCCTGGACAGCAACCGAAACTGCCATGGCCAGCGGCAACGCGTCGAGCGGAATTTTCAGCGTAGCCTGCCACGGCCGCAACGTAGTAGCTGTCGGCGGCGATTACAAAGAACCAGCCAGCGCAACTAAAGTGGCCGCTTACTCCAATGATTCCGGCGCAAATTGGCGCCTAGCCGAGCAGCAACCCGGAGGCTATCGCTCGGCAGTCATATTTCTATCCGACAACGATCTAGCAGCGGTAGGCCCGAACGGCACCGACATCACCCAAGATGTCGGTGTTCACTGGACGCACACCGACGCGCTAAACCTGAACGCCGCCAGCTTTGCCGCCAACCAAGCCTGGGCTGTAGGCTCGAAGGGCACGATCGCGCGCTTCAATCCACATTTGCCCTGAACTGTAGTTGCTTGAACTCGACTTTGCGGACAAACTTGGCAAGGCTCCACGTATCGTACATGTACTGGTATCCGATTGCCGGATAGAAGGAACTGATGGGCTGACGAGACATTCCCTATGGTTCGCGTCTCACGTGTCACAACACATAGGGAATCAGCGCCTTGACGCGCGCCTTGTAGGCGGGATACTCGTCGGGAAAGGCGCGCAGAAGCAGGCGTTCCTCCTGGTTTAGCTTTATCCAAAACCCTCCCACGAACGATGCTAGCCCAGCAAACGCAAGAAGCGAGCCCGAGGCAATGGCCGTCCCCAGGCCCATCAGCAGATGGCCCGTGTAAATGGGATGGCGCATAAGCCTGTAGGGGCCGCTTTCCACTAGCTTGTGCCCCTGTTTCAACTCGACGTCCCGGCTCCACTCGGCGCCCAGCGCTTTGCGCGACCAGATGGCCACGAAGAGTCCCATCATGCAGAAGGCCACACCGATCGAATCCGAAAGAAAGGTGCGGCGTATCGCGATTGGGCCCAACGGATGCACCCAGGCTGCAACGAACAGAACGAAGCCCACCCATACCGGCATCCGAGCCAGCCTTGCCGCAACATCCTGCTGTTCCGCAGCGGACTTGATGGAGCGGGCGCTGATGTTCCAGTACACCGCGAGCGAAAACCAACAGGCGAGAATAAGGATTCCCGTTGGCATAGAGCCCATGGTATCGCCCAAGCAAGTCGTACGGCAACGTAGAATCAGGCGTCGCGGAATGGCGTCGCCGATGACCCATGCGCGGATTCTTGATGCTTGACAGGACCATTACACGGTGAAACCCGCGCCAGTCTCAGCGCAGTTCCAACGAAACCAATTCCCCCGCGCTCTTCCCCGCCGCGCGATAGTTCACCGACACCAGCCGGTTCGTCCACTCGCAAGAAAACTGGTCTTCTCCAATCACCGGCAATGATTTGTAATCCGCAGCATGCATCTTGTAAGTCGTCATCCCGCTCAGAATCGTAACCGTAGCTTCGGGAGCCTTCGAGCAATCGCTGCTCACAATCTTGCCCTTCAGAAACAGCACCGGCCCGGTCGTCCCAGGTTTCGCGGGCGCAGGCTTCGGAGGCGCGTCCGCGTCCTCATCTTCATCTTCATTCTTAGCAGACGCCGCGCTCGCACCCTTAGCAGACGCGCCAGTCCCCGCCGCAGGAGTGCTAGCCGCCCCCGCCGGCGTCTCGTTTTCTCCCGCGCGCTGCGGACGCACTCCGTACTTCTGCAGCGTATCCAAATCTTCCAACTGTTGCTTTGCCGCCGCTGCCGCCTGCCGATCCGGTCCCTCTCTCAACCGCGTAAACACGTCCCGCGCCAGATCCCACTTCTTACTCGCAACATAAATCTGTCCCAGGTTGAACTGATACTCAACATTCCGCGGCGACAAAGCAATCGCCTGCCGCTCCGCCTCCAGCGCCGAGTTGTTCCCTCCGCCCTCTACTCGCGCCATGGCCAGCATGTTGTACGCGTCGGCGAAATCCGGATACCAATCCGTCACCGCGTGCAGATCCTGCATCGTGTTCGCCAGCCCTTGGATTTCCTGCCGCGTCGCCTGCGCCTTCCGATATTTCAGCGCTGCGCGGTAATACCAAATCCAGGGATCGCGCTGATTCAACTCCGCTGCCTTCTCCAGTTCGTCGGCGGCCGCGTCAAACTTCTGATGGCGAATGTATTCCCAGGCCAGCCCGCGATGCGCCACCTCATTATCTTTTGGATCCGCCGCCAACTGCTGCAAGTCGTGCAGCGCCTGATCGCGACGCTCCGGAAGGCGCGCCATCACGTCGCCAATCACCGCTTGCGCGTCGTCGTCCTTGACCGGAGTAATCTCCATCGTGACGTCGTCCGCGTTGAACGGCGGCGCGAAATGATCCGGCTGCTGAATGTCCACCGGATCCACAACCGGCTTCTTCGACTGATCGAGCGCGACCCCCAGCATGCCCTGCGTCTTGAAATAATCTTTCACCGCCTGTTCCATCTGCGCCGGGGTCATGTCAAACGCCTGCACCGTCGCCTTCTCCACCGGCACTTTCTGATTCACCACCAGGTCAAAGTACGTCCCCGCCTGCGGCATCTTCTTCTTGTTCAGCAGATAATGGACGACCATCCAGGATTGCGCGTAGTACAGCGTGTGGTGCGTCCCCTCGCGCATCCCCGACTCGTCGTGCTTCATCGTGAACAAATCCGTCATCGACAGCCACACCGGAGAACTCACCAGTTGCGTCAGCGACTGCGGCGTATTCGGGTTCCGCACCATTGGATTGAAGTCATCGAAGGCGTTTTCATGCCACTCCGATTGCAGTTCCGGATCGCCTCCAAGCTCCACTTCTTTCCCGATGTAGATCGATCCAAAATATTCCGCCAACCCTTCGTCAAACCAACTCTGCACCGGAGGATAGTTGTAATTCAAAAAATAGTGTCCCAGCGAATGCGCCACCGCGTGCCACGGGTTCGCCTCAAAAAGATCCAGAACGATATAAATCCGGTCCGGTGCGGGCACATAAAACCCCGCCGCCGTGCTCTGCTTCGACGGAGCAATCAAACCATATTGTTTGTCGCTCTTCAGCGCGACCACGGTGATGGGCACCGACATTTTGAGCTTGTCTTTCAGTATCAGTTGTCCAAAAACCGCCCGCATCTGCTCCAGTCGCACAGCAACTTCCCGCCCGCGCTTTTCCCCCGCATCGGTCATCACGGAAAAATGCGGCGAACGCACTTCGATCCATTTGGGCTCATCCTTGGCAAATGCCAGAGTCGAAAAAAAACCCAAGATCAGCCAGCTAAAAGTCGCGGTGCCGATACGAAACCTGCGCTTCACGATAGAGTCCTTCCCCAAAAATGCTAGCACGCCCCTGTGCCCCCTGTGGTTTAAGCCTTTGACTTTTATCGAAACCAAGAACAACTCTAGTTGGTGGATAGGCGCCCGTCCTCGCCCGTCAACCTTTCGCCTTGGCCCCACCCCCGCGCGCACGTTACACTCTCGTCCGTGACCTCGGCCCCTTCTTCTCGCCTAGCCTGGATCGATTGGATGCGCGGCCTGGCCTGCGTCCTGATGTTCCAAACTCACTGTTACGATGCCTGGCTAGGCGGAGACGCACGCAACACCAGCTTCCTTAAAGGATCGCAGCGCCTGGGCACGCTCCCCGCGCCCCTCTTTCTTTTTCTCGCCGGAATTTCCTTCGCCTTAGTCACCGACAAACTCATTCGCAAGGGCCTGACCGCCCCCGAAATCACTCGCAAGATGGCCCGCCGTGGCGCAGAGATCCTCGCCTTCGGACTCCTCTTCCGCCTGCAGGAATTTCTAATCGCCTGGGGATGGGCTCCATGGTCTGACTTACTCCGCGTAGACGTACTGAACATCATCGGCCTCTCCATGATATTGATGGCGCTAACTTGCGGCATGGTTCTGCACGTGGAGGGACGGGCGTCCGCGCGAGCCTGCCCTGAGCGAAGTCGAAGGGTCCAAGCCGAGCAAAGCTCGGCAGCC
>JBAWFQ010000061.1:0-7181 GCA_049592035.1 Terriglobales bacterium
GGCTTCTAAAGGTAATGACAGGTGCTGGCGATATCGTAATTCGCAAAAGTGAATATTTTGGTTATGAACAGCATCGGGTGTTTCCGCTCCGCGAGGCACACGTCTCCAAGTGTTTCAATGTTGAGGAAATAAATTTAGTCTTCCGTCTCATTCAACACTATTGGGGAAGAAGTGGTCAGAGCATGAGTCGAGAATCCCATGAGTTCCTCGGTTGGTCCGTAGCGAAGCTGGAGGAAACCATTCCATATTCCGTGGCGTTGGTCGGAGATCGTGATCCGACGCTAGACGAGATAAGTCGCGGGTTGGAATTAGAGCCGATGGCTTTGGAGTGCCTTGCCCGCAATGCTGCCAAAAAAGTTAAGGGAGATCGTAGAGGAACACAGATTTAGTCGCGAACTTAAGCTCATCATTCCTCACGCGAAACGCGCTGACGAGTTTATAGACGCTGCTAAATGGGTCCTTAGCCGTGACCCTTACCGGGGAAAACGGATTGGCACATCTCATGTTTGGTTTCTTCCCATCAAGGAAATACCTAATACATTGCCGGTCGTCTTGTACTATACGTTTGACGACAATTATGTGAATTTCTTGTCGATTCAGGAGACGCTATATCCACCACAATGACCGCCGACGCAAAGTCCGAGTATCAAGCGTTCCAGACAGCGCTTCGTAAAGTTCTCCAGGTATCAAAGGCTGATCTAAATCGAATGCTGACCGAAGAAAAAATTGCAAATGCAGGAAAGCCGAAGCGCGGCCCAAAACCTAAGACTTCACCTTCGGACCACGCTTCCGATGGTAACGATTGACTCAGAACTTCGCTTCGCTATTCTTACCCGTCAATTCTGCGAACGTGAGACGTTTGTTTGATACCTGGGACAAAGCCAGTAGGAACCGGTCCGAATCGTTCAAAGGATTGTCCTTCGTAGCACGGTTGTTATAGCGGAAAATCTGCTCGTCAATGTACCGTTCAAGGTGAAATGGCTCTACCGCGATGTAGGTTCCACTCAACCCACGTTTCAGCAGTGACCAGAAGTTTTCCATTCCATTGACGTGGACGCGACCGCTGACGTAACTCTCGGTCTTGTTGACCACTTCGTGCACGAAGCGCGAGCGTAGATCGTTATAAACGACGGCATCATCAGTGTACACCTTGCTTCCGTACTTCACTTCTTTCATGATCTCCGCTTGCAACGTTTCGCGCTTCACATTCGGGACGATCTTGGCGCGAACTTGACGCAGATCACGGTCAAGGATTCCCATTACCGCAGTTTTTCCCTGTGCCCCACCGCGCTGTTCGTAGCGCAGTTTCTTGTCGGCGTGCATATTCTTCTTACGACCGCCGATGAATGTTTCGTCTGTTTCGATTTCGGCATCAGGCCCACCTAGCTTACCGACATTACCAGTTTTGAGTGCGAGACGCAGACGATGCAGCATAAACCACGCGGCCTTTTGCGATACTCCAAGAGTGCGGTGGATCTCCCAGGAACTCACACCATTCTTGCAGCTAATCAGTAGCCAAAGAGCGGGCAGCCATTTCTGCAATGGGATCGCGGAATCCTCCATGATCGTCCCTACCTTAACGCTGAACTGGCGACGGCAAGAGCGGCATTTCCAGCGTCTCTGGGTCTTGAGATAGTATGGATTCTTAGCGTCGTCTCCATGGCAATCGGGGCACCGTGGACCATCGGGCCAACGCATCGCGGCAACAGCGTCAATGCAAACCTGTTCGTTGCTAAAGTATTGAATCGCTTGCTGTAATGTCTTTGGGCTTTCCATGGCCACAAATATAGCAGAATGGCGTGGGTTAGTCAAGACAATTATTGCCCTTAGCGGTTGATTCTTTCCAGGTCTTTGAGGAATAAGGACTTACTTCTAAAGTATTTACAAATCAATGAGTTAGCTTGATCTTTGGGCCTGTTTTTCGGTTGAATTGCCGCTAGGTCTTTGACGAATAAATACTTTAGCGGTTTTACAGCCTTGGAGTTTTCTGGCGTGGAGTTGGAAACAATCGGGTCATCGGGTGATCGGGCCATCGGGTGATCAAACAAACCCGCATGGGTGACATTCGTCACAGAGTCCACTTGGAGCGCCTAGCTACCATTAATTTGCCTTTCCCCCGGACTGTCCGAAGGGGTGTCCCAATATTGTCAAATCCTACTTCGACGGTGATCGTTGGCCGCAAACTGCAATCGCTCGATGGACTGCGCGCAATTGCCATTATTCTCGTCTTCTGCAATCACGCGAAAGACCTTTGCCCACCAATAAATCTGATTACCAATTATGTCAGTCACTCCGTCGGACTGGGCTGGATGGGGGTGGACCTCTTCTTCGTGCTCTCGGGATTCCTCATCACGGGGATACTGCTGGATACCCGCGACGCGAGCAACTATTTTTCAGGTTTTTACGCTCGTCGCGTTCTGCGAATATTTCCCCTTTATTATCTCGTTCTCATCGCCGTCATCGTCGCCGGGAGTCTGCTCAACTCTCCCAAGGTCGCGTCCGTGCTTCCAGCCGCTGAAGACCGCTGGTTCTACTTCTGCTACTTGACGAACTGGATCGGCCTGTGGAGAGGCAGAGCGGGAATGGGATCGGGCTATCTCATACACTTTTGGTCGCTTGCCGTCGAGGAGCAGTTCTATCTGTTCTGGCCTCTCGTCGTCTGGCTAGTTCGGCCCCGCGCCATTCCCTGGGTTGCTGGTGCAGTTGCGGTGTTTGCAACAGTGTTTCGTTTCGCTTGGGCCGTACAAGGCGGGCATGAAAAGACCGTTATTGCATGGGCCACCCTCTTGAGACCGGACGCGCTATTTGTCGGTGCGATCTGTGCATATCTCTTCCGATACCCTGCGCGCGTGTCAGTATTCCGAAAGTGGCTCCCCTGGATTGCAACCTTGGGCGTCGGCTCATCCTTTCTCGCTCTTTCTGGAATGTTTTTCTTTCCCGTGCAGGCAGGGCGGCTGCTCTTTGGCTCATCTCCCGCCCATCACAATCTAGACGAAGCGATTCCGTTCTATATGGATTGCGGCGGGTATACCCTGCTGGCACTGGGATTCGGCGCTCTAGTCCTGCTCGCCGCGCACACGGAAGGCGAAAGCTCATGGATGCAGAAATTTCTCAGCTCGCGTGCACTTGCCCCGATTGGGAAATACAGTTACGGAATCTATGTATTCCACTACCCGATTCTAGGAGCAGCAACGATTTACGCGGTTCCCAGGCTCATCGTTCACAGCGTTGGAGAAGCTATCATTACGCCATTGGCATTGGTTATCGTAGTCGCGACTGTAACGTTCGCCATATCGGCGCTGAGTTATGAGTTCTTCGAGAAGAGAATTCTACGCTTGAGGCGCTATTTTGAAGCCCAGTATGCTCTAGTACCCGATGAAGAAATACTGTGCGATGGTGCGGTCGTAACAGAGACAGCTGGCGACTAGAGGACGCAGAGATTTCGCATCGCCCTACGACAACTGTTGTTGAGTCGCGATAGCATTCATTTAGCCCTGCAAGGGGGGGTGAGCGCTATCCTGGTTACAAACAGTTGCCCATCTTCCCTGGGCCGCATCACTTCCCCGAGTGAGTAAGATCACTGATCGGCGGGCTCGTCCGTGCGACGGTTTAGCTCTCGTCTCGCCGCGGAGGGTAATGTTCCTAACAATGTTCCTAACAAGGATGTGGCGGATCACTTGCCGCATAGTGGCGGTTGCGGCCCTGCTCCATCTTGCGAGCGCTACCGAAAATGGCGGTAGTGTTTACCCCGTCGGAGTGGAAACCGTGCTGACCGGACTGCAGCCGCGTCCCGGACAAACCACGCTGTACGAATACACCTGCTTCTACATGGCAAATGAGTTCGATGACTCGAAAGGCAAAAGCGCCATCCCGGAATTCAAGCTCAGAGTTTTTGCCAATGCGGTTAAGGTAACTCACAACTGGGGAATTCACTTCCTGGGCGGGACGGTCGAGAGCCAGATCGGAGTCCCGTTTGTATATGAGCAATTGCGCATCCAAGCGGGCAAGTTCAGTGAGTTCGGCCTCACCAACATGAACCTGATTCCGATCAGCGTCACCTACCAGAAAGCCCATCTGCACTGGTACTACGAAGCCGATATGTTTACCTCCGGGGCCGGTTATGCGGCGGCGCACGTGGTCAACATCGGACAGCACAGCCAGGCGATTGCTCCGGTCGCTGGGTTCACCTATCTGCCGCGGCAGGGCAAAGGCGAAATCAGTTCACGCTTTACCTACATCTTCAACGGCTACGACCGAGATACCCACTATCACAGCGGCAATGAATTCATGTGGGAGTACAACGCCGCCTATGAAATTTCAAAGAAGGTAGCGGCCGGTTTCAACGGCTACTTCTACCAGCAAACGACCAATGATTCTCTGAAAGGGGCGGTCTTCCAGGGCGGCTTTCTCGGTCGCGATCTGGCCGTCGGACCGCAATTGCGATTCCCCTTGGGCAAGCATGGTGGCTTTGCAGTCAAGTATTACCGCGACACTCTGGTCGAGAACAAGCCCCGCGGAAACGGATTTTGGTTTCAGATGTCCGTGGCGATCGGAAAACGCACCCCATAAAGCCGTCGGCAACAGATTGGAGCATCCTCGTGATATTCTTCTGGCCGTTTCCTTATTCCGGAGAATTCATGTCCATCAGCCGTCGTGGATTTCTAGGTTCCGCCATTGCTGCTTCGGTCGCCACTGGCCTGAAGGCGCCGCATTCGATTGCCCAGGACAACTCGCACAACGATTCCTCCCACCCCGGCGGATATTTCGGCGTGGGCAAGCGTCCAATCATTATCTGCTCTCACAACGGGGTCAATTACCTCGACGACGCCCTTGCTTTTTTGAAGAACGGAGGCGACACGCTTGACGCTGCCATCCGCGTGGCGAAGGGGCCGGAAGACGATCCGAACGACGATAGCGTCGGATTGGGCGGCCTGCCCAACGAGGAAGGGGTTGTCGAACTTGATGCCTGCTGCATGCACGGGCCCACGCGCCGCGCGGGATCTGTCGGTGGCGTGCGCAACATCAAAAACGTTGCGCTGGTGTCGAAAGCGGTCATGGAGCACACCGGCCACGTGATGCTGGTCGGCGAAGGCGCTGAACGATTCGCTGTTGCTGTGGGTTTCCCGCGGGAAAATCTGCTTACCGAACGGTCGCGCAAGATCTGGCTGCTGTGGAAGGAGTATCACTCGACCGACGACTGGTGGGGACCGGGGCTGGCCGACCCGCAGTGGAAGCCGCCGGCGACATCACCGCAAAGTGAACTCTGGGAAGAAGGAATCAAACGGCTGGATGAGCATGCCGCGCGGCTGGGCATTGAACCGGAATTTCGCAGGGCGGCGATTCGGCGCGTGCTGGTTCCGCCGACGGGAACTGTCCACTGCTCGGCGCTCAACGACAAGGGTGAGATGTCGGGCTGCACAAGCACCAGCGGGCTCGCGTTCAAACTTCCTGGACGCTGTGGCGATTCTCCGATTATCGGCGCGGGTTGTTATACCGATCAGGACGTGGGTTCGGCGGGCGCGACCGGCAGCGGGGAAGAGAACATTAAGGTTGCGGGAGGGCACACCATCATCGAGAATATGCGGCGCGGCATGTCTCCGGTGGAAGCTGGCATGGACGCGCTTAAGCGCATAGCCCGCAACTACAACAACGATATGAACAAGCTCAAGTTTCTCGATATGACCTACTACATCCTGCGCAATGATGGGGCCTATGCCGGCGTGTCTTTCTGGGAGGGCTATTCGGAACACGAGAAACACACGATCGCGGTGCACGACGGCACCCGGCGTTTGGAAACTACCGTTGCGTTATTCAAAGGGGCATCGCATGAGTTTCCGCCGTTTCCGGTGGCGATTCCAGAGGAATTGAAGAAGGATTCGGTCTATGTGAAGTAGACAGGCTCCGAGCCGCGAGCTACGAGCTTCGAGCCAACCGGTCGCCTCAAGCTCGCAGCTCGAGGCTCGTAGCCGACTGTCCCGTGGAATGCTCCTCGCTCCCGGAACGCTCCCTTTCACCTCTTCCCACCGGGTGTACAATTGTTTTGTAAGGACCGCAGCTTCACGGGGCTCATCCCGCGCATTTGAGGCTTGACAATGAACGTTCAGGTCAGTTACAAGGTCCACAAAACTCCCGACATCGAAAAAGAAATCAACCACCAGATCGAGAAAGTCCAGAAGCGGCTTCAGGTCTTTCGGCCCGAACTGCTGCATCTGAAAGCCGTCATTGATGAAAATTCAGCGCGCGAGGGAACGATCGTCTCGTTGAATTTGCGCTTGCCGTCGGGCCAACTGGCCGCGCAGAAGAAAGCTTCCAGCGCTACGGCGGCCATCAAGAGTGCCTTTGACGAACTCATCCAGCAGGTTGGCCGGCATAAGGAATTGCTGCGCTCCAGCCACAAATGGCGGCGCTGGCGGGGAGGCGCACAGGAGTCTCCCGAACCCGGCGTACCCTTTGAGAAAACCCTGGCGGCGGTTCTGCCACCCACGATTTCGGCGGATGACATCGGCTCCTATGTGAACGCGAATCTTGGGCGGCTCGAACGATTCGTGGAGCGCGAGCTCTACTTCCGCCGCGCCGACGCGGAGGGTCCCAGTTTCATTTCGGAGGACGGTCTCTCGACCACTGAAGTTGTGGACGAAGTCATCGCTCGCGCGCTTGGCGATCATGACCGTCCGGAAAAACTGGCGCTCGAACCGTGGCTTTATCGTCTCGCCCTCGAGGCCATGAACGAAATGACGGCGCGCCTCGAGGAACTGGAGTCTTCCGTTCACCTCGAAGACAGCCGCCGCCGGCAGAATGTCGAAGCTTCGGACGAAGCGGGATTGCAGTTCCATCAGCCTGACGAAGGGTGGACGCGCGAAAGCGCTATCCCCGACCGACGCCTGTCGACTCCGGAACAGGATGCCTACTCCGACGAAATGATTGCGCTGGTGCAAGCCGCGCTGCGCGGCGCCGACCGCACCGACCGCGAAGCTTTTCTGCTCTATGGCATCGAGGGCTTCTCCCTCGGTGAAATTGCCGCCATCACCGGGCGGCATCTGGAGGCGGTGCGCGAATCCGTGCAACGGGCGCGCGACTGCGTGCGCAACGCGCCCTCCGTCGCCAGCGAGTTCCATCATGAACTCCTGGCCAAGACTCGAACCTAAAACATCCTAGTCAGTACCAGCATCTCAGTATTGAAG
>JBAWFQ010000062.1:0-3570 GCA_049592035.1 Terriglobales bacterium
GTTTGGACCTGGGGCGATCTTCACCTTGGCATTTGCTTGATCGCCGTCCCAGAACAAAGCGGGGTTGTAGTTGTAGGTTGGATTTCGCACCACATCAGTAATTACCCAATTCCCGAACGGGAGCGGGTCGTGCTCGCTGCCGCTCGTCACCGGGGCGTAGAAGATGATCTGACCTTCCCGGTCATACACCATCAGGACCGATGCTTTCTTCGAGACAACGATCTTGACCGCCCCAGTCTGGGCCCGCGTCGCTTGTTCAGCGCCCAACACGTTTGGGACACGGATGCGCTCTCCCGCGATGAACCGGGCGCGGGGGTTCAAGCGCTTGAGCAGGGCCTGGGCCGAGTGGAATTTCCCGGCCAGCTCTTCCAGCACGGATGTGTAGTAAAGGCCCGGCAGTTTCGACTGCTCTGTCGCGTCTTCCGGAATCGTTTTGTTGAACGGCCCGGCGGCGTCTTTCGCGGTGATGGTGTAGGACACGATCGGTTTAACGGTACCGGCGCCGAGCGCCTGGAGCAGCGCCTTGCGGCTCCGCGCGCCTGAAGCAAGCCCGTGCGCGGCCTGAAACGCTGCCAGGGCCTCGCGGCTGTTCTTCCCAGCCTTCCCATCGATCTCACCCGACGAGAAGTTGGCTCGATCAAGCAGGACCTGCATTTCGAGCTGTGCGGGCCCGACCGACCGGGCTGACGGAGCCGGCCGGTTGGCCGCGGTCGAGGTGGACGCGCCAAAAAGAATCGCCGCGCTCGCAACGAAACACGACAGGGTCTTGGGTGTGAATGTCATGGCAGCTCCCGGAACGACAATGTGACTTCTTCGGTTGATTACCCTGAGAATTACGTGACACAACAATTATCACGTTCCGATCCAAACGCATCTGTTCACCGCTCACGTCAGCCGAACAATGGAAGAAATCCCCGACAAAAAGAGGCGAACTTGTGAGCGCCTATTTTCGTCATTTCTTGGCTGTGACCCGGTCTGCGATTTTGTCATACTCAGTCTTCGGCATGATGCGCCGCGTCACCACGTCGCCGGGTTCGGCATAGGGACGCCCTGCAATCACCCGGTTCGCTTCTGCCGCGGTCATGCCAGGCAGGCTCAGCAACTGCTCTTTTGTGGCAGTATTCAAATCGAGCGGCTTGTCGCGGCTCCAGCCCTCCCGTATGCCTGCCGCCACAGCTTCCGCATCGTACTTTACCTCCGCTGTTGCTTGCGCTGTTTTCTCCTTCAACTCCTGCGTGTTTTGTGGTTGAGTGCAGCCCGCGAGCGCAGCCAGCAGCAAAATTGTGGAAACGTGTCGATATTTCAGTAGGTTCATTTGATGAGCTCCGTTTCGCTGGATTGACCGATATCTCAGCCCTGTGTGGTTGGCCATTCTTCTGGCGACGGGAGCCATCCGCCAATGCGACGCTCGTGCGGCAGGTGGCTTATCCAACTTTTTTTAGGTCGGCGAGCTTTCCTTTCAGGTTTGCGACGACTTCTTTCGCATCGCCTATTCGCTGTTGAACTTTGCCCGCCTTCTTCTCGGCTTTCCCTTCGGCTTTCAGATTGGGATCACTCGTAGCCTTTCCGAGCTCCTCCTTGATTGTTCCCTTCACTTCGTGGAAGCTGCCTTTGATCTTATCTCTCGTGCTGGTTTTCATATTCCTCCTTCACCCTCACAAAGCGCTGACTGGTGGCATTCGAAACCATTTTGAGGGCTGACACTTTTTTAATCTCTCGGCTTTCCGAGGTCTGAGCAGAATTGACCACCTCTGGAGCGAGCCTCGGCTTCATCCGAAACAAGTGAAGGTAGATTTCTTCGAGTCAATATTTGGGCAAATTTCCGTATGCCAGGTGTGAGCATTTTTGCGCAAACCGTTTTAATCCTGATTTGTAAGGTCGGATTGACTTTGGTGTGCCCGAATTCCCTGCTGGATTTGTGCCCAAGACACAGCACGAAGTCGGAGAAGCGGCGCAGACAGAAAAGAGGGTGTTCCATGAAAAAAGTAATCTTCGTCCTTGCGATGTTTTGTCTCGGCACGCTGTGCTGGGCGGGGTCGGCGCGGGAAGATGCCACCGACCGGCTGGACAACGCGACCAGCGTGATGCACGAAATTATGGGGATGCCGGACAAGGGAATCCCGGAAGAAGTGTTGCAGCACGCGAAGTGCATAGCGATCTGATCCACCTACTGCTTGTTGTGGCGTTAGTGGTTCTCGTCATTAACCTACTGAGCGGACGTCGAAGTGCGGTTTGAAGAGAGAGTACGAGTCGCGGTACCAGGAGGTTCCCCGATCAAACGCACGTTGCGGGCGTGGGCCACGATCACTTCGTGCCCCAACTCGCCAAGCAACCGACTTACCCACGGCGAGTGCATCTGTGATGGGCAACATGTTGCACTTCACTCTGGTGTTTGTCGTGGCGGCAACTGCGCTTCGGAGTTCGGAAGTGCTGTCGCTTCGTTGGGCTGACATCCTCTGGGATGAGCGGAAGATCAGGATCGTCAAGGCATGGAAAAAGACGGGAGTGGATGGAGACACCAAAACACCATCTTCGGAACGCGATGTCCCAATGGGTAAGGTCTTAACTCACTATCTGCGGGAGTGGCACAACCAAACGCCATACGCCAAGCCCACGGACTTCGTTTTCCCTTCCCTTCAAAAGAAGGGTAGGATTCCGCTCTGCGCCTCGGTATTTTGCCGCGTTCACTTGCGACCAGCGGCGAAGAAAGCCGGGGTTGTCATCCCAGACGGGCATTGGTGGGGACTGCATAATCTCCGCCACAGCCTGTCGAACTGGCTGGTCAACAAAGCCAAGGAGAACCCGAAGACTGTGCAAGGAATCTTGGGGCACTCGCGAATTCAGACCACGCTCGACTTGTATACGGACGAAGACCTCGACGAGATGATCGCCGCTCAAGACAGGTTCCTTGACGCGGTAGGACTCGAAAAGGAGACCGTTCAATGAGGGTGTGGGTGAAATTGTGGGTTGGACTTTTGGGTGCCATTCCTTCCAACTCACTGAAAGGAATGGCGGGGACGACGGGACTCGAACCCGCGGCCTCTGCCGTGACAGGGCAGCGTTCTAACCAACTGAACTACGTCCCCACTCGCCAAATCAACAACTTGCCGGAAAACCTTGCCAGACAAGGCTTTTGCAAGCTTCGCATACAGCGCATGCTGCGCCGGTATTGTCTGCAGTAGCAACTGTCCCTGCCAAAACCGCCAATAAACCGCTAATAAATATCTCTGCGCTCATGCGAATTTATCTTAACACAGCGGATCGGAGCACGCCTCTTCCCCATTAAGAACCTTTTGCATCCAGAATCAGGCGAGATCATTGCTAACCCACCGTGACAAACTGTTGGCGAGCTTTGCGAGTTCAGGGAAGATAAGTAGAGACGCATGTACGGTATCAGGTGTCAGAGGATCGAAGAGCACCAAAGGAACATTGCGATCGACCACCAAGAGTATCCATGGCGACATCAATCCAGCGATAGGAAGGGCCAGTAGAAAATATGGCAAGGAAGCGGCAGTCTGCGTCAGCGCAACATAAATCGGCCCGGCGCCGAGTGAGACCATCAACCATGCA
>JBAWFQ010000063.1:0-26602 GCA_049592035.1 Terriglobales bacterium
AGTCGCCTTCGTGATGATTCGTCTTCTAGGATGGCACTGGGCCTTTCTGCCAACGGCAGCAGCGAAATTGATTCCCGGAGCAGATCTTTTCCCCACCTGGACCACAGCCGTATGGTGGGTCACCCGCCAAAAGATGCACTCAGGCGAGCCCGGCGAGCAAGAAGTTCTGCCTCCGGGCCCAGCGCCAGAACCGCGCCGCTGAGAGGGCCGCAGACCGCAGCCGTCCGCGGTGCTGGGATTCCTGACACCTAACACCTGAGACCTGACACCTGTCTACCAAGTCCCGTATCGATATCGGTGTCGGCGCTCGGGGAACAGCTTGATCATGATCACTCCGGCAGCGAATCCTCCCAAGTGCGCCCAAACCGCCACTCCTTCCGCGGCGAACTGAGGAAACGCGAAAAACTGAAGCAAGAACCAGTAGCCCAGGACCAGCCAAGCCGGCAGCCACACTATGAAGACAAAAAACCACGTGAGCACGCGCGCCCTGGGATAGACGATGAAATACGCACCCATGACACCGGCAATGGCGCCGCTGGCCCCTATCGTGGGCTCATGGGAATTGAGGTTCAGCAAGATGTGGGTGAAGCTCGCGGCCAGGCCGCTGGCGAGATAAAAAATCAGGTAGCTGAAATGTCCCAGGTAGTCTTCGACGTTGTCGCCGAATATCCACAGGAAGAGCATATTCCCCACCACATGTAACAATGAACCGTGCAGAAACAGCGAGGTGAACAGAGGCACCACGCCCGCAGCCAGCGCGTCGTGCGAGTGTCCGGTGAGTACGGCCACGGTGTGGCTGGGAACAAGCCCGAACGCCCTGACGAACACGCTCAAGGCCCGAGGGCTTTGCGCTCGCTCCCACAGAAACACAAGGACGTTCAGGACGATCAGAAAATAATTGACGAACGGCGTCGAAAAAGTGGGCTGATCGTCACGAAGAGGAATCATTTAATTGGCAATTTGTAATTTGTAATTGGCAATTTGAACACCCATTTGGCTCTCAAATTACCAATTACAAATTACCAGATTACAAATCCCTATGAATGGTGTCGTAGTCCACGGTGTCATAGTCATCGATAAGCCCGCAGGCTTCACCTCGCACGACGTGGTCAATCGCGTGCGCCGAATTCTCGGTCAGCGCGCGGTCGGTCATCTCGGCACACTCGACCCCTCCGCCACTGGAGTCCTGCCGATTGTTCTAGGCAACCTCACCCGCCTGGCGCAGTTCTACACTCAGTCGGAGAAGACTTACGAAGGAGTAATCCGCTTCGGCTTTGCCACCGATACCTACGACGCCGATGGCGAGCCCACCACGCCGCCGCAGGAAGTGCGCATCGATCGCAATGAAGTTCAAGCCCTGGCCGCCCAGTTTCAAGGCATTATCGAGCAGGTGCCGCCGCCATTTTCCGCCAAGAAAATCGCTGGAGTCCCGGCCTACAAACTGGCCCGCAAGAACAAAGAGGTTGTCCTCAAGCCAGTCCAGGTGGAAATTAAAGAGTTCGAAATTGTGGATGCAACCGGCAACGAAGCCACCTTCCGCGCCCGCGTAGCTTCCGGCACCTACATAAGATCTGTCGCCCACGAAATGGGCCAGAAGCTAGGCTGCGGAGCACATCTCGCCAGCCTGCGCCGCACAGCCGTAGCCGAATTCACCATCGGAGATGCCCACACGCTCCAAGAACTAGAAACCGCGCAGCAGGGAAGTGCTGAGTCGTTTGTTTTGACAATGCTCGTCCACCCCAGAAAATTAGTGCCACAGCTGCCCTGCGTCACCGCGACCGAAGAAAGCGCGGCGCTGATCCGCACTGGCCGAGCCGTGAACCTGCCAGAAATGTCGCGTGCTCCGCAGGTAAAGGTTTTCTATGGCCAACGCGACCTGATAGCCATCGCAACTCGAATTGCAGGCACGCTTTTCCATCCCAGCATTGTGTTTTCCGTTTGAGAAAATGCAGCGACGGGCGTCCCAAGTGCCTGCGCTGGGCGAAGTCAGCGTTCCGCAGAAAGTCCCGGAGAAATGCCCCGCAGACGTCACCGACGCAAAGTGCCTCGCCCAGTATACTTTGGCTGGAAAGGGAACCCGTGACCTTCACCAACTGCTACGAAGACAGCGCCCGCGCCGAAGCCTACGCCACCCTGGAGTTCAAAAACACCTACCACCTGGCATATCGCGACATCCCTGCCATTCTCAGCGAGCACGTTCGCGGCCGCAAAAGCCTTGACTTCGGTTGCGGCACCGGACGCTCCACCCGCTTCCTGCGCCAGCTAGGCTTCGAGGTTACGGGAGTCGATATCGCCGAGGATATGATCGGCAAAGCGCGCGAACTCGACCCCGCCGGCGACTACCGCTTGATACCCTGCGATGACCTCATCCAGTTTTCATCCGCAGCCTACGATCTGATCTTCGCCGCCTTCACCTTCGACAACATCGGCGGCAAGAACCCGGCTGAGAGCAATGACAACAAGGTCCGCATCCTGCGCGATCTAGCCCGCCTTCTGAACCGGGATGGAAAGTTGGTGCTGATTGTCTCGCGCCCAGAGATTTACACCCACGAGTGGGCATCGTTTTCGACGAAAGACTTTCCCGAGAACCACGCGGCCAAGTCCGGAGATAAAGTTCGCATCATCGTGACCGATCACGCCGATCCGCGCCCGGTAGAGGACATACTGTGGACCGACAAGTCCTACCGCGAGGTTTTCGAACAAGCCGATCTGCGGTTGTTAGGGAAGTATGAACCGTTAGCTCTGGGAGACGAGCCCTATCGTTGGGAGAGTGAGCGAACCATCGCTCCGTGGGCGATTTATGTGCTGGAGTGCGTCTAAGTAGCTGTCCATATCAGTAATGTCCGATAACAGGTATTATGTGAAGTCGCGAGAAAACATCTGCCTGACTAGGACCCCAACTGCCCCAGCAACATCGCAAGGTGCCCCTGAACCGCCTTCAGCGGTCCTGCTGGAATGATCTCAACGAAGCGCGCCCTCCGCGCTTTCCAGTCCACGTTCCTGATGGCATCGGCGAGAATCACTCCCGTGGTCGCGAGGCCCGCCGGAACCGGCACCTCGAATGGATACCCTTTTACCTGATTTGTTATGGGAACCACGATGGCAAGCCCGATCTTGTTGTAGGCCGCGGGTGACAAAACCACTGCGGGACGCCAGCCCGCTTGCTCATGCCCCGCTTGAGGATCGAAACTGAGCTTGATGATGTGAGCTTTATCTGGAACGTATGCCGGGGCTACCATACCTCGTTACCAACCGGTTTGCCCCAGTCCTGCTCACCGTGCCGATTTTCGGCAGTGATCTTCTCCACCAGCGCTTCTAGCGACGGCCGACGGCGCACCGGCTCCAGCCAAATAGCGCCATTTTCCACTAGAATTTGAAGCTCCTCGCCTCCCCGCAAATTGCACTGTTCAAGTATTGCTTTAGGGATACGAACTGCCTGACTGTTTCCCCACCTGACAAGTTGTGCTTTAGCGCGCGCCATTAACACCGCCCCTGTTGTGAGTATATACCTACGTATATACCTGTCAAGAATGTCGAAGTCATGACCCGCGTTCAATCGACGGCTTCAGCCGCTGAGGTCGCACCTTCTGCGCGGCACCGAGCTCGCCGCCAACTCCTAGCTTCTGAGCAGCTCATCCAGTTCCCGCCGGAACTTCTGCCAAGCCAGCAACCGCTCGGGCGTAGCCTCTACGATTTCGCTCTTCGCCTGAAACACTTTACGCCCTTCCCTTTCCGTGAGTACGCCCATCACTTCCCCCATGCGCCATCCCGGAGTACCCAAAATCTGCAACCCATCCACGCCCGGCACCAACAGAGCAACGCAGTCGTAGCGCATCACTCCGATGCACTTAGGAAACCGTTCAAAAGTCTGGAGTTCAAATCCCGCAAGATAGATACGCTGCAGCTGCGCGGCGGAATCAGGCATGAGAAGAATTGGTAATTTGGTAATTTGTAATTGGCAATTTGAAAGGCCAAGAGCGCGGCCCTTTACTGAGAACTGGCCTTTACATCTTGTACTTCCCCAAATCATCGTCGCCCAGATCTTCCAGCCACTTGCGCAATTCCTCGCTGGAAACCGCGGGCACGGGATTGGTGGCCTGCTTCGAGTTCTTCAGCACTTCGTCCTCAACAAAAATCGGGCAATCCACGCGTAGCGCCAGCGCCAGCGCGTCCGACGGACGGGAATCAATGCTGATGACGTGTCCTTCCCTTTCCAGCCAGATCACGGCATAGAACGTATCTTCTTTCAGTTCGGTGACCACCACCTTATGCACCAGCGCATCCAAGCCGGTAAGCACGTTCTTAATCAGGTCGTGAGTCATGGGACGAGGCGTGCTGACCTTCTCGATTTCGAGCGCAATGGCATTCGCTTCATAGACCCCCACCCAGATGGGGAGCACCGTGTCGCTGCCGACATCCTTAAGCAACACAATCGGCATATTCGAAACCGGATCCATCATCAGTCCGCGAATTTTCATTTCCACTTCCATAAGATCCTCAAAGCGCAACCCGCAAATGCTTCGTTCCAAGAGCCTCGTATCAGGGTATCGCTTTAGCGATACCGCACATTCCTCTAAGAGTTAACCCCTTTAGGGGCTGCCCGCGTCATGGCTCACCATCTTTCCCACCAAGCTATTCGGAAAACTCCCCGTCACCAGCACGTCAACGTAGCTCCCAGTAGCCAGCTCCACGCCTGCGGGCACGGTAAAATTCATCACCTTAATCTGCGAAGTCCGCCCGACCCACTGTCCCCGTGCCGGGTTCTTCCCTTCCACCATCACCTCAAGCACCTGCCCAACATGGCGCGAATTTCGCCGCGCCCCAATCTGTTTTTGCCGGTCATTCAAAACCGCCAGCCGCCGAGCCTTCTCCGCATCGGAAATAGCATCCTCCAACCGCAAAGCCGGAGTATTAGGCCGAGGCGAATACTTAAAAGTAAACACGCTGTCATACCCGACCAAATCCATCAACGAAAGCGTCTCTTCAAACTCGGCCTCGGTCTCGCCCGGAAATCCCACAATCAAATCGCTGGTAAGCGATATATCGCGCCGAGCCGCCCGAATCCATGAGATGCGTTCCAGGTACTCATCCCGAGTGTAAAGCCGCTGCATGGCCTCGAGCACGCGTGAAGATCCGCTCTGCACCGGCAGATGCACATGGTCGCAAAGCTCCGGCACAGCATCGATGACCTCGACAATCTCGCGGACAAAATCGCGAGGGTGCGAAGTAGTAAACCGCACCCGCCGAATCCCCGAGACCGAAGCGACCGCGGCCAGCAACTCAGCAAAGCTCTTGTTTCCAGACGGATCGCGATAAGAGTTAACGTTTTGCCCCAGCAGTTGAATCTCCGTATAGCCGAGGTCCACGAGCTGCCGCGCTTCTTCAAGCACCGACGCGGAAGTCCGCGACCGCTCCTTGCCCCGCGTATAAGGCACCACGCAATAAGCGCAGAACTTGTCGCAGCCCTCAATAATGGTGATGTACCCGCGATGCGGATTCGTGCGAGCCGTGTACTCCGTCTCAAAGCAAGCGTCCGTCATCCGATCATCGAGCCCGGTAACGCGCGACGATCCAGTCTCAAGTTGTACCAGCATCGAAGGAAGATTCCGATAAGAAGCCGACCCGCACACCAGTGACACATAAGGAGCGCGCTCAAAAATCTTCTCCCCCTCCTGCTGCGCCACGCATCCCAGGACGCCAAACTGCTTCCCCTGCGCCCGAAGCTTCTTATAATCCGCCAGCCGGTTAAACACCTTCTGCTCCGCCTTATCGCGAATCGAGCAAGTGTTATAAAGCACCAGCCCCGCCTCTTCAACCGTAGGAACCTGCCGATACCCCTGCGACAAAAGCGTCCCCACGACCTTCTCCGAGTCGTGAGCATTCATCTGGCACCCAAAAGTTTCCAGGTAAAACGTCTTGTCAGCGGACCCCGACATGGAGTCAGTATAAACCAGCCAAGAATCACGTAGGGACAGACGCCCTCGTCTGTCCAGTCGGGCGAAGCCCGACAGGGGCGTCGCAGGCAGCAGTAGCGCGGCGGCGGGATTTTGCAATGACTCAGGGTGCCCCAACCTAACGTCGCGCCTTTTGCGACGTAAGGGTGGGATTCCACGGCTGTCTGAAGCTTGGGCTTTGTCTCTCCTCGGACTAGAAAGTTTCGCGCACGATGTTAGCGACCTTCTTCGAGAAATCGTAGGTGGCGCGCAGGTTTTCTCCCATGAAACGCACTTTACCCTGGACGTCACGATCCACAAGCGTCTGCCCGGCGTGGTCCGTGATGTGGACTGCGAGGGTAAGAGAGGTCGATCCGGAGACGGTGGTTACTTCGCGCTTCTTCTGGCTGCCTTTGGTGAAAGATTTCGCCATGGTGTGCAGCGTGACCAGGTCGGGCGCGCTGGCTGCATCCTTGTCGCCGCTGCGATAAACGTGCTGGAACTTGCCCGTTTTCTCGATCTGCGTGATCAGATTTTCGTAGACGGCCATACGGAATTCCGGCGGCACAGGCACGTCGCCCGCATCCGTGGGCTCGATTTGAATGGAGGAGGCAGAGAACTTCTGCGCGCTCTTGGAATCGCTTGAACCCGTCTGCCCAAACAGAGAGCTAACCATCAAAAGGAGGGCGCAAACAACAACGACGGGGAAAACGACTGAGACTGCCGATCGAGAGTGATCTTTCAAAATTTTGTCCTCCTATTTATTCTTATCGGCTGGCGCCGGTTCTGCGAGGGGAACGCTGGCTTTCGCGCCCATCCCGACAAGTTGCCTTTTGAACGGAGCAGCTTGGCCCTGAGGAAGCACAAAGACAGTGCCATGATAGCCGCCGTTAGCGTCCTTAAATTCCGTCGTCAGTACATCCACCTTGTGTGAGAACAGGGCTAGGACCCGTCCGCCGCCATAAGGGATGGCCATCGTAGCGAAGTGCGCCGCGCCAGTTATATTCTGCCGGCTATCTTCATTGGTAGAGATGTCCACAATGGAGGAGGCTTCCACCTCCATTTTCTTCTTCTTGCCGGAAGCGAACTGCAGCGAACTGCCGACCACCGAAAGTGTCCCGACCGAATTGTTTTTGATCGTGTCGCCGCCGATCACCAACTTGACATCGGTTTGCACCACGCTTGCGGCTGCCTGGCCGCGCGCCGGCGCTGAAAAAAACATCAAGGGAGCGCCCGCAGCCAGCAGGAAGAATCCGCGCGACCAGATGCGTACCCGAGATACTCGGCAGGAATTCGTTGCGACGGAAACACCGAAAGTTAGATCTTGCGTGCTCATAATTTTTCCCCCTCACGAGTGTTGACCCAAGCCAAACACCCTGCGCTTCAACGCCCGTTTCGACGCTCCGGGGAGTGTATGCTCTCGAAGCACGGTTGGCAATCGCGAAAGATGCCACTGCGTGAAGCTTGGGCCATCGGTGACCACCGTAACCGCCTGTTTTGTGGAAACCCATCCCGCACTCCTATGATTGAGAATAACCACATAGGATTCCCTGATGGAGACCGACCTCTTCAGCGAGCGAACGCGCCGCCTCGCAGTCCGAGCATTATTCGGGCTCGCCTTGGCCTACGCGTTTGTCGCCGGCTTGCGCACCGTGGCTGACTTCGACGTGGGATGGTTGCTGGCGCTCGGCCGCTACCTCGTGACTCATCACGCGGTGCCGCGAACCGATGTCCTGTCCTACACGGCCTATGGAGTGCCCTGGATTTATCCGCCATTCGGGGGCGCGCTGCTGTATCTCGTCTATACAGTTGGCGGGTTCGCCGCCCTGTCGTGGCTCAACGCGTTGGCCTGCGCCGCCGCGGTAGCGGTTGCCGTTGGACGTCCGCGTATCCTAACCTGCGCGCTGGCTATTTTCGCCGTGCCCTCGATTGCTTTTCGCACCGCGCCCCGAGCCGAACTCTTCACCACATTTTTTTTCGCCGCATATTTGGCGCTGTTGTGCCAGCACCGCCATGAAGAATCCGGAGAAACAGGAAAAGAGAAAAGAGAAACAAAAACGCGCCTGTGGCTTTTGCCGTTGATGATGCTGGTCTGGGTCAACGCGCATTCGGGGTTCACAGCCGGAATCGCGTTGCTGGGCGCGTATGTGGCATGGGAGTCGCTGGAGTTCTGTTCCGCTTCGCGCCGGTCAGCCGCCACTGCGCGCATGAAGAGCGCAGCGCCCTGGATCGTACTCTCAGTTCTTGCGACAGCGATCAATCCATGGGGCATTGGTGTCTATCGCGCGCTAGGCGCACACAACAAACTGGCAGAGTTCCAGAGCGCCGTGGTCAGCGAGTGGGCTGCCATGCGTCTCACAGCCGCGTCCTTCGCAAGCGCGCTTCAACTCCGCGATCCGAACAGCGGCTACTGGTGGCTGCTTGTCTTTGCCGGCTTTGCAGCCGCAACCGCTCTCTATCGCCGCCAGTTTGCGGACGCATTGCTCCTCGCCGGCGCGGCCTATCTCTCGGTGGAACATGTCCGCTTCCAGGCGTTGTTCGCCATTGTCGTAATCGTTATCTCGGGCGAAGTGTTTTCCCGCTCTTTCCTTTCGCTTCCTAAGCCGCGGGTTAAAGTGCGCGCTGCCGTAGCGACGGCAACCATCGCGGCATTAGTCGCGGCATTGGCCTTGCTCCACATCGCCGACACGATCAGCAATCGGTCCTATCTGGCCAATGGCGAACTCTCTTCCTTTGGTGCAGGGCTGTCGTGGTGGTATCCGCAACGTGCAACCGAATTCATTGCCAGCAACGCGCTTCCCGCGCAACTCTTCCACGACTACGCCAGCGGCGGATACCTCACCCTTCGCCTCGGCCCCAAGTACCCCGACTTCGCCGATGGCCGCGGAATTCCCTTCCCTCTCGAAGTATTGGAGCAGCAATCGACCCTGGTCGAGTCGCCTCCCGACTCAGCCCTGTGGACCCAGGAAGCCGACCACTACGGGATCAACACCATCATTCTTTCACTGGCGCGAATCGGCGGGCTCGAACACGTCCCCCTGAAGCAGTACTGCGAGAGTAGCGGCTGGACACCTGTCTATCTCGACGATGTGTCTATCGTCCTTGTGCGCAATCGCCCCAAGAACCAGCCGTGGACCGAACGGTTCAAAATCGACTGCGCACATTATCGAATTACGCCGCCAACCGCCGGTCAATCCGCCGCCACCGCTCGCGCCGACGCATACAACTTCTACGCGAATGCAGCGTCGATTTACTACGTGTTGGGACGCGACCAGGAGGCCCTCGACGCAGCCGCCCACGCCGCGGCCCTCTTTACGGACGATCCGGGCCTGCCGCTGCTCGTCGGACAATTGCTGCAGGCGGACGGAAAGCTCGCGGAGGCCGAAGCGCAGTATCGTCACGCTCTCCGCATTCACCCGACGGACACCGGCTGGTATCTCCTGGCTCAGTTGATGATCGCAGAAAAAAATTATCCGGAAGCGGCGTCCGCGCTACAAAATGCGGCTGACCTCGCCCTGTTTCCCGCCGGGCGCTATTTATCGCTAGGCAATGTCGATCTAGCCATGAATCGACCGAAAGAAGCGCTCAAGGCTTTTGACAGTGCAGAGCGCTTTGGGCAGAAGCTGTCCGCGCTGCCAAATTATGCGACCTTCGGCGCGAAGCTGGCCGAAGGTCGTGGCCGCGCGCGCGAATTGTTAGCCGCTAACCAGAAATCGACGCCCGCATTGCCGCCATCTGGCCTGTCTCCGCCAGCGCCGGCATCTCCCCGATGAGTCTGCCAACTTTGAGAGCGACTATCGCTTTCCCGCTTCCGCAAATTGTCTGAGCTTTTCGACCACGCCCGGCCAACCGCCGCTGTAGTCTTTGCGGGCTACGGACTCCTGCGCAAGGCCACTGTGGGTCACACGTACGTGCGTGCCTAAAGCACTGGGCGTGAGTTCCCAGCGCACAATGGTTTTTTTCTGCGGATCGAGATGCCAGTTAGCGATCCAGGTGTAAACAAGCAGACGCGGTGGATCGAATTCAACAATCTCGCCGCGACACTCGAATTCGCTCACTCCGTTGACCTCGAAGTTTCCCTTCTCCGTAGCGTAGCTGTAGCTGCCTCCCAGGCGCGCATCCATCTGCCAGGACTTAACCGGGCAACTTGCGTCGGTAAACCAGCGCATGAGTTGGTCCGAGTTGGTGAGTGCGCGAAACACACGCTCAGCCGGAGCCTCAATTTCGATCTCACAGATAATCGCGTCCTGATCGGGAGTAATAATCGCTTTCGACATAGTCGTCTCCGATTGCTCTGCACCTTGATTTCGGGTGGCGGATTTCGGGTGGCGCAGCGCTTCAGCGCTGCGGTTACCGCATTCGCTCAACATGCGGCTTCACAGATTGCTGAAAAACTAGGTTTCGTATCAGGGTATCGCTTTAGCGATACCGCAAGTCGTTTGAAATCAGATGCCCCTTTAGGGGCCGGACATCGAAATTCGACTTTTTCAGCAAACTCTTCAGCCGCTGAGGTTTTACTTCACCCGCCCAAGCGTGAACACTTCTTTCATTTCCTTGCCGTGGTCGAGAAAAACCCATTCTTCGTTGTGGTGATCGGGGTCAACTTGTGTTTCTTGGGCTTCTTTAGTGAGAGGTCGCCTGACTCGCGGGCGTACTCCTGTTCAACGAAAGTTTTCAAGCTGCCGAGATTCATTTGCCAGAACTGGCGGTATCGCTCGAGCCATGCATTCGCGGCTTGCAGCGGTGCGGGATTCAGCCGATAAACGCGGTGCCGTCCGCTGCGGGATTCCACCACCAGCCGCGCCTTGCGTAACTGGCGCAGGTGCTTGGAAATCGCCGGACGAGAAATAGGGAAAGCGGCCGCGATCTGCCCCGCCGGCTGCGGCCCCCGGCGCAAGAGATCGAGGACGGCAAGCCGGGTCGGATCGGCCAGCGCATGAAACGTGGCCTCCGGTAAATATGTAACCACTCGGTTCCGCATAATGCGTAACTATACGGTTACACGTTAAGTTGCGTCAAGAGGAAAATTTGGGTTGCCGCGGCCCAGCTTTTCGCTGAGGTGGGCCGCGATCAGTTTGCCGTGGAAGCGCCCGTTCTCGATGAAGATTTCATTTGTCCGCGAGCCCGCCACAATCACTCCCGCAACATAGATTCCTGCCACATTCGATTCCAGGTTCTCCGGATCGCAAACCGGACGGAGCTGTTCCGTAGCCAGTTCGATCCCCACGCTGCGCAGAAAATCGTAGTCGGGATGGTACCCGGTAAGCGCGAATACAAAGTCGTTTTTCAAGCGAAGCGGGCCGTCGGGAGTTCCCAACATGACCCAGCTTCCCCCGATCTCCTGCACCGTGCTGTTGAAGTGCGCGGTGATTTCACCAGCCTTGATGCGGTTCTCGATGTCGGGCCGCACCCAATACTTGACGTGGTCATGCATTCGCGATCCGCGATGGACGAGTGTGACGCGCGCCCCATGCCGCCACAAATCCAACGCCGCTTCGGCCGCGGAATTTTTGCCGCCAATCACTACCACGTCGGTGTCGTAATAAGGATGCGGTTCCCGATAGTAATGGAAGACCTTCTCCCGGTCCTCGCCAGGAATTTCCAGTTGGTTGGCAAGATCGTAGTAGCCGGTGGCCACCACGATCTTGCGCGCGCGATAGTCGTGGATGGCATCGTGCCGGTCGGTCGCGGTCACGCGAAAATCGCCGTCTTCCCCAGCGATGGTCTTCACCCACTCATACTGGCGTATATGCAAGTGAAAATGCTCGGCGACGCGCCGGTAATATTCCAGAGCCTCGAGCCGCGTAGGTTTAGCCAGAGATGTAGTGAAAGGAATGTCGCCAATCTCAAGCAACTCCGGCGTGGTGAAAAACACCATGTTCGTCGGATAGTGATAGATGGAATTGACGAGGCATCCCTTGTCAATGAGGATGGCCTTGAACCCGGCCTTCTGCACCTCGATGGCGCAAGCCAAGCCGGTGGGGCCGGCGCCCACCACCAGGACGTCACTCCAGGAGTCGGGCCGTGCGTGGGCTAGCGTGCGGGGCAGAGTTTCGGGAATCTGTTCGACGGGCAACGGTGTCAGGGGCTTCATGTCTGTGAAGGAAACTGGCAATTCTAACACCGTGCGCCACAAGTGCGGCGCGCCGGATCTCTTACTTTTTCACGCAAACCGCAACTCCGTCGCGGATCGGCAGGATAGTCGTAAACAGATCCTTCGATTCGCAGATCAATTTGTTGAATTCCAGGATGGCTTGGGTTTGGGCGTCCGGGTTGGGTTGACGGAGCTTGCCACTCCAAAGAACGTTATCCGTGATGAAAAGTCCACCCTTTTTAAGGCGTGGGAGCGCTAAGCGGAAGACGCGCGGGTAGTCGGTCTTATCGACGTCATTGAAGATGATGTCGTAAGGTGTCTTCTCCTCGGATAGAATCTCGAGCGCATCGCCCACGCGAACCGCGATGCGCTGGCTGACGTCGGCGCGATCAAAATAGCGGCGGGCTTTCTCGGCGCGCTGGGGATCGCCGTCGGTATAGATGACGCGTCCGCCGTCGCCCACCGCCCGCGCCCACCAGATAGTGGAATAGCCAATGGCCGAGCCCATTTCAAAGATTTTCTTCGCGCCGCTGATCACAGCAAGTTGATAAAGCACGCGCGCGACCGCAGGGCCGACGATAGCCACATCGTTCTTGGCGGCGTAATTTTCCATCTCCACGAGAACTTCGTCGCGCGGCGGCAGCATGTCGTAGAGGTAGTCTTCGACGGCAGAAACTGTAATTCCGCCCATGCGCCAGTCGGGGTTTGTGGTTTTGTTAGTCATGCCAATCCTTCAGGATTTGTCAGTGGAGCGACGGGCGTCCTCGCCCGTCCCGGGCATCTCCCTGCTATGAACGCCCAGCTACGAGATCGTTTGCCCCGGTTTCATTTCCAGCACTTCCACGTCAGGCACCAGTTTCTGCAACGCGCCGGGCGTTCCCGTCAGCGGAGGAAACGTACCGAAGTGCATGGGGATGACAATTTCCGGCTGCAGCAGTTTACAGGCATAGGCAGCCTCGCGCGGCGACATGGTGAAGAGGTCTCCGATCGGCAGCATGACAATCTTAGGCGCGTAGAGGTCGCGAATAATGGCCATGTCGCTGAAAACGTTGGTATCGCCCGCGTGGTAGAGCTTGACTCCGTTCGAGAACTCGAGCACGTAGCCGCAAGCCTCGCCGCCGTAGATGATTTCGTCGCCATCCTGAATGCCGCAGGAGTGCACCGCGTGCACCATCGTGATCTTCACGCCGGCGACAGTTTGCGTGCCGCCCTTGTTCATGGGAGCAATCTGTTTGACGCCTTTTTTCTGCAGCCACAAGCACAGCTCAAAGATGCCGACGGCAATCGGATTCAGCTTCTTGCCTACCTCCACCGCGTCCCCGATGTGATCGCCGTGTCCATGAGTACAGATCAGCGCGTCGGCCTTCTTAACGTTCTTTTCGCTCTGCGGACACATGGGATTGCCCATGATCCAGGGATCGACGTAAAGCGTCTTCCCTTCCGGCGTCTGAATGCGGAAGGTAGAGTGGCCAAGCCAGGTAAGTTGGATTCCTTTGAGATTCACAAAACACTCCTGGTGCAAGTTGCGAACTAGAAATTCTAGTGACTTGTCGAAGCGTGCGCAATGAGCCTCAGTGCGCCGCCGCTTTCGCGAACCACTCGTCAAACCACTCCAGAGTGCGCAAAGTGTAGTCGCGCGCATCGGCTGGCTTCACAAACAAGTGCCCTTCGTTCGGATAAACAACCAGCCGAGTCGGCACCTTCATGGTCTTAAGCGCGTGCCACCATTCCACGGATTGTTCCATCGGAACCTCGCCGTCGCGGTCGCCAACCAGAATCAGCGTAGGCGTCTTCACCGCCTTGACGAAGTGCATAGGGTCGCTCTTAGCGTAGACCGCGGGATCGTCATAAACCGATGCTCCAAAAAATGGAATCATCCATTCATCAATATCGTTCAGCCCGTAATAACTGAGCCAGTCTGAAAGTCCAGCGCCCGCGACAGCGGCAGCAAAACGCTCGGTCTGCGTTTCGGCCCACATGGTCATGTATCCGCCATAGCTGTGCCCGCGAATACCGATGCGCTTGGCGTCAATCGGATATTCCTTCGAGACGGCATCGATGCCGGCCATGATGTCGCGGAAATCACCGCCGCCAAAATCTTTAAGGTTGGCTTGCGTGAAGGCCTCTCCCTGTCCGTAGCTGCCGCGCGGGTTTGGACAGAGAACGAAGTAACCCATCGCCGATGCGCCTGCAGTGATGCCTTCATCCCAACGAGACGCGCACGCCCACGACGGTCCGCCGTGCACGCTGACCACGAGCGGATATGTCTTGCCGGGCGCGTAATCCTTGGGAAGCATGAGCCAGCCTTGCACTCGCGTGCCACCGTTCATCCAGTGAATATTGTGCATCGCGCCCCATGAAGACTGGACGCCGCCGTTGACGTGGGTCACCTGCTTCCACTTGCCGATCCGTCCAGCCCAAACCTCGGGTGCAGTGTCGGCCGATTGGCGTACAACAGCGGTTATCATTCCATCGCGAGAGAAGGAAGCGCCGGGTCCCCATGCATCCGAAATCGCGGCGGCGAGTTCTTCGCCGGTCCACAATATCTGCACTTCGCCTCCGGTAACACTCACGCTGCCAAAGCCTGAATTGCCATCGACGTTCGCGGAGAAGAGGATGCGGTCGGGAGATGTCCACGCCAGCGAAGAAGGAGACGCCTTGAGATTTGGAGTGATATTCCGCGCCGCACCCGCACCCGCACCCGCGCCAGCACCGTCGATTGGAACAACCACGATATCGCCCCCGGTAATTCCCTCGTCACTCATCAGCCCTTCGAGAAGAGCTACATTCTTGCCGTCCGGTGAAACGTGCGGGTCCTCCATCTGCCATTTAGGCGTGTAAATCTCGCGCATCGCACCCGTTTGCGCGTCGATCAAATAGAGCCGAGCGACCCACCAATTGGCGTCGCCCGATCCATGCGCCGCCGTTGCCACCCAGGACTTTCCGTCGGGAGTCCAGTCGTATTCGTAAACGTAAACATCGGCGGGCGTGACCTGCGCCAGCTTGTGCGTTCTCAAATCATTTGTGCTCAAATCAATGGTGGTGAGGCGCTGCTCGTAGATTTTGTCATCAACCACGCCCGCCAGCGGAATCATCGGCTCCAGTGGCCCCGCCACCCGCGGGAGCCCCTCAATAAAAAGGATCGCCAGGCGCGTCCCGTCCGGAGAAAAACGCGGCGTCTGCACATAACCTTTTAGCTCCGCCCGCTTAGCCGGGACACCTGTCTCGAGCGCTAGCGTCCATACTTGGGCCACGGGAGTGTCACCCGGCAAGTCAGCCAGGAATGCCATCTGTTTGCTATCCGCCGACCATGCGACCTCGCGCAAAGGAAGTTTAGCTTCCAAAGAGATCGTCCGGAGAGGCCCGCCGCTCGCCGCGGTCACGGTGAGCTCTGCGCCGATGATGTAGGCAACCTGAGTTCCATCGGGAGAAATCGCAACCTGATCGATCTTCTGCGCATGTGGCATGGAGGCGAGCACGGTGCCAGCGCGCGAAAGTGCGGCATCCTGAGATTGCGCCGCAAGTGGCAGAGAGAGAGACAAAGCAGCGCAAAGCAACACTGCAAAATCCAGGCAATACTTGACCCCTGATTTCATGGTCGCTGAGTATATCCGAATTTAATCCATCCCGGTGGCACCAAACCCATGTATTAAGATGGTGCTCAATGCCCGAACTCAAGGTGCTGCTTTCCCGTGACACCATAGCCCGGAGGGTCGCCGAACTGGGAAAGGAGATTGCGCGCGATTTCCAAGGCCAATCCATCATCTTTGTCGGCGTTCTCAAGGGCGCGGCGATTTTCCTGAGCGATCTTGCGCGCCAGGTTCACCTCGACGCCACCTTCGACTTCATCGGCGTCTCAAGTTACGGGAACCGCCCCTCCGTGAAGGATGATCCGGCGGGCCATGCCGCATGGGATTCACTCGGCGAGGTTCGGTTGACCAAAGACATGGATCAGTCGCTGGCGGACCGCAATGTGATTCTCGTCGAAGACATCCTCGACACCGGGTTGACGGTGAACTACATTTCGAAGCTGCTGCGGGCGCATCAGCCAAGGTCGCTGCGCATTGCCGCGCTGCTCGACAAACCTTCGCGCCGCAAGCAGCCGATCGAGGCGCATTACATCGGCTTCACCATTCCCGATGCCTACGTGGTTGGCTACGGCATGGACTACGCAGAACGGTATCGCAATCTTCCAGATATCTGCGTGCTTGAAAATTTGTAATTGGTGAATTGTAATTTGCAATTTTCAAATTTTGTGGTTTTGGTTCTTAAATTACCAATTACAAATCGCCAATTACAAATTACTCCGCTGTTATGATGAAGCCTGTGAAAACGACCGCCTCGCAAAATGGACGCGCCTCCGAGGTGGACCCTCTTCTGCTCGAAGTGGCCGACGTGGTGAACACCACGCTCGACCTGGAAACCACGCTGCGGCGCGTGGCTGAATTGGTACGTAAGGTCATTGATTACGAAATTTTTGCCATCCTGCTGCTCAACGAACCCCTGCAGGAGTTGTACGTTCGTTTCCACGTTGGGTATCCGCCGGGAATCGTCGACCGCCTGCGCGTGAAAGTGGGCCAGGGCGTCACCGGACGCGCCGCCGAAACTGGCCAAGCCGTGCTGGTCGCCGATGCCACGAAGGATGATTTCTTCATCGATGCCCTACCCAATGTTCACTCCGAACTCGCCATCCCGCTCATTGTCAAGAACCGGGTGATTGGCGTAATCGACCTGGAGGCGCGCGAAAAGGGTTACTTCACCGAAGAGCACAAACGCCTGCTGACGCTGATCGCGTCGCGCATGGCGGTGGGCATCGAAAACGCGCGCCTGCACACGCGCACCACGCGCCAGGCCCGGACCCTGCTGCTGCTGAACGAGATTGCTCGCGAACTCACCTCGATTCTGAACCTCGATGAATTGCTTAAGCGCATCGCCGAGTTGCTGAAGCGCCTGATCGACTACCAGATGTTCAGCATTCTTCTGCTGGATGAGCAAGGAGAAAAGCTGCAGCACCGGTTTTCGCAGCGCTTCGAAGAAAGACTGCATCGCAAGCACGACATTCCACTCGGCCGCGGAGTCGTCGGATACGCCGCCCAGGCCAAGGAAGCGGCTCTGGTGCCCGACGTCGCCAAAAGTGAGCGCTACATCGCAGTGAATCCCGAAACCCGCTCGGAGCTTGCGGTTCCGCTGATCTACCAGGAGAAGGTAATCGGGGTGCTCGATCTCGAGCACACGCGCCGCGGTTATTTTACCGAGGATCACAAACGCACCCTGACCACGCTGGCGGCGCAGTTGGCCATCGCCATTGAAAACGCCCGCCTATACGAACAAGTTGCCCGGCAAGAGCAGCGCCTGGAACACGATCTGGCGCTGGCGCGCGAACTGCAGTTTCGCTTGCTTCCGCATTCGCTTCCCAAAATGCACCATCTCGATGTCCAGGCGAAGTTTGTTCCCGCCCGCGCTATCGGAGGCGATCTTTACGACTTCCTTCCTTATTCGTTATCGCGCCTCGGGATCGCCGTTGGCGACGTCAGCGGCAAAGGCGCTCCGGCCGCGATCTATGCCGCGCTGGTTAGCGGCATTCTGCGTTCCCATGCGCCGATCGAGCCGGGCCCGGCCGAGATGCTGTCTGCCGTCAACCTCTCTCTCGCCGAGCGCCGGATTGCGGCGCAGTTTGTGTCGATCATTTACGCCGTGTGGGACGATGAGAAGCGCACCCTGCTGGTGGCGAATTCTGGCCTGCCGCGGCCCATTTATTATCATGAGGGCAAACTTGAGTTCATCGAGGCGATGGGGCTCCCCCTCGGCCTTTTTGACGAAGCCGATTACGACGAATTCAGTTTCAAAGCCAAGCCCGGCGATCTGTTCGTGTTCCTCAGTGACGGCATTCTCGATGCCCGCAACCGCCATGGCCAGTCGTTCGGGCAGGAGCGGGTGGAAGCGATCGTAGCCGGCTGCGCCACGAAATCGGCGGACTGCGTGGTCAACGAAATCTTCAAGGCAGTCGCGGATTTTGCCGCGGGCGTGGATGCCTTCGACGATCAGACCGTCGTAGCTATCAAAGTCAAAGCGGGAACGGGCAGACGCAAGTGAAGCAAGCGCACGCATCGCAAGCGTTACGCCCTCCCGCATTTGGGTATCAGAGCCCGTCTTCGGCGTCACGCGCCACGGAGTTGTACTGCGAGGCTGTGCCGCTGGAAGATCTAGCCGCGCGCCACGGAACTCCACTGTACGTCTATTCCGCGGCGATGATTCGAGCGCGGCTGCACGCCTTTGCGCACGCCTTTCAGTCCGTTCCATACACACTGTGCTATTCGGTCAAAGCCAATTCCACGCTGGCGATTCTACGATTGATATCCCGCGAAGGCGCGGGCTTCGACGTGGTTTCAGGCGGAGAATTACAGCGAGTTCTGCGCGCCAGCCGCAAGGCTGCGAGCAAGGTTGTATTCTCCGGCGTCGGCAAAACCGCCGCGGAAATGGAGCTCGCCCTGCGCTCCGGGATACTGCTCTTCAACATTGAAAGCGCCTCAGAGTTAACCCTGCTCGCAGCCACCGCGGCCAAATTGAAGAAGCGCGCGCCGGTCGCGGTGCGGGTCAATCCCGACGTTTCGGCGAAAACTCATCCCTATATTTCGACCGGACTGCATGAACACAAATTCGGCGTTCCGATTCCCGAGGCGTTGACGCTCTATGCCGAGGCCGCGAAGCAGCCTTATCTGAAAGTGGCCGGAGTGAGTGTTCACATCGGCTCGCAGATTACCGATGTAGATACATTTCAGGAAGCGCTCGAACGCGTGGCCGATCTAGTCCGCGACCTACGCCACCAGGGACACGCCATTCGCTACATCGATGCCGGCGGTGGCTTGGGAATTTCGTACGAAGGAGTGCAGGAGAATTTCAAGAATCAAATTACGGCATACGCAAAAGCAGTGCTAAGTCCGTTGCGCAGCTTAAAGCTGCATTTACTGCTCGAACCCGGACGGTCGATTGTGGGCCCGGCGGGCGTATTGCTCACACGCGTCCTCTACCGGAAGACGAATAACCACAAACGTTTTCTGATTGTCGATGCGGCGATGAACGATCTCGTGCGTCCTTCGTTGTATAGCGCGTATCACGAAATTGTCCCGGTGCACCGCGAATCGGGCGCGACCGAGGTCACCGATGTGGTTGGTCCAATCTGCGAGACTGGCGATTTTTTTGCGCGCGACAGAAAACTTCCACAGGTCAATGAGCGAGACCTTCTGGCCGTTCTGGACGTCGGCGCATACGGTGCGGTGCTCGGTTCGAACTACAACACCCGCGGCCGGGCGGCGGAGGTGCTAGTGGATGGTGCGAACGCGAAAGTGATACGCCTCCGCGAGAGCTTCGAGGATCAGATGAGGATGGAACAGTTTTAATGGAGAGCCGGGCGTCCCGCCCGGCCGGACGGGCGAGGACGCCCGTCACTCCACGAGCTAATCACAGCGACTCCAAAAAATTCGTCACTGCTCTGATCACCGGTTCCGGCTGCTGAATGAACAACGCGTGTCCCAGGTTCTGAAACTTCACATGCGCGTGATGCGCCAACAACCGCGTGGCCAGCGCCACATCCGCGTCGGACATCAAGCCGCCCAATTCTGGCGTCCCCTGTAGAAGCAGAGTTGGACAAGCAATCCCGCGCAACACCGTCTCGCCGTCCCACCCCGCAATCGACGATCCATCAAGCGTCATGTCGTAGGTATCCGGATCGGCCTGCTGCACGCAACGCGCCCAAGCCAGCAGATAAGCTTCATCGTTCCCCGGAAACTCGCGGATCGCAACCAGCCTGCCGCTCGGAGCGGGCAACACTATGTTGGCAATGCCCTCCGCAATCTCCTCGATCGATCCCCCGCGCCGCGCCAGGTCGCGTAATCCAGTGAACAGCGCCGTGTACATCGGATTGCGAAGCTGCCGCGGAACGATAATGTTGTCGCCAAGAATCAGCGCCCGCACCAATTCCGGATGATGCGAAGCAACCCACATGCCCACCATTCCGCCAAGCGAATGTCCAAAGAGCACGGCGGGAGCGGAAACGCGCTCGCGAAGAAGGCATGCGATGTCTTCGGAATATTGCGGGCCATGGTATCCGCGAGCTACGCGCGACGATTTGCCATGACCACGCAGATCAACCGCGAAGATATGCCAGCGCAGGCTCAGCGCGGGAATCACCGGCAGAAATACCTGCCAGCGCCGCCCGAGTCCGTGCAGCAGCACGAGGGGCGGTCCCTGGGCAGGGCCTTCCGCATAGTTCAATCGAACTTCACCTGTGTCGAGTATGTGCTCGGCTAAGCCTGGATGGATTTCATTCAAAATGTCCCCCGCAACCTGACACCTGAGACCTGACACCTTACTTTACCGCTCTCCCCACTTGAGCTTGGTGCCGAGCACCTCGAAGAATGTTTTCTTAAACCGCAACAGCCGCGCTGGATGTTCCGCCTTAACGCAGCGCACGATATCGCCCACTCGCGCGGGCGTGCCGACCTGCCCATCAAAGCTCAGATAGGCTTCCTCTTTCCCAGTCTTGACGCGAATCTCAATCTCGACTGTATCGCGCACCACCACCGGACGATGCGTCAACCCGTGGGGCGAAACGGGTGTAATGAGAAAGGCATCCACATCCGGGTTAAGAATCGGCCCTCCCGCTCCCAGGGAATACGCGGTCGAACCGGTCGGGGTGGCAATGATCAACGCATCGGCTCGATAGCTGGATACAAACTCCGCGTCCACAAAAAGCTCGAAGTGGTTCAAGCGCGCAATCGCACTTTTGCTCACGACCACCTCGTTCAAAGCAACGTGCGTGGTGGCAACCTCGCCGTCCCGGATGAGCGTGCCTCGCAGCATCGACCGGCTGTCGACGATGTAGCTCTCTTTCTCGATCGCCTCCAAGGCTGGATACAGATCGGCGATCGCCAGTTCCGTCATGAATCCGAGCGTGCCGAGATTGATGCCGAGAATCAACGTTCCCGCTTCCGAGACCGCACGCGCTGCCGACAGCAAAGTCCCGTCGCCGCCGAACACCAGCGCCAGTTCCGGTGAGCACGCAGCCAATTCACTGCGCGCCATCACCTGAGACGCCGAAAAGTACGCCGCGCTTTCCTCGTCCACCACCACCACGCAGTTGCGCTGCCTTAGCCATTTCTCCAGTGCGGGCAACACTTCCGACAACTCGGGACGCCCCGGCTTCGAAATAATGGTTACAGTTTTCTGGTTGGACTTTCGGGCAGACTTGGGCATCGCTTCGGTGTTGCTTTTGAACTTGCCGCGGAGCTTGCGTTGGGGCGATGGTTCTGGCATCGGACTTTCGATTGTACAGAATCAGCCCGCAACCGGCGTCGAAAACTCTGCGTGGAGCAGGAACTCGCGATTGCCCTCGCCGCCAAGGATAGGAGATTCGATCCATTCAGGGCGCAAGCATCCCAGTTCCACGAGCGCCGCCTCCACCTTGGACACGGCCGCCAGTTGCGCCGCTTCGTCGCGCACGATTCCCCCTTTCCCCACCAGTTCCCTGCCCACTTCGAACTGCGGCTTCACCAGCACCACAATCTGCGAAAGGTTTTCGCGCGTCACGCCCCAATAAAACGAGGCCGCACGAATCACCGCCGGCAGCACCAGGGTGGCAGAGATGAAAGAGACATCCATGGCGATAAAGTCGATCGCCTCGCCGATGTCGGAAGGTTCGAGGTAGCGAGCGTTGGTTTTCTCCAGCAGTCGAATGCGCGGATCGTTGCGCAGTCCGAAATCGATCTGTCCATAGCCGGTGTCGACCGCGATCACCCGGCCCGCACCGTGCTGCAGCATGCAATCGCTGAAGCCTCCCGTAGAAGCGCCAACGTCCAGACAGACCTTGCCCCGAAGATCAATGCGCCAGTGCTCGAGAGCCTTCTCCAACTTAAGACCGCCCCGGCTGACATAGCGGAGATCTTCGCCTAACAAGCGCACGTTCGCATCGGCATCAATCGATGCGCCCGCCTTCTCGACCTTCTGCTCGTTGACCAGAACTTTTCCCGCGAGAATGAGCGCTTGCGCGCGCGCGCGCGAAGGCGTTAAGCCCCTCTCTACCAGCAGTTTGTCGAGACGAGTCTTCACCGGCAGCAATTCATAGCCGAGAGTTAATCCAGCAAGCACCCGATGCAGTGCAGAATGTTGAAGCGATTCGTTAACAGAAGGTTACAAGAGTAAGTTCCCAATTTTCCACAAACTTTTCCACGGGGCTGTTGAAAAGTTCGGCAGAGCTGCCGAAAACTGATCGGGCGATCTGGTCATCGGGCCATCGGCTGATCGAAAATCAAATCCAAACGTTTGTGCAACTCAGATGACCCGATGGCCCGATCACCCGATTGTTTCAACCTAGCCCGCAACCTCTTCCAGAGTTTTCTGGTCGATGTCGAAGTTAGCGTGCACGTTCTGCACATCGTCACTATCTTCCAGCGCTTCGAGCAGCCGAATCATCTGCGCCGCCTGCTGCCCCTCCAGCTTGATGTAGTTATCGGGAACCATGCTCACGCTAGACGAAGCCGGTGTAATGCCAGCCTTTTTCACGGCCTCAAGCACAGCTTCATACGCGGAAGGCTCGGTCAAAATTTCCCAATTCTCGCCTTCATCCTTCAAATCCTCGCCGCCCGCTTCGAGGATGATGTTCATCAGGTCGTCTTCCTTAGCCGCCGATTTCGGGACGACAATGTCACCCTTCTTTTTAAACATCCACGAAACCGCACCCGCCTCGGCCATGTTCCCATTGTTCTTCCCAAACACGTGCCGGATTTCGCTCACCGTACGATTGCGGTTGTCGGTAGAAATCTCCGCCAGCAAAGCCACGCCGCCCGGTCCATAGCCCTCCAGAATAAATTCCTCGTAGCTGGCGCCCGGCAGTTCGCCGGTGCCGCGCTGGATGGCGCGCTTGATGTTGTCGGCGGGCATGTTTTCGGCCTTCGCCGCCAGAATCGCCGTCCGCAGCCGCGGGTTCATGTCAGGATCGCCGCCAGACTTCGCTGCCATCGCTATTTCCTTGATGAGACGCGTAAAAATCTTGCCGCGCTTAGCGTCGAGCGCGCCCTTTTTATGCTTGATAGTTGCCCACTTAGAATGGCCGGACATAGCTCTACCTCATCTCTTCTCTATGTAATACGAGTACTCGAATTGCGCTGATTCTCGGAACTTCGGATTCCGCCCGCGGAGGAAATCACAGGATCAGCCTCGACGTAAATCGTTCAGGCGAATAGAGATTATAGCATGGGACGCGAAACCGGAGTAAAAGCACGGAGGGTACCCCACTCATTCGCGTTGGTTTCGAATGAGTGGGTAACGTGGCCGAAGCCGCTTGATGTACTCTGAGGAGGACTCTGCCATGGCCGCCGCCACCCTCGACCGTCAACTCGCCGAACTGGAAGCCTGCCGCTACCGATTCGGATCCGGAGAGGCCGCCCGCGTAGGAAAGCTGCTGAGAAGGCTAGATACCAGCCGCCTTCCCGACTCGAAGTCGCTAATCCGCTTCCATGAGGCGCTGCTTTTTCTGCGAGCCTTTCCTCAAGGACCGACAGTGGTGCGCGCCACCGAGCGCATCCTGAATAGTTTCCATAAAAAAGTGGAAGCATTACGCCAAGCCGGCGCCGACATGGATGACTTCGACACCTTCGAGGTTTCCGGCATTGCCGGTACCGAGATGGAAGATACCCTCAGCTTCGATGTCGCGAGTTGGCTAATCGGCACTAATCGCCTCCCGGGCAAAGTAGAAATTGCCTGGGAAAACTACGACCCCGGACGCGAACTAGGCACCACCGGCCCGCGCTTCATGCCGTTGCTAGAGGACGACTCCTATGTCGAGGCCGACATGCCATGGCGCCGCTGGCTCGAGACCGCCGCCAAGAAGCGTTCCGATCCAGCGCGGCGGATTCCCTCCTGGCTCCTTCAGCGCTTCGCCGATCTGCCCTTAGGCCCGACCGAGAGAGCCGAACTCTACGAATCCCTGCGCATTCCCTTGCGTTGGAGGCTCGAGAACTCCACCATCACGCGCACGCGCAACTGGAAGCCTGTCCGCAAAATTTTTTACCACAGCGAGCCTGAGCCATTGATCAGCCGAAGCCAGGTCTCGTTAGCCGCCGAGTTAGCAAGGCGTCCGCCGCAACTGACGAAGCTCTCGCAGAAGCAAGGCGACGACGTCATGAACCTCGTCCGCGAGGTCATGCTGGTGCGCTACCGCGAACTTTACGGCACCACGCTAGGCGATCCCAGTTCGGTAGTAAGAGCCGATGTAGGCCGAGGAGTGACCATCTATCTCTGGAACCTGCCGCCCGCACGCCGCCTCCCTCTGCGCGCCTACGTTGCCGGACTGACGTTGAAGAATGGCGTACCCATCAACTACATCGAAGCCATCGGCCTCTGCGAGTGGATGGAAGTAGGCTTCAACACCTTCTACACTTTCCGCGGCGGCGAAGCGGGATGGGTCTACGCGCAGGTGCTGCGCTGCCTATGTCACCTCATGGGAACGACATGCGTCTCCGTCTATCCCTACCAACTGGGCCACGAAAACGAGGAGGCAATCGAATCCGGCGCGTTCTGGTTCTACCGCAAACTAGGCTTCCGTCCAGGACGCCCCGAACTGCAAAGCCTGGCCGAACGCGAAGAACAAAAAATCGCCGCCGACTCCAAATACCGCACCCCCGCACGCACGCTAAAACGATTGGCCGCTGGGCATGTGTTCTACGAACTTCCGGGAAGCGAAGTGGGAGCGTGGGACAGTTTTTCAACCCGCAACATCGGCCTGCGAGTCAACCAGCGAATGGCGCAAGATTTTAGCGGAGATGCCGTCCAGATGCGCGAGCATTCAAGACGAGCGCTGGAGCGAATCCTAGGCGTTACTACATCTTCATGGAAGCCGCTGGAAAAAGCCGCCTTCGAGAATTTTGCACTCTTCCTGACGGGTGCGCCACGATTGCGGGAGTGGACACGAGAGGAAAAAGAAAACCTCGTTCAAGTCATCCGAGCCAAATCCAAACCAGATGAAATACTCTACCTGCATTTAACGCAACGGCATGGTCGTCTACGAGAGGCGCTGCGCAAGGTTGGTTCCTAGGCCGGTTTTGAAGCGCGGACCGAAACAACCAGGGGTGCGCCACTTCTCGCGCTTTTCGAGAAGTGGCCTGCCGAGCCGTCAGTTCCTATTCGATCCCGAGTTGTTTCTGCATCTGCTCCAGTGGCACACCCTTAGTTTCCGGAACCATCGTCTTCACCCAAATCAGTTGCAGCACCATCATGCCCGCGAAAAACGAAAAGACGTAGCCGGGAGGGAAAACCGAAACCATCTTCGGGAAAAAAGTAGTAAGCAAAGCAGCGAAGATCCAGTGCGTAAAACTGCCGAGCGCCTGGCCTTCGGCGCGCTGACGATTGGGAAATATCTCGGAGATAAACACCCAGATCACCGCTCCCTGACCGATAGCATGTGCCGCAATAAAGGCAAAGATACAAACCGGCACAATAGAATAATGCGCCGTAAAGAAAGCCCAGGCCACCAGCCCGAGCGAAGCAATATAACCGAACGACCCGATAAAGAGAAGCGTGCGCCGCCCCAGCCGGTCAATCAGCCAAAGCCCAACAAAAGTGAAAACCAGATTAGTGATGCCGATGCCGATCGATTGCAATAACGCGGCCCTCGCACCTAGTCCGGTAAGTTCAAAGATGCGCGGCGCAAAATAGAGAATCGCATTGATGCCAGAAAGCTGGTTGAAGAATGCAATCAAAATCGCCAGCAGAATCGGCCTGCGCAAACGGCGTGTCCAGAAATGCGCCGACGATGCTTTCTCCGAAGACGCAGCCACAATCTCGTTCGCTTCGCCCTCGATCTCGCGTGGAGACGCGCCGGGTTGAATCAGCTGCAGAACTTTCAACCCACCCGCACGATCGCCTTTTCTGGTCAGTAACCAACGCGGGCTTTCAGGCAGTCCGAAACAGAGCAGTGTGTAGAGAAGCGAAGGAAACGCAGCCACGCCCAGCATCCAGCGCCAGGCATTTTCGCCCACGCCCGCCAGCAGAGCGTTCGACACAAAAGCGATCAGAATGCCAAAAACAATGTTGAACTGAAACATTCCCGCCAGTTGTCCGCGATGCTTAGCCGGCGCGATTTCCGAAATATACAGCGGAGCCGCCACCGTCGAGATGCCAATTCCCAGGCCGCCGATGAAACGCGCCGCGATGAAAGTAGAAACATTGGGCGCCAATCCAGAGCCGACTGCGCCGACAAAGTACAGTACGCCAATCCAGAGCAGCGTGGCTTTGCGTCCAAACCGGTCCGCGGGCCAGCCGCCGACTAGCGCACCCACCACCGTGCCATAAAGAGCGGAAGCCATGGCAACCCCGTGGAGTTCGGGACTCAGCCCCCAAAGCGCCTGAATGGTTTTCTCCGCACCCGAAATGACGACGGTGTCAAAGCCGAAAAGAAATCCCGCGAGCGCGGAGGTGAGCGACCAGAAAAAGATGCGGCCATTCATAGAGGAGAGACTCGATAAGCGCATCTCACGATAAAGGCATCGGGGACGACATGCAAACAAAGGCTACGCTGTTAGCT
>JBAWFQ010000064.1:0-3211 GCA_049592035.1 Terriglobales bacterium
TTTGCCGGACAATGAATTCCTGGACGGTGCAGATGGTATGGCTGACAAGATCGATGTCTTCATCCTTCAACCGTGCGCCAAATAACGATCGAGCGACCATCGCGAAGGTGATTTTCATGAGGTGGGGATAAATATCCACGGGGCCGCGGCGGATCTGTCTGTCGAAATCGCGCAGCGATTCGGCAAGGGAGTCCTGCATGATTGATGAGAGCGCATCGAGTTGCTTTCGATCGAAGCCCGTCTGGATGAGACGGCGCTGCGTGCGCCAGGCTTCTCCATGGGTCGTGAGCAGGCCTTTACCCAGGAAGTGACCCATGCGCTTCACTTGAATTTCGGATTTCTGGTAGTTCTCGGCATTGGTCTTCAACACGTGCTGAATGACAGCGGGATCGATGGTAACCATCGCTTCCTTGAGACCACCCAAACGGATCCAGAATGTGTCGCCGAAGATTTCGTTGTAGCGGGACAAAACTTGCACCGGATTGCGGGCCATGGCGCGAGAATCCGCAAAGCAGCGAAGCCGGGAAACAACTGGGACAGTTGATGAGCTCATATCTGGTGCTTGCCTCGAACCGCGGGAGATTTCATGTTACTCGAAGGAAGTGACAACTGGCCCATAGAAGAGTTGACGCTCAAAATCCGTCTTCATTCCCCAGTTGCTGCAAGAGTATCAGATGATGCTGGATTGCCAGGGTCATGGTGGAGTGCTGCCTATAGGGAACCCCAAACTCTTTGGCAGTCTCCTTCACGATCCTGGTCAGCGGCGCATAGTGGGTGTGACACACAAAAGGACACAGGTGGTGAACGACGTGATGGTTGAGCCCGCCCGCGAGCCAACCTACAAGTGGGTTTTCGGTCGCATAATCGGCCGTTGTCGCGAAGATGTGATACACGCCGTTTTCAAACTCGCCACGATCCGAGGGAAAGTAGGTGCTGTCGACGGTGTGCGTCGACTGGAATACCAGCGTTACGGCTAAACCGACGACCAAATGGACGAGGAGGAACGCCCCGGCGACCAGCAGAGGCGATTTTCCCAGCACCAGCACCGGCAAGATCAGCATGTAAGTGAGGTAGAAGCCCTTGCCGGCAAAGAGAATGGCATATTCTCGCAGAGAATGTTTCGTGCGTCTCAGATACTCATGGGTCGGAAAGAAAAAGCACTGGAAGTCCCTGAAGAACACATAATCAAGAGAGAACATCGCGTAAACCAAGAGCGCATAGATGTGCTGGAACCGGTGCCATGGCGCCCGGGGTTCATAAGGCGTAAAGCGAAAGATGCCGCGTCCTGAAAGCGCGTCATCCTCACCGTGGAGATTGATGCAGGAGTGATGACCCCGATGATGGAGGATACGCCACATGTAGGAGCTCATTCCGCACAGGTCAAAGACATAGTTCAGGGCTTTGTTGACGTGCGACCGAGACGAGATGGCGTTGTGATTGCTATCATGGGCGATGTTCAGCAAAAGGAAGGTCTGCGCTAGGCCGCCTAAAAGATAGAGGGCGACAAACTTCCAGGAGCCGGGCCTGAGCGTATACAAAGCTATCCATGCGCCCGCGAGGACTGCCAGACCCAGTGCAATCTTGATCCACATGGTGAGGTTCGCTTTGGGAGAAAGACTCTGATCGGCAAAAAACTTATCCAGGCGGCTACGCAAGACTTTCGGGAATGAAGACGCACTGGCGGATTCGATAATCGGCGAAGCTGAAGCTTCCGATGGTACAAGATCCGCGATATCCGGCTGATGGGCAATCATCGTTTCGACAATCATCGGCTGGGCAATCACTGCTTCGGGTTGGAACGTCACCGGCGCCTCGCGATCATGATAATGGGGACCCGATGCGTTCCATGTGCCGCATGCGTAGCCCTGACCCGCAGCGAAATTGTTGCCGCGCCGTCGACAGTCTCGTTGCAATTATTCTAGTGCGAGCCATTAAGGGCAATCAAGAAAATTCAGAACGGACGAAGCACGGATGCTGGTGCTTCATTCCCTGGAAGCGATGACGCATGGCATTGTGCAAACATTTTGCTAATATATACGAAACAATGAACCTTAGTGAACGGGGCCTCCTGCATGTGGTATAGGAGCTCCACAAGTCTGCTTCGCGTCCTGTGCGGCAAGAGGGAGAACGTCCGTTCCCCAGCCAATCGAGCGACGCTTGTTGTGAGGAGAAAATTACGCGTACATTCTCACAGTCCCACAGGTCTACATTGCGATCTGCACTTTGAGACTCGATCGTGTTTCACTCGCTCGCTGGCGAGGTAGCTTTCGTTTACTGACTTGCGTTATTCGACCTTGGAGGATCGCTGATTGATGATGTCGACGGCGTCAATTCTGGACTATCTGGATGGGCTGGCAGATGAGCACCCGGACAAACTCCTTTATTCATACCTTGACGTAAACGGCGATCCGGTCGAAAGCTACACCTACGCGTCGTTTCTCCATCGAACGCGAGCGATCGCCGGACATTTGCTGAGGGAGGGGCGTTTCGGGATGGGTGACCGGCTGCTGCTTGCCTACCCGCCGGGGCTCGAAATGATCTGCGCATTTTTTGGTTGCGTGCGCGCCGGATTGATTCCCGTGCCGGTCTATCCACCCAGTTCACGCGGCTTCCAGAGCGCCCTATATAAGACGGTCCACATCGCGAAGGATTGCCAAGCGGCTGGGATATTAACGAGCAGGGACTACCACGCATCCTTGAAGACGAATCTCGCCAGACGTGGAGTCTCTGCGTCGGGCGTCGACGTAGATTATATTTCGAGTCTTCCGTGGATCGCGACGGAAGATTTTGTGGATACGATTTCGGACCGCCTGCCTGTCGATTCTTCGGAGATATTGTTTCTCCAGTACACGTCGGGTTCGACGATGGAGCCCAAGGGCGTGATCGTTACGCACGAAAATATTCTGACTACCTGTCCGCTGGTGATCGACCATCCAGCGCCGGTCGTGGTTTCCTGGCTTCCGCAGTATCACGATATGGGACTGATCGGCTGCTACCTGTATCCAGCACTGAAAGGTGGCACGACGTACGGGTTCGCTCCCATGGACTTCATTCAGCGCCCGATCCTATGGTTCAATGCGATAACCAGATATCGGGCCACTGCGGCGGCTGCCCCCAACTTCGCCTACGACTATTGCCTGCGCGCCGGGAGGCTTTCCAAGGAAAGCCTGCAAGCTTGTGATCTGAGTTCGCTTCGGGTATTGATGTGCGC
>JBAWFQ010000065.1:0-20502 GCA_049592035.1 Terriglobales bacterium
CGGGCTTTCTTGCGACCCTCGTACCACGAAATCATGAACTTCCCGTCTCGATCATCCTTCAAATAGAGCTTGCCGTCAGGCTTGAGTTTCGGGACAAGGACCGGCCAGTCCCTCCACTTCCCACCCACCTTCACACGCTCATAAATATTGACGGTTTTGTTTGCCACGTTACTATTTTGATACCTATGTGTACTAACTAGGTAATACCCCATCGCTGACAATTTTCCGTGGCTTTTCCACAGGAAATTTTCAAATGTAGGCACAAATGTAGGCACAAGCACTGGAGGGAACTCGGATGCGCTTGGGAATGAATAGCTTAAAAAGGTGTGGTAGCGCTACCGGGAATCGAACCCGGGTTTGAAGATTGAGAATCTTCCGTCCTAACCCCTAGACGATAGCGCCACTCGGGTGGATGCAACGAAAATCCGATTATAACAAAAGCGCGTTCTCACCAAACCGGGTGCCGGGGGCTGGCGGTTTTCTAGCGGGCAGTGCGTGGTATCTCTCGCGCTAAAAAAGCTCTCGCAAAGCATTGTAAATCTTAAAGTTGCCAGTTCCAACTCAGGATCTGAGTCGAGTCGTCTTGACAACGGCGGGCCGGAGAGCGATACTTATATAGGCGAATAAAAAGCGAATATACGACTTTGCCCGAGCGGTTGCTGCGCTCCGCGTTCCCTGAAAATGTGAGAAAGTATGTCTGCCTCTCCGTTGTTTTCAGCGGCGGCCACGAGCCGCCCTTTTATTTTTTCTCCGCCGCCTTCTCCGCGCTCGACTGCGGAGAGAGCCGCGGTGAAATCTGCAAAAAACACGGCGGAGATTTTGGCCCAGGTGGGCGCCATCTCCAAACTGGCCGCGGTGGTTCCGGCTTCGCGCCTCGATGCGCGCGCGGAGCCGGAAATGGTGTCGAGCGGCATCCCGCAACTGGACCTGCTGACTGGCGGCTTCGCTCGCGGGTGTCTCACGGAAATCTGTGGTGCGGCCTCCTCGGGAAGAACCAGCGTGTTGCTTTTTGCGCTCGCCCGCGCCACCCAGCGCGGAGAAGTTTGCGCGCTGGTGGATGCAAGCGATACCTTCGATCCAGCGTCCGCGGGGGCGGCCGGCATGGAGATGAGCCGTTTGTTGTGGGTGCGCTGCGGAGAAAAACATCGCGTGCGCAAGCTTCCGGCGGCAGCGATCAGAGCAGGCTCAAATGGAGGGCAATTTTGCGCCCGGAATACGGAAGTCCGGCGCTGGGAATCACAACTCGGGCAAATGCTGAAAGTTACTGACCTGCTGCTGCAGAGCAATGGTTTCGGAATGATCGCGCTCGATCTTGGAGATGTTCCGGCGCCGAGCGCGCGACGAATTCCTTTGGCATCGTGGTTCCGCTTCCGCCGTGCGGTTGAGCACACGCCGACAACCCTTCTGGTTCTAGAGCAGCAGCCAATTGCCGGGAGTTGCTCGTCGATGCTGTTGAAGGTGTCAGCGGTCAGGTGTCAGGTCTCAGGGAAAAAATTGTCAGCTCGCAGCTCTCAGCTCTCAGGAAATCCGACGATGCACACGGAATTGCCGCATTCGGAACTGCTGGATCAATTCGAGATCACTGCTGAGTTGTTGCGTTCGCGGTTGGAAAAAAGGTTGGAGAAGAAGCCGGTGCAATCGACCGCAAGTTTCAACAGTCGAGCCGTGTGGGCGGGATAGTCATTCCGGTCTCAGGTCACAGGTCTTAGGCCTGACTCGAGTCCTTAGAATGAACGATTTTTCTGCGACCTGATACCTGCGACCTGACACCTGTTTTTATGTTTGCCTGTATCTTCATCCCCGATTTTCCCGTGCAAGCGATCGCTCGCTTCGAGCCAGAGTTGCATACGTGCCCGGTCGCAGTGCTCGCGGGACGGCCTCCGCTGGAGAAGGTGATGGCGCTTAACGAAAGAGCGCGGCAATCGGGCGTAGAGATAGGCGCGACCAAGTCGCAACTGGAAGCATGGGAGCGCCTGCTGCTGCGTATGCGCTCTGAGTCGCAGGAGACATCAGCGCACGCTGCGTTGCTCGATTGCGCGCAATCGTTTTCTCCGGAGGTGGAAGATACAGCACCCGGCATCGTGCTACTGAATCTTGCCGGGCTCGAGCCGTTGCTCGGTCCACTGCCGAAAATTGCCCGCGATTTGGCGCAGCGGGTTTCTGAGATGGGGTTGGAAGCGCACCTTGCCGTGGCCGCAAATCCGGATGCTGCTTTGCTCGCCGCCCGCGGTTTTTCTGGCGTGACCTTGATTCCCGAAGGACGCGAAGCCGGGTGGTTGGGAGATTTGCCGGTGGATGTTTTGCTGGAAAATTTTTCTTGCGATGCGGAGGAAGCCACGCGCTGGGCGGAAACGCTGGATCGTTGGGGCATTCGCAAGCTGCGGGCGCTATCGGCGCTTCCGGAAGTTCCGCTCGGTGAGCGCCTGGGGCAGGCGGGAATCCATCTACAAAAACTGGCGCGGGGCACGGTATCGCGCAACTTGCGTGTGTTGGAACCGCGGTTGAGTTTTGCTGAGAGCGTGGATCTGGAATATCCCATCGTGCTGCTCGAACCGCTGGCGTTTCTGCTGAATCGCATGCTGGAACAAGTATGCGCGCGCTTGCGAGGACGCGCGCTGGCGGTGCAGGAGTTGCAGCTGAATCTGGAACTCGCAGCGGCGCAGACGAATGACTGCGCATCTTCCACGCACGCACTCCCGCAAACATTTTCTCGCGCTTTTTTACGCACTTTTTCTCGCACTCTGCGGCTGCCGGCGCCCATGCTGGATGCGAAAGTGTTTCTGAAATTGTTGCAGCTTGATTTGCAGGCGCATCCTCCGGGCGCGCCCATCGTGAAGATTCATTTGTCGGCGGAACCGGCGCGCCCGCGAGCCTTGCAGGGTGGACTGTTCCAGCCGCTTTTTCCCGAGCCCGAAAAACTGGAGCTGACGCTGGCGCGCATCGCAGGCATTGTCGGCGAGGGAAGAGTGGGGTCGGTGGAGTTATTGGATACGCATCGCGAAGGCGCGTTTGCGGTGCGGCACTTCGCGCCCGGAGAGCCCGCACCCGCAGATGAAGCTACGCAGTCTGGAAATCGAAAGAAGGATATGTTCATGCCAAAAAATGGCAGTGCATGTGTCGAGACAAATATAAAAGTTAACGCAAAAGAAAAAATGAGCGCGGTGATTGCGCTGCGTCTGTTTCGTCCGCCGCTCGGTGCATTGGTTACTGTGCGCGAAGGGAAACCGGTGCGGTTGCGATGTCTGGAACGCGAGGACCTTGCCGGCGAAATCGTCTGGACCGCTGGCCCCTGGCGCTCTTCCGGCGACTGGTCGGAACAGGAAGGCTGGTCGCGCGAGGAGTGGGACATCGCCGTGCCCAACGAATCTGGACTCGTGTTGTATCGCCTGGTGCAGGACAAGCTAAGTGGAAACTGGTTTGTGGAAGGAACGTATGACTAGGACACGTAGTTGCATGAGCAACACACCTTTGATGAGTTGTCATCCCGAGCGGAGCGAGGGATCTGCAGTTCGCCGTATGATGCAGATCCCGCACCGCTCGGGATGACAAAGTCTTTCGATATAGCTGCTAAAGCAACTGATGTACGTTGAACTCCATTCCCGCTCCGCCTTCAGCTTTCTCGAAGGAGCTTCGATTCCCGAGGAACTGATCGCGGTGTGCGCGAACCTGGGAATGCCGGCGATGGCATTGCTCGATCGCGATGGAGTGTACGGCTCGCCGCGCTTCCATCTCGCCGCAAAGAAGGCGAAGACTAAGGCGCATATTGGGGCGGAAGTGACGTGTGTTGTCTTGTCATCATGGAGTCACACTTTAGGCTGCGAGCTACGAGCTGCGAGCTGCGAGCAAACTGGTTGCCCGCAGCTCTCTGGTGAATTCCGTCTTCCGTTACTGGTGGCTTCGCGCACAGGCTATCAAAATCTCTGCCGCTTGATTACGAAAATGAAATTGCGCATTGGGCGCAAAGAGGGAGCGTGTGCCGCGGAGCTGGATTTTATTGAATATGCCGATGGCTTGATTTGCCTCACTGGTGGTGAAGAAGGGCCGCTGGCTGCGGCGCTCGCGCAAGGTGGAGCGCAAGCGGCATTCGAAGCAGTCAAAAGGCTAACGGAAATATTTGGCCGGGCGAATGTTTACGTCGAATTGCAACGGCATTTTCATCGCGACGAAGAATATCGAAACCGGGTTGCGATCGAGATCGCGGAAGCTTTACAACTGCCGCTGCTCGCCACCAATGGCGTGAACTATGCCACGCCTCGCGAGCGCGAGTTGGCGGATGCGTTTACCGCGCTGCAGCATCATCGCACTCTAGCCACTGCCGGACGCCTGCTGGCGCGCAATGCCGAGCGTTATCTCAAGCCTCCAGCGGCCATGCGAGCGCTCTTTGCGGATCTTCCGCAGGCCATTGCCAACACTCTCGAACTTTCTTCGCGGCTTGAGTTCACGCTCAACGATTTGGGCTATGAGTTTCCGCGTTATCCCGTGCCGGAGGGCGAAAGCATGATGTCATTTTTGCGGGAGCGCACGCGGCAAGGAATGCAGAGCCGGTATGGCCGCGCGGATGCGGAACTGAAGAAACGCGCCCGCCAGCAGATCGAGCGCGAGCTGAACTTGATCGAACATTTAAAACTTGCCGGATATTTCCTGATCGTTTGGGACCTGGTGCGCTTCTGCCGCGAACAAAATATTCTGGCGCAGGGCCGCGGATCGGCTGCCAACAGCGCCGTTTGCTACTCGCTTGGCATCACGGCGGTGGATCCGATCGGCATGGAATTATTGTTTGAGCGATTTCTTTCCGAGGAGCGCGGCGAGTGGCCCGACATCGATCTCGATTTGCCCAGCGGCGATGAACGCGAGCGTGTAATCCAATACGTCTATCAACGGTATGGACAGCGCGGAGCGGCCATGACCGCCAATGTGATCACGTATCGCAATCGCATGGCGGCACGCGAAATGGGCAAGGCGCTGGGATTCGATGCGGATACGCTGCAACGAATTTCTGCGGCGGTCTCAACCTGGGAATTCAAAGATGAAAATGATGCGCTTGACCGCCGTCTGTGCGATGCCGGACTTGATCTCAAGCATCCGCGGATTCGCAAGTATTTCGAATTGTGTCTCGCCGCGCAGGATCTGCCGCGGCATTTGGGGCAGCACTCGGGTGGCATGGTCATCTGTGAAGGGCGTCTCGACTCCGTCGTCCCGCTGGAGCCCGCAACCATGCCGAACCGCGTGGTGGTGCAGTGGGATAAGGAAGACTGCGCCGACATGGGCATCATCAAAGTCGATCTGCTGGGTCTCGGCATGATGGCGGCGCTGAAGGATTCTCTCGAACTGATTCGCGATCACTATAAAGAAGAGGTGGATTTGGCGCATCTTCCGCCGGACGATCCGCTCGTCTATTCCACGCTGCAAAAGGCCGACACAGTGGGAATGTTTCAAGTCGAGAGCCGGGCGCAGATGGCTTGTCTGCCGCGCCTGAAGCCGGAGCGCTTTTACGACATCGTCGTACAAGTTGCGATCATTCGGCCGGGCCCGATCGTGGGGAATATGGTGAATCCATTTCTCAAGCGGCGGCAGGGGCGAGAAACGGTTACGTACCCGCATCCGTCGCTTGAGACGGTGCTCGGCCGAACGCTGGGCGTGCCGCTGTTTCAGGAGCAGTTGCTGCGCATGGCCATGATCACCGCCAACTTTACGGGCGGCGAAGCGGAGGAGTTGCGCCGCGCCATGGGCTTCAAACGTTCCGAGGCGAGAATGAAAGTGATTGAAGAAAAACTGCGCGCTGGCATGACGCGCAACGGAATTCTCGGCGAAACGCAGGGGCAGATTATCCAGTCGATTACTTCGTTTGCGCTTTATGGGTTTCCGGAATCTCATGCCGCGAGCTTCGCTTTGATTGCTTATGCCAGCGCTTATTTGAAATGCCATTACCTGGCGGCGTTCACGGCGGCGTTGCTGAATAATCAGCCGATGGGGTTTTATCATCCTTCGACAATTGTGAAAGATGCGCAGCGGCACGGATTGAAAGTGCTGCCCATGGATGTGACGCGGTCGGATTGGAAGTGCACGTTAGAGCCGTCAGCTGTCAGCCGTCAGCTCTCAGTACGTCTTGGTTTGAAGTATGCGCGCGGGTTGCGGGAACCGGCGGGGCAGGCTTTGGTTCGGGAGCGCAGCTTGGCTCCGTTTGCTTCGGTGCAGGATCTGGCTCGGCGCGTGCCTGAACTGCGCAAGGATGAGTTGACTACGCTGGCGGAAATTGGCGCGCTGAATGAAGTGGTCAGTGGCCAGTGGTCAGTGGCCAGCACAAACCAAAGCGAGAAGTTTGTTGTACTGTCCACTGCCCACCGTCCACCGTCCACTGCTTCTTTTCATCGGCGCGATGCGCTTTGGCAGGTAGAGCGGGCAGTGCGCTGGTCGGGGCCTTTGTTGGATAATTTGCCGGAAATGGATAGGGGATCTCCGCTCGAGGCCATGACGGACGAAGAGCGGTTGGTGGCGGATTTTCGCGCTACTGGGTTGACGGTCGGTCCTCATCCCATGCAGTATCGGCGGGCAGAGATGAAGCGAATGGGGATTTATTGCGCTTCCGATCTGGCACAGATTCCGAATGGACGGCGAATACGAATCGGTGGATGCGTGATTGCACGGCAACGCCCGGGGACGGCGAAGGGAATGATGTTCATGAGCCTGGAAGATGAAACGGGGATTGCCAATGCGATTTTTGCTCCCGATCTGCTGCAGAAGAATCGGGTGCTGCTGATTTCCGAGCGCTTTTTGATGATCGAGGGGATTCTGCAGAATCAGGACAACGTGATTCATATTCGGGCGGAGAAAGTTTTACCCCTGCGCGTTACGCGGGCGGAGACGGTGTCGCACGATTTTCATTGATGTGGCGCGAAACCCGGCCCCTAAAGGGGTATCTCGTCTTGGAGACTTTTCGGCATCGCTAAAGCGATGCCCTGATACGAAGCTTGCGGTGCGACTTCAAAGCTGTGGTGCTGCCCGGGACTGAGGCGAGGCCGAGCTGTGCTCGGCTTGGACGGGCGAGGGCGCCCGTCCCTACGCAAACCTGGACGAGCGGGGACGCCCGTCTCTCCACAAGCTAGGCTTAGGCGGTCGAAAGTTTTCTGGCGTTGTGGCGCAAGGAACGGCCTTCCGCCAAACCGTAGAGCTCCTCCGCTAGATTCTTGGCATGATCGCCAATGCGCTCTAGCGCTTGGGCAGCGAGCAGGATGTCAAAATTCTTCTGGCCAGTCGAACTATTTTCCTCAGCCAGATGCCGGTGAAACAAGGAATGGCACAGGCGGTCCACTTCCGGATCGGATTTCAGGACGCTCTGCGCGTACGACACCTCACGCTTGAGGAAGCCTTGATGAACCTGCTCCAGCATTTCCCGAAGCAGGGAAGCCATCTCCATGAGCTGACGGGAATCTGCCGCTGGCAATTTTTCGCGGCGCGACTGCAGTTGCATGACCGCGCTGTAGGCGAGGTCTCCGATGCGTTCGAGGTCGGTGATGAACTTCAAACAGGCCAGCAACTCGCGCGCTTTCGCTTCGCTGACGCGGGTGATGGCTTCGGGAAGCTGCTCGTCGATCTTGCGCTCGATCTGATCGAGTTCCTTTTCGCAATCCTTGATGGCAAGAAATGCCAGGCGCGAACCGTCGGCGAGAAAGTCTCTGACATTGAACACTGCATCGCGGGCGATCAGACAGCCGCGGACGACTTCGGACGACAGTTCATCCTCCACGAATTCGTCATGACTAGCGCGGATGCTGTTGTGCATATGGGCGGGGCGTGGACGAGGTTCCGCGGATCGAGATCGCTTCGAAGTTGAACGCCGCTTCACGCGCATAGTGGGGAGTTGTTTTCGAGCCATGAGAACTCACGCAATTCCGAAGGAACTGCTGCCTGTAAAGAAGCTAGCATAAAACGGGAATGTGAAAGGAGTGTAAATGAGGACAGGCGGGTAGTGTCTGAAATGTGCGTTGATGAAAAACAGCGAGCGATTGCCCTGCTTCAGCGGTGGATAGCTACTGGCGCCCTGACGGGGTTTTCTGTTGCGATTCTACAATCTATTGTTGGGGCGTCTGCCCCTGGTTTTGTGGAGGTTGCGCCACGACCTGGTTTTGGCCGTGATGAGCGCGAGCGCCAGCATGACCGTGATCAGCATGCAGCCGCGCTGGTTGCGGGGATTGTGAGGTTTTCCAGTCGAGATTTTTTGAAATCACTTGGGATTGGTTGTGGCAGAATTCGGTTGATTCAGCCACTATCGCGGGACAAGGCGACGTTGATCACGCCGGGGCTGAGACGGGTGTTTTCTTCGCGGCCGTGGACCTTTCCAGCAAGATATCGATAAACGCCGTGCTGGCGCAGGAAAGAGTGCGGTCGCGGCGGTAGGCCAGCCCGAGTTCGCGAAAAAGTTCCGCGTCCTCCAGATCGATGAGTTTGACTCTTCCGGAGGCCACTTCGTCGCGGGCGAAGGACGCGCTGATGATCGAGATTCCGAGGTCGGCGGCGACGAAACTTTTGATGATGCCGATGCTGGGCAGTTCCATGCGCACCTGCAACTCGTCGCGATGCGGGCGGAACAGTTTGTCGAGGAGCCGGCGGGTATGGCCGGTCTTGGGCAGAAGGATGGGATGTTTGACGAGATCGGCGACCGAAGCGGTTTTGTGCTTGGCCAGGGGATTTTTGGGGCTCACCATCACCATCAGCTTGTCGCGAAAGATCGGGCGGATGACCAGGCTCGGCGACTGGATGGGTAGAGTCAGGAAACCCACTTCGATGGAGCCGTTCTCAAGTTTTTCCGTCACTTTGTAGCTGAAATTGCGGTAGATGTTGATCTGGACGGGCGGGTAACGGCGGCAAAACTCCGCAAACACCTCGGGCAAAACGTAGAGGCAAGTGGCTTCGTTGGCGCCGACTCGAAGCGTGCCGCGCGGCGTGCGGCTATGGTCGGCGACCGCCATCAGCGATTCCTCGCGCAACGATTTCAGGCGTTCGGCATAGTCATAGAGCACCTGCCCGGCGGGCGTCAGCTTTACGGTCTTGCCGGAGCGGTCGAGCAGGCGATCGCCATACTCCTGCTCCAGTTGGCGGATTTGCGCGCTCACCGCGGATTGCGAGCGGAACACCTTCTCACCGGCGCGCGAAAAGCTGCCCTGCTTCGCCACTTCGAGAAACGTGATGAGCTGATCGAAATCCATTGTGTTTATGCGGGGATTATAACGGACTCGGCAGGTGTGGAGGGAAAATACACGGAATCCGTCCGAAACCCCGAAATCCTAAAATTTGCATCGTTGGCATCGAAATTCTGAATTGTACTTTGCGAGCCCAATGGCAGCAAATTGTAGGTTACAGAATTGCGTTTTTAAAACGAAAGTGTGTGCGGCGTTCCGTGGTTTTGGCGGGCAGAAGTCTTCCCAAACTCAAGAACAACTGATACGGAGACGGCCGTGAACGCTGCAGAGTATGCAGCCGGCTAAGACCCGCCACCACACGAGCCGGGAATTCTGCAATACTCGCGAAATTTGCTTATGACGACGCGTCGACAAAAAGCGAGCGATCCTCGACTGAACGACCCTCGAGCGAACGGTCTGCCGCCCGCCGCCCAGGGTTTGTACCATCCTGCGCAAGAGCACGACGCCTGCGGGATCGGATTCGTCGCCAACATTCGCGGCCAGAAGAGTCACAATATCGTGAGCAAGGGAATTCAGGTCCTGATCAACCTGAAGCACCGCGGAGCCTGCGGATGCGATCCCGAGACTGGCGATGGCGCCGGCATTTTGCTCCAGATTCCGCACCGGTTTTTTGCGCGGGAATGCGACAAGTTGGGTTTCGAACTGCCGTTGCCCGGCGCTTATGGCGTGGGCATGACATTTTTGCCGGTGGAGAAACATCCGCGTCTGCAATGCGAGGGATTGCTGGAACGTATTGTGCGCGAGGAAGGACTGACGGTGTTGGGCTGGCGCGATACGCCCTGCATCGGCTCCGCCATTGGGCGCGTGGCACGTGGTTCGCAACCTTACATCCAGCAGATTTTTGTAGGGTGCGGCGCGTTTACGGATGAAGATGCGTTTGAGCGGAAGCTTTATGTGGTGCGCAAGCGCGCCGAGAGCGAGATCGCAGCGTCGGGTTTTGAGGACGCGAGCGTGTTCCACATTCCGTCGCTCTCTTGCCGGACCATTGTTTATAAAGGACTGCTGCTCGCCCCGCAGATCACGAATTTTTACCAGGAGCTTTGCGATCCCGACGTGACCAGCGCGTTGTGTCTGGTGCACCAGCGCTTTTCGACCAACACCTTTCCGAGTTGGCAACGGGCGCATCCTTATCACTACATCGCGCATAATGGCGAGATCAACACGCTCAAGGGCAACGTGAACTGGATGCACGCTCGCCAGTCGCTGCTGCAGTCGCCCTTGTTCGGCGACGATATACAGAAACTTTTTCCCATCATTGCGCCCGATGGCAGCGATTCCGCGAACTTCGACAATGCCGTGGAGCTGTTGTTTTTAGCGGGGCGCAGCCTGCCGCACGCGATGGCCATGCTGATTCCGGAAGCGTGGGCGGGAAACTCGCACATGAAGCCGGAGAAGCGCGCGTTCTACGAGTATCACGCGTGCCTGATGGAGCCGTGGGATGGGCCGGCGGCGATTGCATTCACTGACGGAAGAGTCATCGGCGCGATTCTCGACCGCAACGGCTTACGGCCGGGACGCTATGTGGTCACTCATGACGAGCACGTCATCATGGCTTCCGAAGCCGGCGTGCTCGACATTGAGCCAGAGCAGGTGAAGATGAAAGGCCGCCTGCAGCCGGGAAAAATGTTTCTGGTGGATACGGTCGAAGGCCGCATTGTCCCCGATAAAGAAATCAAGCAACGGCTGGCTTCACGGCAACCGTATGCGCAGTGGCTCAAAGACAATCAGATCACGATCGATCAGTTGCCCAAGCCCTCGCGCATGCACCACCCGGACGCGGAAACCCTGCTTCGACGGCAGCGTGCGTTTGGCTACAGCGATGAAGACCTGCGAATGATCCTCAGCCCGATGGCTTCGAAGGGCGAGGAACCGGTTGGCTCGATGGGAACCGATACGCCGCTCGCTTGCCTTTCGGATCGGCCGCAGTCGCTGTTCAACTACTTCAAGCAACTCTTCGCGCAGGTCACGAATCCTCCCATCGATCCGATTCGCGAAGAGATCGTGATGTCGCTCATCAGTTATATCGGGGCCGAGCGCAACATTCTCTCGGAAGAGCCTGAAAACTGCCACATGCTGAAGCTGGCGCATCCGTTGCTGACTAATGTTGAACTGGAAAAACTGCGCCGCGTTTCCACTGGAGATTTGCTGGCCATCACGCTGCCCGCGCTGTTCCGCGCCAGCGAAGGGGAAGCAGGACTGAGGCGGTCGCTCGAAGAGCTGTGCCAGCGCGCGTCGCTCGCGGGGAAAGCCGGTTACACGCTGCTGATTCTTTCCGATCGTGGCGTGAACAAAGATTACGCTCCCATTCCCAGTCTGCTGGCGCTGGCCGCCGTGCACAACTTGCTGGTGCAGGAAGAGACACGAACCCAGGTCGCACTGATTACGGAATCGGGCGAACCTCGCGAGGTGATGCACTTTGCGCTGCTCAGTGGCTATGGGGCGAGCGCCATCAATCCCTATCTTGCATTGGAGAGCGTGGAAAGCCTGGCGCGGCGCGGCGAGTTGGCGGACAGCGTAACTGCTGAACTTGCCGTGAAGCACTTTATCAAAGCCGTGAATAAGGGCTTGCTGAAGACTTTTTCCAAGATGGGTATCTCGACGTTGCAGAGTTACCAGGGAGCGCAGGTTTTCGAAGCCATCGGATTGAGCAGGGAATTGGTCGATGCTTATTTCGCCGGCACGGCGTCGCGACTGGAAGGCATCAACCTCGAAGTGGTGGCCCGCGAAGCGCAACTGAAGCACGATTACGCATTTCGTCCGCTGACTGAGTCTGAAACTGAACTCGCAGTTGGAGGGAATTACCATCAGCGCGTCAACGGGGAGTATCACCTGCTGAACCCGCTGACCATCAGCAAATTGCAACAGGCCGTGCGGCAGGATAGCTTCCAAACTTTTCAGGAATACACCGACCTCATCGACAACCAAAGCAGCAATCTGGCAACGCTGCGTAGTTTGATGAAGTTGAAGAAAAGCGCCAAGCCGGTTCCGATCGAAGAAGTCGAGCCAGCCAAGGAAATCGTGAAGCGCTTTACTACCGGAGCGATGTCATTCGGGTCAATCAGCAAAGAAGCGCACGAGACGCTGGCCATCGCTATGAACCGGATTGGCGGAAAGTCCAATACCGGCGAAGGCGGAGAAGATGAAGAACGCTTCCAGCCGGATGCGAACGGAGATTTGCGGCGCAGTGCAGTAAAGCAAGTCGCGTCGGCGCGTTTTGGAGTTACGGCAAATTATCTCGTCAATGCGGATGAGTTGCAGATCAAGATGGCGCAGGGCGCAAAGCCTGGCGAGGGCGGGCAACTTCCCGGGCATAAGGTCGATGAAGTTATTGCGCGCCTGCGGCATTCGATTCCCGGCGTGGGGTTGATTTCGCCTCCGCCGCACCACGATATTTATTCGATCGAAGATCTCGCGCAACTGATCTACGATCTGAAAAATGTGAATCCGCAAGCCCGCATTGCAGTGAAGTTGGTGGCGGAAGTTGGAGTGGGCACGGTGGCGGCGGGCGTGGCCAAGGCACACGCGGATGTTGTGCTGATCAGCGGTGACAGCGGAGGCACGGGTGCTTCGCCGCTGAGTTCTATCAAGCATGCGGGCATTCCCTGGGAACTTGGGCTGGCGGAAACGCAGCAGGTGCTCTTGTTAAACGACCTGCGGGGGCGAATCAAGGTGCAGACTGACGGCAAGCTGCAAACTGGACGCGATGTGGTCATTGCCGCGCTGCTCGGAGCGGAAGAATTTGGTTTTGCCACTACGCCGCTGATTGCGATGGGTTGCGTCATGATGCGCAAGTGCCATCTCAACACTTGCTCGGTGGGTATCGCCACGCAAGATCCCTTGCTGCGCAAGCGTTTTCAAGGGCAGCCCGAGCACGTCATCAACTTTTTCTTCTTTCTCGCCGAGCAGGTGCGGCAGTACATGGCCGAGCTCGGCTTCCGGCGCATGGATGAGATGATCGGGCGCGTCGACATGCTCGACGTCGAACCTGCCGTCAATCACTGGAAAGGGCGTGGCCTGGATTTATCGGCCATTCTTTACAGTCCACCAGTGCCTTCGCGCGTGGCACGCCGTTGCGTACAGGCTCAGGATCATGGCTTGGAAAAGGCGCTGGATCATCAGCTTCTTGCCAAATCGCGGGCTGCGATCGAAACCCTGACGCCGATTGTGTTTCGAATGCCGGTGCGCAATGTGGATCGCTCCGTGGGGACCATGCTTAGCGGAGAAATTGCACGCCGGCACGGCTCCGACGGCCTGCCCGACGATACGATCCGCATTCACCTCGATGGATCGGCGGGGCAGAGCATGGGCGCATTTCTCGCCAAAGGAGTCACGCTCACACTCGAAGGCGAGGCGAATGATTACGTTGGCAAAGGATTGTCCGGAGGACGTTTGGTCGCCTATCCGCCGCGACGGTCGAAGTTCGACGCGGGAAAGAATATTCTGATCGGCAACGTTGCCCTCTATGGCGCGACCAGCGGCGAAGCGTTTTTCAACGGCGTCGCGGGCGAGCGCTTTGCCGTGCGCAATTCCGGCGCGACCGCAGTGGTCGAGGGCGTTGGCGACCACGGTTGCGAATACATGACGAGAGGTTTGGTGCTCGTGCTCGGAGAGTGCGGCAGAAATTTTGCCGCCGGAATGAGTGGCGGCGTGGCTTACGTTTTTGATGAGCGCGGAGACTTCACCGAAAAGCGCTGCAATCTGGAATCGGTCGATTTGGAGCCAGTTCTTGAAACGCGGGAGGCGCAACTCATCGGGGGAAGGCTGGTCGAAGCAAAATTCGCGGAAGCAAATATCGTAAAAGGACTGGTGGCGCGGCATCTGGCGTTGACCGGCAGCCCGCGCGCAACCTGGATTCTCGACAACTGGGCTGAAGCCTTGTCGAGATTCATCAAAGTGTTTCCTCTTGAGCACAAGCGCGTGCTCGGAGTGCATCGGCGGCGACAGCCTTATGTTCCGAGTCCACCGTTGGCGGTTATGGCTTCGCCCGAGCAGGTGCAACATGGGTAAGGACACGGGATTTCTGGAATATGCGCGCGAGTTGGCTCCGCGGCGTCCGGTGACTCAGCGGGTTAACGATTGGTTTGAGATCTATCTCGATTTTCCGGAAGAAAAACTTCGTACCCAGGGCGCACGCTGCATGGATTGTGGCGTGCCTTTTTGCCAGACTGGATGTCCGGTCAACAATCTGATTCCCGATTGGAATGATCTCGTATACCGCGGACGTTGGAAAGAAGCGGTTCGCCAGCTGCACGCGACCAATAATTTTCCGGAATTTACCGGCCGGATTTGTCCCGCGCCGTGCGAGGCGTCTTGTGTGCTGGGCATCAATCAGCCAGCGGTCACGATCAAGCAGATCGAAAAAAATATCGTGGAGCGCGGGTTTCAGGAAGGCTGGATTCATCCCCAGCCGCCAAAGGTCAACACTGGGAAAAGCGTAGCGATCGTTGGTTCTGGGCCCGCGGGATTGGCAGCGGCGCAGCAGTTGTGCCGCTCGGGACACTCGGTGACGGTCTACGAAAAGGCAGACCGGATCGGCGGTTTGCTGGTCTATGGCATCCCGCAGTTCAAGTTAGAGAAGCACATTGTCGATCGCCGCGTGGAACAGATGTCGGCTGAGGGCGTGAAATTCGTTACCCGCGCGGAAGTGGGAAAGAACATCGCGGTCGAAGATCTGCGCGCCGAGTTCGATGCAATCGTGCTCGCCGGTGGAGCGGAGCAGCCGCGCGATTTGAACGTTGCGGGACGCGAACTTAAAGGAATCCATTTTGCGATGGAGTTCCTGCCGCAGCAGAATCGGCGCAATCTCGGCGACACGATCGACGCCGAGGCGGAAATCCTCGCGACCGGCAAGCGCGTGGTGATTATCGGAGGCGGCGATACCGGCGCCGATTGCCTGGGAACCTGCCATCGGCAAAAGCCGCTCTCCGTGCACCAGTTCGAGATCATGCCAAGGCCTCCCGAGGAACGCTCGCCGCTGACGCCGTGGCCGTTGTGGCCAATGCAACTGCGCACCGAAGGCGCACACGAAGAAGGCGGAGTGCGTGACTGGAGCATCGCAACGACAAAGTTCACCGGCTCCAACTCCAAGGCCGGTCGTGTTCAGCAACTGGAGGTTCAGCAACTGCACGCCGTGCGGGTTGGGCCGCCGCCCGCGTTCGAACCGATTCCCGGGACGGAATTTACGATGGAAGCCGATCTCGTGCTGATCGCAATGGGCTTTCTGGGTCCGGTTCGCAACGGAATGATCGAGCAATTGGGAGTGAAGCTCGATTCCCGCGGCAACGTAGCCACGGACCAGAACTATATGTCGTCGGTGCCGGGAGTTTTTGTTGCAGGCGATATGCGCCGCGGTCAGTCGTTAGTCGTGTGGGCGATCGCGGAAGGACGCAAGGCTGCCGCAAACGTGGATGCCTATTTGCGAGTGAAAGCCATGCCTGTAATCGCGCCCACGGTTTCCAAATCCAACAAGCAATCGATTGCTTTATAGTCACACCGGCCACGCGCGCGGTTATAATAGCCCGCACCTATGTCGCTGGCCTCTGGCACAAAACTCGGTCCGTATGAGATTCAATCTCCGCTCGGAGCAGGCGGCATGGGCGAAGTGTATCGCGCCAAGGACACTCGCCTTGACCGCACGGTCGCGGTCAAAATTCTGCCGAGTCATCTTTCTGACAATCCCGAGGCCAAGCAGCGCTTCGACCGCGAAGCCCGGGCCATCTCTTCTCTGAACCATCCCTACATTTGCACCCTGCACGATGTCGGACATCAGGATGGCATCGATTTCCTGGTCATGGAGTTTCTCGAGGGGGAAACGCTCGCCGGCCGCTTGCTGAGGGGACCGCTGCCGACCGAGCAGGTGCTGAAATACGGGATCGAAATTTGCGAAGGGCTGGAACGAGCGCACAAAAGCGGCGTCGTGCATCGCGATCTGAAACCGGGAAACGTGATGCTGACGAAAACCGGAGCGAAGCTGATGGACTTTGGACTGGCCAAAGCGGCTCCGTCGGGCGCGACTCCGGCATCGAGCCTGACCATGACGATTTCCCACCCGTCGGCCGAGCAGCCGCTTACGGCGCAGGGCACGCTGGTCGGTACATTTCAGTACATGTCTCCGGAGCAGACGGAAGGCAAGGATGCCGATGCGCGCTCCGACATCTTTGCCTTGGGCGCAGTGCTGTATGAAATGGCGACGGGCAAGCACGCGTTCACGGGGAAAAGCCAGGCGAGCATTGTGGCGGCAATTCTGGCATCCGAGCCACCTCCAATTTCACTGGTGCAGCCGATGTCGCCACCGGCTTTGGCGCAGGTTATAAAAACTTGCCTCGCCAAGGACCCGGAAGAGCGCTTCCAGACGGTGCACGACCTGAAGTTGCAATTGAAATGGATTGCGGAGGCTTCGGCCAGCCAACTGGCTGCGCCCGCCCAGGTACGCGCCCGCCGCGTGGTGCAGAAGCGCACGTTGCTGATTGCGGCGGTCGCCGGCTGGGTTCTCGCCGCCGCCGCTCTCGCCGTATTCCTGTCGAGCCGCAGCCAGCTTGAAGAGGCGCGACGGCCGATGACGGCTTCCTGGCTGCCGCCGAAGGATACGGAGTTTGCCTCCGTTGCTAACGGTGCGCCAGCGCTTTCGCCAGATGGCTCGAAACTTGCTTTCCTGGTGGTTCTGGTTTCGCAGTCGAACGACAAGCTGACCAGCACTGCTGCTGCCTCCGAATCGAAGTTGTGGGTGCGCGACGTAAACACCGGGACCATGCATCAGGTGGAAGAAGCCGAACGGCCGTCGTTTCCGTTTTGGTCGCCCGATGGCAAGTACATTGGTTATTTTTCGGCGGGGAAGCTGAAGAAAGTAGCGTTGGCCGGTGGGCCGGTGCAGGTGCTCTGCGATGCTCCTGAAGGGCGCGGCGCATCGTGGAACCCGCGCGGCGTGATCATATTCACGCCGAACATTGCTGAGCCACTGTATAAGGTGCCAGAAGGCGGCGGCACGCCCGAGAAGATCACCGAGACAAAACCGGGTTGGACGAATCGAAACCCATACTTTCTACCCGATGGTGATCACTACTTGTTCATTGTTCGCGACACGGGAAATGCATCGTCCGCGGGTTCGTTATACGGCGCCTCGCTCTCGGGCGAGAAACCGCGTCAAATCCTGGAGCGGGCGTCGAACGTGCAGTATTCGGAGGGATACCTGCTCTACCTGCGTGAAACTGTGCTGGTGGCACAGCGCTTCGATCCGAAATCGCTCAAGTTCAGCGGCGATCCCACGCCCGTGGCCGAGAAGCTCGATTATTGGAACGCGCGCGACCTCATTGCCTTCACTGCCGCGCACGGCACGCTTGTTTTTCGTCATGGGGCGTTGCAGAAGACCCAGCCCATGTGGGTGGACGGCACGGGCAAAGAGATCGGAAGGTTCGGCGATCCCGGCCTGTACTCGTTGCCGAGACCTTCCCCAGACGGGACCCTGGTCGGACTGGCACGGATTGATCCTGACACCACCAGGGGAGATGTTTGGATCGTTGACACCGGCCGGAATACGGTATCGCGCAGCACATTCGCTGACGCCACTGGTCTTACCTATGCATTTTCTCCCGACGCGAAAAGAATTGCGGTCATCACGACCGCGGGAGCGACCTCGGGGGGAATGTGGATCCAACCGACGAGTGGTTCCGGTAAGCAGGAGAAACTGGAGACGCCCGCGGTCTCCGGCTCGGTGGCGAGCTGGTCTCCCAGCGGGCGCTATCTTTTCATGCAATTGCAGAACAACGCCACGCGCTTCGACGTCTACTACATCGATCTGAGTGGCGACCGGAAATTGACTCCCTTTCTCAATTCGCCGGCTAATGAATTAGGCGCGGTTTTGTCGCCGAACGGCAAATGGCTCGCGTACACGTCAGATGAATCTGGAAGGGCTGAAATTTATGTGACCGCATTCCCTGATCCGGGAGGGAAATGGCAGATCTCCAATGGCGGAGGCAGTTCCGCTTCGTGGAGCGCAGACGGGAAGCAACTCTACTACACGGTGGGGGATAAGCTGATGATGGTTCCGATTCAGAACGTCGAGACCTTCGCGTTCGGAGCGCCGAAGCAGCTACCGATCCACTTGAACGAATTCGCCGCGCTCGGGCCCGTGGCACCCGGCGAGCGCTTTCCTGCTTTAAAACCGCTGAGCGGAGGCCAGTCGAACCCTCAGGAAGTTATTCTCAACTGGACTGGAACGCTGAAGCAGTAGCCTTATGCCAATGGAGAGCCGGGCGTCCCCGCCCGTCGCTCCATTGTCCTGATCACCTGACGTGACTCAGGCGCGCGGGAGTTGTGATTGCGCCTTCCGCCGCGGAACTCACCAGTGCCGCGTATTTCGCGAATACTCCGGTTTTATACCGCGGCGGCGGAGCTTTCCATTCCGCGAGCCGCCGCGCGATCTCAGCATCGGAAATTTCCAGCTCCAGCTTCCGCACTTTGGTGTCGATAGTGATGCGGTCGCCCTCGCGAATCGCGGCGATTGGGCCGCCCAATGCGGCTTCTGGAGCTACGTGGCCGACCATCAGGCCGCGGGTTGCGCCGCTGAAGCGTCCGTCGGTGAGCAGCGCTACGCTTTCGCCCAAGCCTTCGCCCACAATCGCGGCGGTCACGCTGAGCATTTCGCGCATGCCGGGTCCACCCTTTGGACCTTCATAGCGGATCACCACCACGTCTCCGGCTTTGATTTGTTTGCTGGTCACTGCCTGCATCGCGGCTTCCTCGGAATCGAACACGCGCGCCGGGCCAGTATGCGAGGCTCGTTCGTGGCCAGTCATTTTCAGAACCCCACCTCCCGGAGCCAGATTGCCTTTCAGAATGACGAGGCCGCCCGTGATTTTCAGCGGCTTACTCAAAGAAGCGATTACCATTTGTCCGGCAGTTTCGTGCGCACGGTTGGCTTCTTCGGCAAACGTCTTTCCGGTCACCGTCATCGCCGAACCATTGGCATGCTTGCCGTCGAGCAGTCGCTTGGCAATTACTGGGATGCCACCGGCTGCGTCCACGTCGGCCGCCACGTATTTTCCCGCGGGCTTCAAATCGGCCAACAGTGGCGTGCGTTCGCTGACGCGCTGAAAGTCGTCGATTTCGAGTGGCTGTTCCATTTCGCGCGAAATCGCTAACAGGTGTAGGACGGCGTTGGTCGAGCCGCCCGTCGTGGCCACGCCCGCAATCGCATTCTCGAACGCCGCGTGGGTCAAGATATCGCTGGGACGAATGCCTTTTTTCAGAAGATTCAGGACTACTTCGCCGCAGCGGAATGCGACCTCGTCTTTGCGCGGGTCCATGGCCGGTATTCCGTTGAAGCCCATGGGCGAAAGGCCGATCAATTCCATCACCGTACTCATGGTGTTCGCCGTGTACTGGCCGCCGCACGCGCCCGCTCCCGGACACGCCACGTTCTCGAGCGCCAGCAAGTCCGCATCGCTCATTTTGCCAGCGGCATTCGCACCTACGGCCTCGAATACATCCTGAATAGTTACGTCTTTGCCGCGGTACTTTCCCGCGGCAATCGTCCCGCCGTAGAGCACCAGACCGGGGAGATTCATGCGCGCCAGCGCCATGGCCGCCGCGGGGATCGTCTTGTCGCATCCGACGATGCAAACCGCCGCGTCAAACAACTGCCCGCGGCAGACGAGTTCGATGGAGTCGGCAATCACTTCGCGGCTTACCAGCGACGCCCTCATGCCTTCGGTGCCCATGGTCTCGCCGTCGGAAATTGCGATGGTGTTGAACTCCATGGGCGTGCCGCCGGCGGCGCGAATGCCTTCTTTCACTTTTGCCGAAAGCCGCCGCAGATGGAAGTTGCAGGGCATGGTTTCGATCCAGGTGTTGGCAACGGCGATCAGCGGCTTGGCCAGGTCTTCGTCGGTGAAGCCGATGGATTTGTACATGGCGCGGGCCGGCGCCCGGTCGCGCCCGTCAGTGATATTGCGACTGCGATGTTTGAGGTCGATGTCCATGGGGATAATGCAGACAGTGTAGCTGAACGCAAGAAAATCGGGTCGTCGGGTGATCGCGTCATCGGCTCATCTAACTTCAAGTGTCTTTGACTCTCGATGACCTGATGGCCCGATGGTCAGATCACCCGATCCTCTGGGAACTGAGAACCCACTGCTAAGCGTTCACGACTTCGGGCACCGATGGCGTTGCCTCGGCCGATTTCTTTTTCTCTGCAGGCAGCCACGACATCATCGCCCGCAATTGTTCGCCGACTTTTTCAATCGGGTGCAGTTTTGCGCTCTCGCGCAGCGCGGCAAAATTCTTACCGCCGTTTTTGTTTTCTTTGATC
>JBAWFQ010000066.1:0-30435 GCA_049592035.1 Terriglobales bacterium
CACCCCTACTGGCCCGAAAATGTGTGTCGGGAGTAGGGGGCCTTCGCTGCGCTCAGGATGACAGAATGTAGATAGGAGACACCGCATATGGCCAGCGGGATTATTGATGTGTCCAGTCGCTACTCCGTGCCAGAAACTCTGGCGCGGCTCCAGTCGATTCTCAAAGAAAAAGGAGTGACGGTATTTGCGCTCATCGACCACAGTGGCGAAGCTGAGAAGGTCGGCTTAAAAATGCGCCCAACACAGTTGCTGATCTTCGGCAGTCCGAAAGGCGGCACTCCGTTGATGGTTGCAGCGCCGAGGCTAGCCATCGACCTGCCGCTGAAAGCGCTGGCATGGCAGGACGAACAGGGAAAGGTATGGCTCTCCTACAATTCCCCGGAATACCTGCAGCAGCGCCACGGCTTTCCCGCCGACCTCCTGAAAAACATCGCCGGCATACCTGCGCTGATTCAGAAGGCTGTGGAATAATGAACAATTCAAAAGCACTCTCTCGGCGCCATACATGCCCGATAATCTCAACCCCAACCGCGCGCGTGACCACCTGGCGAACGAGCGCACTTTTCTGGCATGGCTACGGACCGGCATCGCGACCATCATCTTCGGATTCGCCATCGGGCGCTTTTCCATCGCCCTGCGCGAATTCATGAAGCTGCAGGGATACCAGTCGGTCACTCCCGGCTTCTCTACCTGGTTGGGAATTATTTCCGCCGTCGGCGGAGTGTTACTGATCTTTGCCGGTCTCCACCGCTACCGTAAAACCAGGGTGCAACTTGATTCCAACACGTTCGAGCCGGCCGGGTTCGTGATCGACCTCGTCTCATACCTGCTCGCTCTTTTCGGATTAGTGCTGGCGGGCTATCTTGCCTACATCGAAATTTTCAATAAATGAAGGAGTCATGAAACGAGTGAATCATGGCGAATGAAGAAGAAAAAGAAGCCGCCGGCCGCGCCGCCGCTAAGTTGGTGAAGGATGGCGACGTCGTTGGATTGGGCACCGGCTCAACCGCCTACTTCGCGGTCGTAGCCCTGGGCGAGCGCGTCAAAGCGGGAATGAAAATAGTGGGAATTCCAACTTCTTCGCAGACAGCGGATCTGGCGCGCACCGTCGGCATTCGGCTGACCACGCTCGACGAGCATCCGGAAATCGATATCACCATCGATGGCGCCGATGAAATCGATCCGCAATTACGTCTGATCAAAGGCGGCGGCGGCGCGCTGCTGCGCGAAAAGGTGGTGGCGTCAGCGTCGAAGAAGATGGTCGTGGTCGCCGATTCCGGGAAAATGGTTCCGGCGCTCGGCAAGTTTCCTTTGCCGATCGAGATTATTTCGTTTGCGCGAACCGTCGTCGAGAAGAGAATCGCGGCGCTCGGCGCGACACCGAAATTGCGCACGCGGCCCGACGGCAGTTCTTACCTAACGGATAATGGCAATCAGATTCTCGATTGCAGCTTTGGAAAGATTGCCGATCCTCCATCGCTGGCGCTTGCGCTGAGCAACATCCCCGGCATCGTTGAACACGGGCTTTTTATCGGGCTGGCCAGCGTGGCGCTGATAGGACGAGGGGATCGCGTGGAAGAGGTGCGGCCCTAGCGAAAGCTGCTGTCGGGCTTCGCCCGACTGGACGGCCGGGGGCGGCCGTCCCTACGTGAGGGTTGCTGAGGCTAGCCGATGATCTCCCGCAGCGCTGCGAGCAGCCGCTCCACTTCCTCCAGCGTGTTGTAGTGCACCAGGCCGATGCGCAGAAATCCTCCCAGGCGTTCGACATCCAACTGTTCGGTCAAGTTCAGGGCATAGTAGTTTCCATCCCAGGTGAAGAAGCCGCGCTCGCCTAGCTTCGTTGCCAACTCCAGCGGCGTGTGGCCTGCGATGCGCGCCACGAACGTCGCGCAACGATTCTCGAAGCCCCGCGGATCGCTGATCCCGTAAAGCTTCAACTTAGGAATTGCCAGCAAGCCGGCGATCATCTTCTCCATCATCGTCCGTTCGTGCCGATGAATCGCTTCGTGAGCGGCCAGAATCGCAGCGCGCCGAGTTATGACTGCAAGCTTCGCGCGCTCTTCCTGTAGAGACGCGGCTTGCCGCGTCTCAACTCGGCGGCCTAACTCTTCCCAGTAATCCACGCAGGCTTTGATTCCGGCGATGCATTCGTGATTCAGCGTGCCCCATTCCCAGCAATTGGGAATGTTATCGGTGTTGGGACGAACTTTATACGGCCGCAGGCGCTTCAGGTGCTCGCGCTTGCCATAAAGCACGCCCATGTGAGGACCGAAAAATTTATAAGTCGAGCACACCAGAAAATCGCAGTCGAGAGCGCGCACGTCAATCGCTCCGTGCGGAGCATAGTGGACGGCATCGATATAGCTCAACGCTCCCACTTGCCGCGCCAGCCGCACCACTTCGGCAACATTGTTGATCGTACCCACGGCATTTGACGCGTAACCGACGGCCACCAGCTTTGTGCGCTTTCCTAGTTTCGAAGCCAGGTCGTCCATGTCGAGCGTGCAATCAGCTTCGTGAAACTTCACCGTGCGGATGACCACGCCTTTTTCTTCCAGCGCCTTCCACGGAGAAAAGTTCGCATCATGATCAAGCAGCGTAAGCACGATCTCGTCGCCGGGCCCCAGTTCGCGGCCGAGCGCTCGGCTCATGGCGAAGGTCAGCGTCGTCATGTTCGGACCGAATACGATTTCATCGGCATCGCAATTCAGAAAATCGCCCATCGCCGAGCGCGCTTCCGCAATCATGCGGTCGGTGTTGCGGCTGGTGGCGTATGCGCCGCCGGTGTTGGCGTTGTTGCGGGCCAGATAATCCGCGATAGCCTCAATTACCCGTTGCGACACCTGCGTGCCACCGGGGCCATCCAGAAAAACGGCGGGGTATCCATTAACCGATTGCGCGAGCGCTGGGAACTGCGAGCGAACCCAGATAAGGTCAAGTGCGGTTGAGGTAGATGGAAGAGATTTCTGATCGGCGACGGGCATAGCAGACATTCTAATTCGGATCCCGCCGCGTCGAGGAAACTTCACCCGTAGTGGTCGAACGCGCCTGCAAAATCAGCCGCAGTCTCGCAGCTAAGCGGCGCGCTCGGGAGGATTAGGCTGCCGGTTTTTTCCTTTGTTGGCTGCGTCCAGCCGGATGCGCGTGACTCGCGCCGTTTCCTGGACTAAATCATCCGTCGCTCTGGTTCCATCGCCTGCCATCACCGAGCCGGCGGCCAGGGCAAAGCGCAAGGCGTCCGCTTGGTCTTCAAAATACAGAATCACTTGTCCCGACATAATACTTCTCCCTGAGTCAGACTCTCCAACTGCCGGATGGAACCGGCGCAATTGGCAAAGATCAACTTAAGACGCAGGCGCGCTGCAATGGACGAGTGCTGCTTCCCAACTTCAAACTCCAATTCCAACAATTGTCGGAGAATGCCATTGCCGGTCATAGTGCCCTTGTTGGTTCTCGCCCCCGGGACAGGCCGACGTTCCATGGGAGGTACGTAAGGCTCATTTTTCCAGCGCCGAGTTTCCGTAGATCGCCATCTAAGGTTAGAATTGTGTAACAACAGCACCTCCAAGTGGGCTAAAAGGAAACGATGAGGATTTCGGCAAATCGGGGCGGATGGGTCAGAGCTGTGTGCGTGCTCTGCGCCGTTCTGGTGTGCGCGATGGGGACGATACAGGCGACCCACTCCCATGCCGATAATTCGGCCTCCTCCCACCACACTTGCACGATTTGCGCGACCGCTCATGCCGGACTCAGTACCGCACCGGTTGCGTCCGCGCCGGTTTTGGCCACGGCAACCCTGGCGATTACGGTTGCAGAAGTTTCTCCAGTTTTCCGTCCCGTCACCGCCCAGTTTATTCGTCCCCCACCAGCGCTCTGATTCCGCGCCCGATTCCATAAGCATTTCCTAAAAGGCCGCGAGCTTCGATCAGTCGACGTCGATCGGTAATCTGTGATCGGACTCGCCCGAGAACCCATTTATAGGAGGAATCATGCACTCGTCTTACAGGAGTTGGCTGGCTGCGGCTATGGTTGCCGTTGCGTTCAGTGCCGGGACTGCGAATGCGCAATCCGGCGGCAATTCGGGATCGATTAATGGCGCCGTTCTCGACCCTTCGGGCGCCGTGGTGGCAAATGCCAGTGTCGAGATTCATAACCCGGTGAGCGGCTATGACCGGACGACCACGACAGATAGCAAGGGGAACTTCGGTTTCCCGAACGTGCCGTTTAATCCTTATCACATGACAGTAACCGCCGCGGGGTTCGCTCCCTACGCCCAGGATGTCACCGTGCGGTCGGTGGTGCCCGCCAGTGTGCAAATCAACCTTCAAGTCATCGGCACTTCCACTACGGTTACGGTCGAGGATAAGGGAGACCTGGTGGAGAACGATTCGACCTTCCACTCCGACATCGACAAGGACTTGTTCGACAGGCTCCCCTTGGAAAGCGCTTCCTCTAACATGAGTGCGCTGGTTACCCAAACAACGCCGGGAGTTGCTGCCGACTCCAACGGCCTCTTCCACGGTCTCGGCGACCACGCGGAGAATTCCTTCTCCGTCGACGGCCAGCCGATCACAGACCAGCAAAGCAAAGTGTTCTCGAACCAGATCCCGCTCGATTCCGTCCAATCGTTGGAGGTCATCTCCGGCGCACCGCCCGCAGAATACGGAGGCAAAACCAGCGTAGTGATCGTGGCGGCCACACGCTCGGGCCAGGGTGTGACCACACCGCATGGCAGCGTGACCACCTCTTATGGAGCGTTTGGAACATCCACCCTGTCCGCCGATCTTTCTTACGGAGGTAAGAGCTGGGGAAACTTCATTTCCGTGGACGGATTGAACGGCGGCAGATTTCTGGATCCGCCAGAATTCTCAGTGATGCACGACAAGGGCAACGAACAAAACCTTTTCGACCGCGTGGACTACCAGCTCACATCCGCCGACTCGATTCACCTGAATTTCGGTTACAGCCGGAGCTGGTTCCAAACGCCAAATTCCTTCGACGCGCAGAACGCAACACCGTGGGGTGCCTTGAACATGGTTGAGCCCCAGGTTGGGGCCTTCTATAACGGCGTGGCTCCAAACGGCGATACCGTGGGACCGACCGATCAGCGCTCGAAGATTGGAACCTTCAACATCGCGCCTTCGTGGACGCGCCTGATCAGCAACAACTCTGTTTTCACTCTGGGCGCATTCGTCCGCCGCGACAACTACAACTACTACCCCAGCAGCGATCCGTTTGCCGACCTCGGCCCGCCGAGTCTCCAGCGCCAGTCAGTCGGTCAGAACCGCACCCTCACCAACGCTGGGCTTCGATCCGATCTGTCCTACGTCAAAGGGATCAACCAGATCAAAGCGGGAGTCACTTACGAACAAACTTTTCTCAATGAAAACGATACTCTCGGTATCGTCGATCCAATCTACAACGCACCTTGCATAGAACTTTATGGTAGTCAGTATGTCGCGGCCCCCGGGCTCACTCCCGCGGCCTGCCCAGGCACCACCGGCTCCTTGCAGCAAAATAGCGCTACCAACCAGAACGCCCCAGGCGCACCAAACTCGATCAATCCGAACGCGACTCTTTACCCTGTTTTCAATCCGACGCTGGCTCCGTACGACTTGACACGCGGCGGAGTTGCTTACGCCTTCCATGGCCACACCGATGTGAAGGAACTTGCTCTCTACATTCGGGACGTGATCACAAAAGGGAATTGGTCTTTGAACCTTGGGATACGGGGCGATCTCTACAACGGCCTTACAACGGCGAGTCAGGCAGAGCCCCGCGTCGGAATCTCCTACAACGTCAAAAAGACGAGCACAATTCTTCGCGTCTCCTATGCGCGCACTCTCGAATCTCCTTTTAACGAGAATCTGATTCTGTCCAGCATCGGATGCGGCAACCCTGTCCTGAACCCGCTTCTTCTCTGTTCCGCGCCGAAGTCGAATCCGTTAAGTCCTGGCTTTCGCAATGAATTCCACGCCGGCCTGGAACAGGCTTTCGGCAGATACCTGGTCTTTTCCGGCGAATGGATCTCAAAGTACACGCACAATGGCTACGATTTCAGCGTGCTCGGCAACACTCCCATCACTTTCCCCATTGAGTGGCACAACGCGAAGATTCCCGGATACGCGGGTCGCGTGAGCGTGCCCAACCTGCATGGTTTTTCAGCGCTCATGGTTTTCTCCAGTGTGGCGGCCCGCTTCTTCACTCCGCAGATTGGCGGAGCCGGCGCGACTGTCGCGACCGGTGCGGCCGGTGCCAGCCTCCCGTTCCGCATCGACCACGACGAGAAGTTCAACCAGACGACCCACTTGCAATACCAGCCTTGGAAGCGTGGCCCGTGGCTCGGTTTCAACTGGAGGTATGACAGCGGACTCGTAGCCGGCTCCACTCCCTGTCTGGCCACAACTGCGACCTGCGCCTTTTCGACGTCGACCACGGATGGAGGTTCGAACCCTTACATCCCCACCGGCTACGTGGCCATGGTTACTCCAGCGAACTTGCCTCTGACCGCCGATCAGGAGTTTCAGGCCGGTTTCACCTGCAACGGAGTGGGCGCAACCCCGACTCATCCTCTGCCGACGTCTTGCCTCGCGACACAATTCGGCTCGGCGCTGATCAAGGTACCGGCGCCCGGGACAGAAAACGACGATCACAATCCGCAGCGCATCGCGTCACGCAATCTGTTCGACCTTTCGCTCGGCCACGACAACCTGTTCAAAGGCGATCGTTACAAATGGAGCCTCACGCTGACCGCTATCAACATAACCAACAAACTGGCGCTGTATAACTTCCTTTCGACCTTCAGCGGGACGCACTATGTGACGCCGCGCGCGCTGACGGCTCAGCTCGGCTTTCACTTCTAAGGCTGTCCCTCCCCCTGGATGAGGGCAGTGCGGTTTCGACCGTGCTGCCCTCATTTTTTACCCTTCACGCGAGAGAAGTCGAATCTGCAAGTACCTCGAGTCCGTGGAGCACCCGCCTCAAACAAACCTTCTTTTTTCTATAGCTTAGGCGCGCCGTAGCGCCGGAAGGTCACTGCCCAGAGTTACGGAAGTTTGACTCTAAATACCCGAATCCTTTCCTGCCCGTCCCCTGGCTGTTATCAATGATTATTGCCGTCATTTGCCGTGGGGAATTGCGCGCCGGCTTTCCCAGGCAGGAGTCTGTCCGCAATGAAAAGTCGCCCTCAATCGTGGAGGGAAATGCGTCCGGTAGCACGCGCTTTTATCGCGGTGGTCCTGATCTGCGGGACGAGCGTCCTGACCTATTCTGTGTTGCACGCCAAGAGCGCGAGTCCGCTCAAGTTTTTCTGTTATCTGGTGATTGCCCTGGCCGCTTCGCGGCTCAAGGTAAACCTGCCCGGCATTACCGGGACGATGTCGGTCAACTTTCTGTTCCTGTTGCTAGGCGTGCTCGAACTGAGTTTGCCGGAAACCATCGTCATGGGCTGTGCGGCCGTCGTCGTCCAGTGTCTTGACCGCGAGTCTCTCCATCCCATTCAAGTGGCGTTCAACATCTGCTCGACCGCGCTCGCCATCGCGGTGACCTTTTTCACCTACCGCTATGCCCTGTCGCACAGCGCGGTGAATAATCCGTCCACCTCGTTATTTTTGGCGGCTTCCGTTTACTTTGTGGCCAATACGCTTCCGGTGGCGGCCGTCATCTCGTTGACCGAGCGCCGGTCGCTGCGCAGGATCTGGTCCGAGTGCTACTTCTGGAGCTTCCCCTACTACCTGGTAGGCGCGGGCGTGGTCGGCATGATCAGCTGGCTGCACGGCTTCACCGACTGGCAAACCTCGCTGCTGACGCTGCCGGTCGTCTACCTCATTTACCGCTCCTACCGCCTTTACCTGGGAAAACTGTCGGACGAGAAGCGGCACGTCGAAGAAATCGCCGACTTGCACATGCGCACCATCGAAGCCCTGGCACTCGCCATTGAGGCCAAGGATCAGACCACCCACGACCACTTGCAGCGCGTTCGCGTCTACGCGGTTGAAGTGGGGAAAGAACTCAAGGTTGAACCAGAAGAGATGGAGGCGTTGCAGGCCGCAGCTTTACTGCACGACATCGGCAAGCTGGCGATACCCGAGCACATCGTCTCGAAACCGGGCCGCCTGACGCCGGAAGAATTCGAGAAAATGAAGATTCATCCGCTGGTGGGAGCGGAAATTCTGGAGCGCGTGCAATTTCCCTACCCGGTCGTGCCCATCGTGCGCGCCCACCACGAAAAGTTCGACGGCACCGGTTATCCGCTGGGGCTGAAGGGGACGGAGATTCCCATTGGCGCCCGCATCCTATCGGCGGTCGACTTTCTGGATGCGCTCGCCTCCGATCGGCAATATCGGCGCGCCCTGCCACTGCATGAAGCCATGTCGCGTCTGGTCGATGAATCGGGCAAATCCTTCGATCCCCAAGTAGTCCGCGTACTCGAACGAAGATATGTGGACCTGGAACATTTGGTTCACCAGCGCACCAGCAAGCTTGGCAAACAAAAATTATCCACGGAAGTCAAAGATGCAGACGCGAACGCGGCGCCGTCTCACGGGCCGGCAGCGGGTTTCGAGGCGCAAGGTTTACGCCAGGTGCCGGAGCGCAGTTTTTTGAGCTCGATCGCCGCGGCCCGTCAGGAAGCGCAGACTCTTTTCGAACTCAGCCAGGATCTCGGAGCTTCGCTCAGCCTGGGCGAAACGCTATCGGTATTCGCCGTGAAACTGCGCCGGGCGATGCCTTACGATGCCATCGCCATCTACGTCCGCCACGGCGACGAATTGGTGCCGGAGTATGTGAATGGCGACAACTTCCGGCTGTTTGCTTCGCTGCGCATTCCGGTTGGACAGGGGCTCTCGGGTTGGGTCGCGCAGAACTTGAAGCCGATCCTGAATGGCAATCCTTCGGTCGAGCCCGGTTATTTGAACGATAGTTCGAAGTACAGCACTCTGAACTCAGCGTTGGCGGTTCCGCTCGAAGGCTTGCAGGGCGTGGTCGGCGTGGTCGCTCTATATCACGCGGAGAAAGATTTCTTTACCTCCGACCACCTGCGCATTCTGCTGGCGGTAAGTTCTAAGATGGCGCTCGCCATCGAGAACGCGAAGAAGTACGAGCAAGCGGAGAGCTCCGCGGTTACCGACTTCCTCACCGGCCTGCCCAACGCGCGCTCGTTATTTTTGCAACTCGATCGGGAAATGGCGCGCTGCAAACGCGACAACAATACGCTGACCGTCATGGTCGCCGACCTCGACGGCTTCAAGCAGATCAACGACCGCTTTGGGCACCTGGAAGGCAATCGCGTATTGCGGTTGTTTGCCCACTCCCTGCAAGAAACCAGCCGCGAGTACGATTACGTGGCGCGCATGGGCGGTGACGAATTCGTGGTCATCGCGCCCGGACTTACGCCCGAAGCTGCCGCGCGCAAGGCGGAACAGATGCGAGACCTCGCGCAGCAGGCGGGGAAGGAGATCTGCAACGAAGACATCCTGTCACTGAGCGTGGGCAAAGCGATTTATCCCGAAGACGGGATGGATGCGGAAAAGATTTTATCGGAAGCCGACAAGCGCATGTATCTGCAGAAGCGGAGTCAATCCAGCCCGAAAAATCGCCGTCTTTATCCGCGAGTCCGGGGCCGGCTTACTACGGAAATTTCTGGTGCCAGCCTGCAACACGCGCAACTGGGCATCGTTACCAATCTCAGCCTGGGCGGTTGCTACGTTGAAACCAGTGGGCTTCTGTTGCCCGGAGCGCAGTTCAAACTCACCTTCTCGCACGAGCATACGGACGTTTCGATGGAAGCCGAGGCGGTGCGCATGGACATGGGAATTGGCGCCGCGCTGAAGTTCCAGGAAGCGACGCACGAGGTTCGCGCCGCCTTGCAACGCATCCTCGAGCAGTTGGCCGCCCTGGAATCGACCGTCGATCTAAAACGCAGCCAAACCGCGGCCGGAAAAATACTCTAACTGACGTTTCCGGATCAGGCGGGAACCGGTACCTCACTGGGCGAAATCTTGATCGGCAGAATCTCGAGCGGCCGAATCTGAATTAACCGTGCGCCATTGCCCGACGTGCTGGCCGGTTTTGACAGCCCTTGTCGCAGCATGTTCGCCGTGGGCACACCCGTCCGGTAGAACGACTTTTCGCAATCCGCGGTCGATGGCCCACGCATGCTTCCTTCCAGATACGCCAACCCCGGACAACGCGTGCAACTGGAGACGTGCGAGCACGACGAGCAGACGGTCAGGTCCTTAGCCTGGATCGAACGAACCTCTCTCATCTGTGGCGAGAAATTCCAGATATCGAGGAACTTCTGCTGCCGAATATTTCCCGTGGGCAGTGGAAACTGCACGCAGGGGAAAACGTCGCCGTAGGGCGAAATGTAGCAGAAAGAATGGCCCGCGCTGCACGAGTAACCTTCAAGATCCTTCTCCGACGGCGGCGGCGGAGGAGCGCAAAACTCCTCCTGGTTCCCAACCAGCGCCGGATTGTGGAAAACGTCCGTGAGCTCTTCTCCGGGAATGCGCAGCGCAAGAATGGACGTGTCGCCGTCCATCATGGGCGTGATCGTGGGGTCGAGCGTGTACTGCGCGTCAAGTTCGGCGGCCAGTTTTTGCACCGCCATATGATCGGAAGAATTCACCGTCATCAGAACATTCGCAATGGTGACGCGCAGGCCATGCTCGCGCAAGAAGCGAATCGCCTTGATGCTGCGCTCGAACGAGTGAGGCAGTTTGGTGATCGCGTCGTGCACTTCCGGACGGTGCGAGTAGATACTGATCTGGATGGTATCCACGCCCAGTTCGCGAAGTCTCCGCGCTTCCGCTTCGTGAATCATGACGGCGTTGGTCTTGATCTTGACGTTGAACATCAGGCGCCGCGCGTGTTCGACAATCTCAAAGAAGTCGCGGCGCATAAAGACCTCGCCGCCGCTGAGGGTGAGAAAAAAAACGCCGGCCTCGGCCAGTTGATCGAGCGTGTCTTTGATTTCGCCGGTTGTCATCTCGCCGTGGTCGTCGTGGTCGAGATAGCAATGCACGCAGCGTTCGTTGCAGCGATACGTGACATCCATGTGCACGGCGAGCGGCACGCCGAGGTTAAAGGCTTTCTGTCCTACTTCACTCATCAGGCTCATCAGGGAGTCTCCGAAGCCAGAGGTTGATTGGACATAATCAGAATGCCGTGGCTGGAAAGTTCGGTGACGAACTGCTCGGCGTCAGCCTGGGCCTGTTCGGGATCGACTTCAAATTGCGCGCACACGCGGTCGCGCACGATATCGCGCAGAGGAGTGTGGCCATCGGCAGCTTGAAAAATCGTCGTCGCCACTTCGTTCAGGGTGAAAAAGGTCGAATCGGCCGAGTTCATGACCATCATTTCGCCCGCCAGCGCGCGCGCCGCAATCGCGGAACTGCGTGCTATGTAAATGCAATTCTCAGGCATGCTGGGGCACCCCCTGGAAGTTGCGGATTTCGTCCCACACCCTGGCGTCAGGATAAAACGTCAGGCGGCGAACGGGAACGGTGTCGACAAAATCGCAGGCCGTGGCGAAAAGCCTTTCCACCAGGTTGTGGTCTTCGGCGAAAAACAGAATATTGCGCATAAGGCGGCGCACCGCTTCCGCCGGCGACAACTCGCCGACCTGATTCGACGGACCCTGCTCCAAGAAAAAGAGCGCGGCGACGGGAGCGCTGCAGTTCTCGCCGGATCGGGCTAGCTCTCCCGCGAATGGAGTGCCGAATGCAGAGTATCCGCCTGCCCCCGGGCGCAGATAGGAAATTTCGTCGGTGAGCAGGGTGACGCCGGCCGGCGCCAGCCGCGTCATCGTGGTTTTGCCCGCGCCCGATACACCTGAAAATAGATACGACCGGCCATCGCAAATCGCGCTGGCGGCATGCAGCAGGAATCCGCCGCGCCCAGCCAGAATCAGGCTGTGCAGAATGCGCAGCACCGAATCGAGAGAATAAGGGTTCGCAATTTGCCGCACCGCGCCTCGTCCAGTGCGCGGGTCCCAATGGGCGCGGAAGTCGCCGCGCTCGATAAGCCACTCGTCACCCTCGCGGCGCACGTGAACATCGTCATCGGAGGCCGATCCCGTGGAAACGAGATCGAACTCCAGTTCACACTCGGGACGCGAAGAACTGAGGAAACCTTCATAACGCTGGCACAGCAGATCAAGAAAAGCATCGTCCGATGTGGCGAGAGCAATCGGAATCCCGCCAATCTCAACACACGCGACTTTTCGAGGCGCGGCCATCATACGCTGCCCACTTCGATGCCGGGTTCCGGATTTTGGATTTCCTCAATTTCGCCCGCCGATGCCTTTGCACCTTGATGAAAAACTCGCCTTTGCTTTTGGGTGGCGCAGCGGTTCACCGCTGCGATATCCGGGGTACCTTCAACATCGGCTTTAGCCGCTCCGGTCAGACTGCGAAACGGAGGACAGTCTTTCAGCAATCTGTTCCCGCGCTGGCGAAGCTGCAGAGCAAGACGCCGCGCCGGGCCGCAATGGCAGAACACCTTCCCCAGGACACGCGACAGCACCGATCGAGACCGCCGCGACGTCAACCGGCCCAGCAGCGCATCCGAAGGAAACAGCGGATCAGGACCAGGCATGGAATCGCCGCGCAGCACGAATCCACCCGGTGTAGCCGCAACCATGCGATGCAGGAAGAGGCGGCCGTCATGCAATGCCAGCACAATCTCGCCGTGCCGCACATCGGCAACCGAGCAGCTTGTAATCTCGACTATATCGCCGGGCCAAAGCGTGGGCAGCATGCTCTCCCCATAGACGCGCAGACGCACAAATGAACCCACATCCTCAACGCCGCTCCCAAATGAAATACCGCTACCGCGCAAAACATCCGCGACTAAAGCTGCGCGTACCGCGCTCCCAGTCGTGTCTGGTGCACCGGTAGAGTTCTCCAGCGTCAGGAGGTTTTGGTCGAGAACTGGCATTGGGCAATGGAGGCGACGGCCTTGCCGCACGATAGAGCGAGCGTCTCGAAAACCCGTTCGTGGCGAAACGCTGGTTTCTGATAGACCTTTTTTCGCCCACCCGTGCTTGTGGGTTGCTGCCGTTTATCGAAAGGGGTCAGATTGTCCTTCATAGTTGGTCAAGCCAGTCGCCCAGGTAGCTGACTCTATCCCCCAAATTTAGACTAAGAGTAAAGGCAGTGTACTACAGGGCTTTCCCCGGTGCCAACGCGTCTGGGCAGTAACTCCCGACAGCGAATCAAAATGCTCAATAAAATGACAGAGTGCCATCCTGCCGCGCCCGCCGCAAACTGAGCGACAGGCCGGCCAGCGCCAGCGGCAGCAGGACCACGCCAAATCCGGCCAGGACCGCCAGTGTCGGAGCCATCGCTATGATCGATCGCCCCTCGAGCAGCGCCCCGCGCATTCCCGCGATGGCGTAAGTCAGAGGAACCGCGCGCGACAGAAGTTCAAGCGGCCGGGGCAAACTTTGAATCGGGAACATGGTTCCGCTCAGAAACCACAGTCCGGAACCCAGCAGCCACAAAAGCGCCGAGCCTTTCTGGAAGGCAACCTGCAGCGTGGCCGCCGCGATCCCCAAGGCGAGAGCGATGGCGAGAGAAAGAATCAATACCGCCGCGCACGAGAATAAGTTGGCGTGGATCGATGCCCGGAAAACTGCCACACCCGCGAAAAGATAGACCAGCAGATTGACCAGGCTCCCCGAAAAAGCAGAAATGGAACTGAGAATGACGAGTTCAGCCGGAGCTGTAGAGGTCGTGAGGAGCACTTCCAGCGTTCCGGTCTGTTGCGCTTCCTGCACCGCGCTCAGAAAGGCTTGCGCGCTCATCACGAAAAAAGTGTAGACGCCCGTCCCCACCAACAGAAAGGGGAAGTACTCGACGCCGTCGGGACGAAAACCGGGGCCGATGGCACGCGAGAGAAAATAGAAAGCCGCCAACTCCGTAAACACTCCGACGAGGGTCACGATAAACCCACTGCGGTGGCGAATGGCAGTGAGCAAATCGCGCCGCAGGATGGCGTAGAGCTTGTCCATGGTCGAAGTCATAAGCAATTTGTAATTGGTGATTTGTAATTTCAAAACTAACTGCCAGCGATCATTTCCGAAACAAAATTGCAAATTACAAATTACAAATCTTCTCCTCGATCTCGCCCGTCATGCGGAAATAGAAAGCGCGCATCTGCTCGGCGCTTTCGCCATCGCCCACGGCGCGATCGGCAAGCAACTCACCACGATGCAGCAGGAGCAGGCGATCCGCAACCGCTGCCGCTTCCGCAAAATTGTGGGTAGCGATCACAACCGTGGTCTGCTGCCGAGCCAGGGCACGGATCGTGGCCCAGAAGTGCGCCGTGGTGCCGGCGTCGAGGCTGCGCGTCGGTTCGTCGAGCAAAAGCACGCTGGGACGCTTCACCAGCGCCCGCGCGATTCCCAGCCGCTGGTACATGCCGCTAGAGAACTTCATCACCAGTATGTCGGCCTGCTCTTCAAGGCCGGTATCGCGGAGAACTTCCTGTATCCTCTGCGCTCGCTCGCCGCGCGAAACCTCGTCGAGTGTGGCAAAGAATTCGAGATTCTCACGGGCCGAAAGACGAGGAAAGAACGAGCGCTCGGCGGCGACCGCAATACCGACTTGCCGCCGGACTTTACCGGCATCGCGCCGGGCATCGAACGCGCCCACGCGCACCGCTCCGGCATCGGGCAGAAGCATGGTAGAGATCAATTTGAGGGCGGTAGTCTTTCCGCTGCCGTTTGGGCCGAGCAGCGCCAGAACCTCCGCTGCCGCCGCTGAAAACGAAACATCTTTCAAGGCAATGGTTTCACCGCGCCGCTCCCGTCCCAGCCAATTGAACAGCGCGGGACGATGACGAAATATCTTGCGAACGGATTCGAAGACGATGCGGTCCATGGAAGTGCGAACGCGATGGGTCGGTCCGCTAATTCTATAGGGGTAGCCGGATTTCCCGTAGAGACGCGGCTTGCTGCGTCTCCGCCGCGAGTGAGACAGGGCTCTACAACTGGGTACTTACAAGCCCAGCTTCTTAACTTCGTCGTTGTAGTACTTGCGGTAGAGGATCGACCATTCCTCGGAGCCCTCGATAATGGTGCGGCGCTGACTTTCGATCTTCTGGCGGGCCGCTTGGTCGATGCGGGCTTCCTGCATGAGCAGCTCTTCAAGAATTTTGCGGACTTCGAGGCGGATGGTGTTGCGGTCCTCGATGAAGTCGACCTCATCCAACTCGGCAACGGCGTCGGTAACCACGTGAGCGAGTTTGTTGACTTTATCGCGGCTCAATCGCACGGCAGCGGCGTCCTCGTACTTTCAACTAATTGTAGTTTCAAGTAATTGCAGCTTTCAGTAATCAAAGAACAGCCTTGTATTTCTTGACCAGCTCGGTCTTCACCTTACGGAACATTTCCTGGTAGTTGGCGCCGCTCTTCTGCATTTCCTCGGAATAAGCCTCGAGGATGACGCGCACCTCATCGTTAATGCGGTCTTCAAGCGCCAATTCTTCCTGCAAAGCGGCGTGCACTTTCTCGGTAAGCACAGGCATCGCCTTGGTCTCAATGAGACCGCTCGCCACCAGTTTTTTGGAAACTTCGCGGGCGAGATAGCCCACATATTCTTTAGAAAAGAGCATGATGAAACATCTTTTTTTCGAAAAGAAAGTTTAACACATGGCTGTCAGGCGTGACGCCCGTCGAAGCCCTGGAGTTCATCCGCGCACAGCGCGTCAGATCACATCGCGTAGCAATAGCTGTCACAGACAAACTGCGAGGCATGTCATAGAATTTTCGGCGCTACTGTAAAGTTCAGCGCGTGAATAGCGCGAGCAACGATGATAATGATAGCGAGGTGAACAATTTCATGAAAGCGGGCTACAAAGTCGCAGCGCTGGCCTCAGCAATACTGCTGGTCGCGTTCGGTGTGTTGTATCTGGGAAGCAGCGTAACTGCCGCTTCCACGGTTCAGATCACTGGCAGCGTCAAACTTGACGGCGCCGCCCCGCACCAGAAGCCAATTGACATGTCGAAGGAGCCGGGTTGCGCCGCGGTTCACAAGGGCAAGCCCGCCACCACCGAAAGCGTCGTCGCAGGCGCGAACGGAGGGCTGGCAAATGTTGTCGTCTACATCACCCAGGGACTGAGCGGCAACGAACCCGTTTCCACGCAGTCGGTCGAGATTACCCAGAAAGGTTGTCAGTATGTACCGCATGTGGTGGCAGTCGATGCGGGTCAGCATTTGAAGATCGTGAACAGCGATCAGACGTCGCATAACATCTACGCGCAATCCACAAAAAATCCCCCGTGGAACAAGTCGCAGCCAGCGGGAGCCGCGCCTCTCGACGCGACTTGGAATAACGAGGAAATTGCCATCCCCATCAAGTGCAACGTTCATCCCTGGATGCGCGCCTACATCGTGGTCGTGAAGGGGCCCTACGGAGTGAGCGACGACAACGGTTCCTTCAAGCTCGACAACGTGCCGCCGGGCGACTACACCCTGACGGCCTGGCACGAAACCTACGGAACTCAGTCGCAGAAGGTAACAGTTGTGGCTGGTAAGCCCGCTGCCGTCAGTTTCACCTTCAAGGCAAAGTAGAGAACCGAATTTGCGCGCTCTAGCGCGAAATCAGAAATTCTACCTGCTGCTCAATTTCGCTAATGGTTACGGGAGTGAGGTTGGCCTTCCACAGTTGCTGGTTGAGTTGCGCCAATCGCGTTAGCTTGAATCGCCGCCACTCCGCGATCCGCGCTATCACCTGTCCGCCTGACTCGTTGTAAACCGCGATCGCCTGCGAGGGCACATCCCGATCTCCGTTTTCGACAACTCGCAGAGCGGAAGCCAGCCCCGTATACGCTTCCTGCAGCCCGGCGCCCTCCCCGGCAGCGTGTTCTTTATTCGTGAGAATCCTGCCGATGGCGGATTGAACCTCGGCCAGCACCGGCTTCAGCGCCGCGTTTTGGGCCGTTAGCTTCTGTTGGATATCAGCCAGCTGTTTTTGCACCGAGCCAATCTCGGCCAATGCCCGTCGCGCGTCGATGGTTTCACCAAAGATTCGTCTTCCAAGTCGCAACTGCTCGGCAAGTATCTCAGAAGTCGCAGGCGAGCGCGGATCCATGATGATTTTCAGCGATTGCGTCAGCGTCTTTCCATCCACCGTCAGGAGCGCCTCGTACGTTCCCGGCACCGTCTTCGGCCCGCTGGGAGCGCGGTATTCGGCTTCTTCGTCCGCGGCCGGGCCTCCGGTGCTGCTCCAGGTAAGATTCCAGACAAAGCGGTGCATGCCCGCAGTTTTTTCGAGGACTTCAGGCTTGGGAAACCAGCGCTCGGCGACAGGTAACGGCTGGTGCTTCCACGTGCCTTGCGAAGCCTGATCTCCCGCAGCACGATCGTTCGAAACAAATCTTCGAACAAGATTCTGCTGCGCATCGAAAATTTCCAGCCGCACGCTGTTCGCCGCAGACGGCAGAAAGTAATCCAGCATCGCGCCATTCGGAGGATTCTCTGCCGTGGGCTCCTCAGGCGGAAGCGGCGAGCCTGAAAAAGAGTCGTGATCCATGCGAATCGCCGTGGCCGGACTATAGAACCACGGACCACCCGCTCGGTTCGCGTCAACCATCCGCGCCTGGCGAAGCGGCGTGATGTTATCGAGAATCCAGAAAGCGCGTCCAAACGTGGCCGCCACCAGGTCATCTCCATGGATAATAAGATCGCGCACTCCACTGACCGGCAGATTCAATTGCAACGACTGCCAGTGGTCTCCGTCATCCCACGAGATGTAGACTCCGAATTCGGTTCCGGCGAAGAGCAGACCTTTGGTCTGTGGGTCTTCACGAACCGCGCGCAGGAATGCGGGAGCCGCAAGTCCGTTGGTTACCAGTTGCCAGGTCGCTCCGTAGTCGCGCGTGCGATAAATGAAGGGTGTTTGATCATCGACGCGGCTACGATCGACAGCAGCATAGGCCACGGCGGGATCGAAGTGCGAAGCTTCAATCAGCGAAATCTTGCTCCAGTCGCTCACTCCGGGCGGAGTAACATCTTTCCAATTCTTGCCGCCATCGCGGGTCACATGAATCAGCCCAGTATCGCTGCCCGCCCAGATCAGATTGCGATCGAGCGGCGATGGCGCAATAGTAAACACGACTCCATAGCCGGTCCGCTTCGCTTGTTCGAGAGTTAGCGAACTCGGCGGCTTGGGCGCGCCTTGACCTTGCACATCATGCGCTTCGCCGGTCGCTCCCGTAAGATCGGGACTGATAGTCTCCCAGTGCAGTCCGCCGTCGACCGTCTTCATCACATACTGTGTGCCAAGATAAAGTGCTGTCGGCTCCGCCGGAGAAAGAACCAGCACCGGAGTCCAAGGGTCACGATACTTGCGTTCATAGATCTCCGCATTCCATGCGAATGCCGGCCACGGTGCAATGTCCTGGCTCAGCCCAGTCTTTTTGTTGTAGCGGTTCACCGTACCGTAAGTCCCAGTGATGTAAATAATGTCGGGGTCCTTGGGATCGACCGCCATGTATCCGCTTTCGCTGGGGCCCGACGGGTACCAGTCCCGCGGCGTGATGAGATCGTGGTCGGTGCGGCTTAGAGTCGCGGCGCTGCCGCTATCCTGCTCCGTGCCATACACGGTGTAAGGAAATTGGTTGTCGGTGGTCACATGATAAAACTGCCCCGTTGGCTGGTTGTACCAGGTACTCCACGTCTGCCCGCGATTAAGGGTGATCGTGGTTCCCTGGTCGGTGGCGAGCACCATGCTGGCGGAATTTTTCGGATCGATCCAGAGCTGGTGATAATCGTCTCCGCCGGGCGCGCCGCGTACCACCGAAATAGTCTTTCCGCCATCTTCGGAGCGGTAGAAAGCAACATTCGGCATGTAGACCACGTCGGGATTTAGCGGATCGATGGTGACGCGATTGAAATACCACGCCCGGCTGGTCAAGCGAGGATCGGCATTAGCCAGCGTCCAGGTGTTGCCTCCATCGTCCGAACGATAAAGGCCGGACTTCTGCGCCGCATTTGTTTTCGCTTCGATGAGCGCATACACGCGCTTGCCGTCGGGCGCCACGTCGACACCCACCCGTCCCCAATCGCCTTCGGGCAGCCCTTTGCCCGTCAAACGAGCCCAGGTCTTGCCGGCATCTTCGGAACGGTAAAGGCCGCTGCCGGGCCGATCTATCGGAGAATACCCGGTCCACGGCGGTCGATGCGTATGCCACGCGCCAGCAAACAAAAGCTGCGGCGCAGACGCGCAGATCGCCAAATCTGAAATTCCAATTTCCGATCCCAGATCAAGAACCCGCGCCCAGTGCGCTCCTCCATCAACCGATTTGTAAACGCCACGCTGTTCGTTGGGAGCGTAGGCGTGTCCCAGAGCGCCAACGTAAACGACGTCCGCATTCCGCGGATCGATCACAATCCGGCTGATCTGCCGCGTATCTTCCAGTCCAATATGATGCCACGTTGCGCCGCCGTCGGTGGATTTGTAGACTCCGTTACCCGAAGAGAAGTCTTCGCGAATGTCGCTCTCGCCGGTTCCGGCGTAAATCGTCTTAGGGTCGGACGGCGCCGCGGCCAACGCTCCGATCGAGCCCACCGGCTGATTGTCAAAAATTGGCGTCCAGGTAACGCCGGCGTCGATTGTTTTCCAGATTCCGCCGTTGACCGCGCCAAAATAAAAAGTCGTGGAGTCGCCCGGCACGCCGGCCACAGCCACCGCACGTCCGCCACGGAACGGGCCAATCAGCCGCCATTTGAGCCCATTCACCAATTCAAGAGGAACCGGCTGCGCCAGCGCTGCAACGCTTAAGAACAGAATGGTTAAGAACAGAAAAGCACAGGTGGAGAAAACAAATGTTAAACGCGATCTGAATTTACGCAAGTTGCCAAGCCCTCTGTGTTGGATACCTCGGTTGGTTGACATTCTATCCTTGAGTTTTCATTCGCGCATCTGTACCGCATTGTCGGCTCGACATCGAACGATTTGCCGCACGCACGCTGGTTGCGGTCTAATGCCCCATGCACTGGATCTACGCCACAATTCTTTTTCTGCTTCTGCTGGCGATGATAGCGCTCTTACTCGGGTTGCTTCATCGCACGCGTCTGGGTCCGCTTCTGCGCGAACATATTGCCGACCGTCCGCGCCGCCGCCTCTTTCTCGCCTCGGTCAGCTTCTTTCTGACCTTTGCCATCGTGCGCGGAATGGTTTTTTGCATTCGCCACCAGATTCCACCGTTTCACTACATCATCGTTGGTGGCCGCCACGTCCACCACCTGGTGCCCGGAATTCTGATTCTGCTGGGCGTAGGTTACGGCTGGCTGTGTGAATGGGGAACCGGTAGCGATTCGTCGTCGCTTTTCGCCAGTGGCCTGATGTCGCTGCTTTACGGAGTAGGCGCGGCGCTCACGCTCGATGAGTTCGCCCTCTGGCTCAACTTGCAGGATGTTTACTTCTCGCGCGAGGGCCGATCCAGCTTCGACGCCATCATCCTCTTCGGCTCACTGCTCGCCATCGGCGCATGGGGCGCGCCGTTCTTCGCCGCCCTGGCAAGACGCACGAACGGGAACCACTAGCCGTAACCAGAAGACAGGACTCGGTTTCGAGGCCGGAGCGTCCAACTCCAAGTGAATTGTGATTACCGTCACTGCAAGCGGTGCGCCTATAAGTAAACTCCCAACCATGAGCGTACCCATCAAAAACGATCGTATCGAGTGGTTACAAGGACCGTCGGCCGATGGTTCAGGAGAGAGCGCGGCGAAATGCGCGGTGCTCCCCGCCGAACGCAAGAACCCCTGGAGGCTGATCCTCCTCGGAGCGCCGGGCGTGGGCAAGGGCACGCAAGCCGAGCTCCTCACCGAGCGCCTGGGCGCTTGCCATCTTTCGACCGGAGACGTCTTTCGAGCCGCCGGCAAGCTGCGTCAGTGCGACCAGTCCCCGGCGATGAAGGCCGCACTGGAATTCATGCGCCGCGGCGAACTGGTTCCCGACGCCACTGTCTGGGAGATGGTGCGCGAACGCAGCCACTGCCTGCTCAGTTGCGGCGGCTTCATTCTCGACGGGTTCCCGCGCACCCTCGGCCAAGCCGTCTCACTCAAGGATCTGATGGAGAAAGAACAGATTTCGATCAGCGCCGTCCTGAACTACGAATTGCCCATCGATGAAATTGTCCGCCGCCTGAGCGGCCGCCGCACCTGCGAAAAATGTAAAGCGGTTTTTCACGTCACCGAACGGCCGCCCAAGGTCGCGTCCGTCTGCGATCGCTGCGGCGGACGCCTGCTGCAGCGCGAAGACGACCGCCCCGAGTCCATCACCGTGCGGATGGAAGCCTACGATCGAAGCACCGCGCCCCTCATCCACTTCTACAAGAATCTCGGCCTGCTGCTGCCGATTGCCGCCAAGGGAACTCCCGACGAGATTCTGGCGCGCACGATGGATGGCCTGGAAAGGCTGGAGGCGCGCGAGCAGGGTCAATGAGTGTAATCGCGATGTTACAAAAACGACGCGAAGAAATTCTTGATGGTGTTCTCGGCTTGTCAGCCTGGCTATTTTGACTCCTCGATCTTTACGCCCTCCGGCTTTGCAAATAACTTAGGGTCGAAATCCATCTGGCCGTATCCGCTGTACCAGTAGATATAGTTCTTGCCATTGCGCTGCTGTGACACAGCAAGTGGGCGCTCCGGCGTCCCGTACGTAAAGAGGGCTAATGTCTTGGTGCCAACTACTATCGTGTACCCTATCGTCTCTTTTGTCTGAAGGACTGGACCCTTCTTCGGGATCGCCCCCCTGCCCTTGAAAAACTCCAATTCTCGCCCGAACTCTAACTGCATAATCTGCTTGCTCTCGTCGTCAAGGGACTGCGGTGTGCCATTTGCGAAAATCGCGAGTCGGCAGTTGAACGTCGGACCGGGATCGACCCCGTGGCGCGCCGTCTTCGAAAACAGGTTGACCATCCAATAATCAGGTTCGTTTATGATCATCAGCCCGTGGATTCCTTGGTCCGGGTCCGGTGCTTCCTCGACGCGACAATATTGATTTCCGGCACGATAGAACACCCTCGGCTTCGCTGCAAAACTCCCCGCCAGAGCATCCGGACTTTGCAGGACGACTTCAATCTTGGTCATCGTTTTGGGCGGTCCCTGCGCAAATATCGCCCCGGCGAGTACGCAAATCAAAAGTAAGAGTCTCTTCATGACAGACACCTTAACAACACGGGCGTTCGAAGGAAAGTCCATTGTCAAGAACAGCGCTTACACCAACTATCCCAATAGCCTACCGATGCGGTAGCTTGTAGTGCAGGGTCCGAGCTTGAGCTCGCGAGGAAAAGCCAGTGGTGAATTCGCTTTCCAGAAAAACGTCCACTCCCTCCAGCGCCGAAGCACAGCGCCGTCTCACCGACTTCAAAGAGCGTAGCGATCAGATCGTCGCGACGATCCGCGAACTCGTCGAAATCGAATCTCCAAGTGACAACAAAGACGCTGCCGACCGCCTGGCCGAGGTCATCGCCGAGAGGTTCGCCCAGCTCGGCGGCGAAATTCGTTTTCATCGCGCCAAAGATTTCGGCAATCACCTGCAAGTGAACTTCGGAGGCAAGTCAGCCAAACCCGTGCTGCTGCTCGGCCATTACGACACGGTTTATCCCGTGGGCACACTGGCCTCCATGCCATGCAGCGTCGTGGGCAACAAGCTGACCGGCCCCGGTGTGCTCGATATGAAATCCGGCATCGCCCTAATGCTCCACGCGCTCGCCGCCTTGCAGGATTGGCATAAAGAGGAAAGCCATGGCATCTTGCCGCGTCCCGTAACAGTCCTCCTCGTCTCCGACGAAGAAGTAGGCAGCGATTCGTCGCGGGCGATCACCGAGTCGCTGGCGAAAAAGGCCGAGGCCGTGCTCGTGCTCGAGCCCGCTTACGGTTCGCAAGGCGCCGTGAAAACCGCGCGCAAAGGAGTTGGCGATTACCTCGTCAAAGTTACCGGCAAGGCGTCGCACGCCGGTCTCGATTTCCAGAAAGGCGTGAACGCGATTCTCGAGCTCGCGCGTCAAATCGAAAAAATCTCCAGCTTTACCGAACTAGAAAAGGGATTAACCGTCAACGTGGGCGTGGTCAGCGGAGGATCGCGAACCAACGTGGTTCCGGCCGAAGCGACGGCGCAAGTCGATGTGCGCATCGCGCGCATGAAAGACGCCGCCGGAATCGATAAGAAAATGCGCAGCCTTCGCCCCTTCAATCGCAAATGCAAAATCGAAGTCACGGGAGGAATCAATCGTCCGCCAATGGAGCGCACCGCGGGAGTCGCCTCGTTGTACGCCCAGGCCAAGGCCATCGCGCGGGACTTGGGATGGAAGCTGGGCGAAGCCGCCGTAGGCGGAGGCTCAGACGGCAACTTCACCGCTGCTCTAGGTATCCCGACGCTAGACGGGCTAGGCGCGGTAGGCGACGGAGCGCACGCCCCGCACGAGCATATCCTGATCTCGGAGTTGCCCCGCCGCGCCGCCCTGATTGCAGGCCTTATTGAGTTGATATGACTAGAGTTAGGCAAATCAGGTCTGGAGTTGTGCAAGTGTGATGAAGTTAACAAGCTCCGGTGACGAGTATCACAGGCAGCTTTGACCGGAGGGTCCACACTAACCTAGAATTCAATTTGGGGTCCGTCGAGCGAGAGTGAAACGGAAGATTTGTGCTGCGCCCGTCAGGGGTGCCGGGCAACCCCGCTGGAGGTTTTATGGGTGAAGGACTGTTTCAGCCGCTGCATATTCTGTTGATTATCGGGATAGCGCTGCTGCTTTTCGGACCAAGCAAGTTTGCCGACTTAGGCAAAGGGTTGGGAGAAGGCATCCGGAATTTCAAGTCGGCGATGAAAGAGGACGACAAGGCAAAAGACCCGCCCAAGCCGCCAACGGCATAGCGAGTGTAGCGCGGGCGCCCTCGCCCGCGTAGCTGCTGGCGCAATCACGAGTGCTCGCTAAGAACTCCAAGAGCGGTTTTTCTCGCAACCGGCAACCGGCAAGTGGTAACTGCTTTCCCGCAGCATGCGCCACACCAGCGCCACCGGCAATCCCACCACATTGCTGTAATCCCCTTCGATCCGAGGAATCCAGCGCGAAGCGATGCCCTGAATCGCATAGGCTCCCGCCTTGTCCATGGGCTCGCCGCCGGCAACGTAGTCGGCGATCTCCTTCTCCGAGATATCAGACATCGTCACCGAAGTGGTTTCACTGCCCACCGAGCACTGCCCACCGGCCACTAAGCACACGCCAGTAATGACTTGATGCACGCGACCTGAAAGCATCCGCAACATGCGCGCGGCGTCCGCGCCATCGGAGGGCTTGCCGAGAATCTGCCCCTCGACGGCAACCACCGTATCGGCGCCGAGGACAATATCCTGCGGACGTTGACGCGCTATCGCCAGCGCCTTCTCACACGCCAGGCGCTCGGCACAGTCTTTCGCGGTTTCTCCCGGCAGCGGGTCTTCGGCGATATGCGCAGCCTGCACTTCAAATGGAATTCCAGCGCGGCGCAATAATTCCTGGCGACGCGGGGAGGCGGAAGCAAGCACGAGCATGGGGGTCACGGCCGCTTTGCGCTCGTTGTAATCGCGTCTCGATTGTCTTCGGCGGTCAGGCCCAACGTAGTAACAGAACCCCAGTCACGGAGCACGAGTGTGGGTGCTACCATACGCGGCACGGTGCGTACCAACACCGTCAAGATGACAAACGCTATCGGAAACGCTAGCCAGAGCGAAGCCAAGAAGCCGAACGGCACACCCAGAGTCGGATAGAAGAGCTCCCGCACCTTCAGCACCCACAACAGTCCCTGCGCAGCGAGGAAACTGAGGAAAATTAACACACGGGAATATGTCAGAGAAACCCACATCGTTGAATTGCACTCTTTGCAGCGCGTCCCACGAAATATGCTTTTGTCGAACGCGACATGGCAATGGCAGCTTGGACACTGCATCATGGTAGCTCCCGCCCAAAAGTCCATGGCATTCACAGAATGTCTGCATGTTCATTTTACTCGGATGGCTGTAAACGGGCGTTTGAGCCGGGTATTCGTTTCCGCGGCAGTTTTACAAGGTAGGCACTACTCCAGCGCTTCAGGCTCGATCGAAATATTCTTCTCGCCTTTCGCCCGCTTTTCCCAGTATTTTTTTACCCAGGCTTCGTAGCTCTTGCCGGCGGCGGTGTCGCGTCCGGTGAAAGCGATGGCGGCGATTTCGGAATAAGAAATGGCGGGCCGCTCGCTGCTGTTGGCCACAATCAGCCGCACCACGGAGTTCACCAGCGTCGGCCCAATCCGCCGGTCGAAAAGATATCCCGTGATCTCGGAACCGTCTTTACAGTTAATGGTCACGTCCCCGCGATAGTCGAAAGCTTTTTCGATGACTGCCCGAACATCGGCTTCGGTCGCAAGTTGCGGAATCCATCCCTGAAGATTTTCGCGCTCAAATCCCGGGACCACTTCAAGTTCGTCGCTGACGTGAGGATTGGCGACATGAGGATTGGCGACATGCGGCTGCGCTGCGGCTAACGCGCTGTGATGCGGCACTGGATCGTGCCCATGCTCCCGTCCACTCATGCGCGGCTTTCTTCAGCTTGCGGAGCAGGCGCGTCGATTTGCGAATTTATTTGCACGAGCGGGTTGTAGGAGTGCACCGGCCGCACTTCGCGCTCAAGATCGCCGAGCGCGTCCTTATCTGGATAGAGCGAGAAGGTCGCCTTGACCGTGTCCACAAATCCGCGCAGCGATCCAAACGTATCGTCGACCGATGAAGGCTCGTAGCCGCAATGCACCATGCAATTCGCGCACTGCGGATTGCCCGACTCCGTGCCGTAGCTCGCCCACTCCGTCGTTTCCATCAGCTCTTTGTAAGACTCGGCATAGCCATCCTGCAGCAGGTAGCAGGGTTTCTGCCATCCGAAAATGTTATAGGTCGGCATGCCCCAGGGCGTGCATTGGTAGTTGCGCTTGCCCATCAGGTATTCGAGAAAAAGTGGCGACTGATTGAACCGCCAAGTCTTCTTGCGATTCGAAAGCATGGCGCGAAACATCCGCCGAATGCGGGCGCGTCCCATGAAATGCTTCTGGTCGGGAGCCTTGTCGTAGGAATATCCGGGCGAAACCATCATGCTCTCGACGCCAGCGTCCATCATCTCGTCGAAGAATTTGCGCACGCTGTTGGGATCGGCGCCATCGAACAAAGTCGTGTTGGTGGTCACGCGAAAGCCGGCGTCAACGGCGGCGCGGATTCCGTCGAGGGCAAGCTCGTATCCGCCTTCACGGCACACGGAAAAATCGTGGTGCTCCTTCTGTCCATCCACGTGCACTGAGAAGCTCAAATATTTGCTGGGTTTGAACAGGTGCAACTTTTCTTTGAGCAGCAGCGCGTTGGTGCAGAGATAGATATATTTCTTGCGCGCGAGGAGGCCGTCGACAATTTTGTCAATCTCGGGATGCATCAGCGGCTCGCCGCCGGGAATCGACACCATCGGCGCTCCGCACTCATCGACGGCTTTGAAGCAGTCTTCCGGCGAGAGATCCGTCTTCAGGATGTGGGCGGGGTACTGGATCTTGCCGAATCCGGCGCAAGCCAGATTGCAGCGGAACAGCGGCTCAAGCATCAGCACCAGCGGATAGCGCTTGCGTCCGGCCAGTTTCTGGCGCAGAACGTAGGAAGCCACTGTCCACATCTGGGAAACAGGAACTGCCATCACCCCTCCGGCAAGGATTTGTATCAGATTTGTATCTATGATACCGGATTTGCTCTTGTCAGTGCTTGTTCCCCCAATAATAGCTTTGGGGCAGCCTCGAGGGCCGTCTGGGGGAGGCGGGTCACTTCTCCACTGCCCCAATCAGCGCACTATTGTCGCGCGCCTTGCGGCTCCAAAATGCAAGTTGACGAGCATCCTACGGAGTCACTTCGAACACGACGCCGTATCCGCTCGATCCGCCATGGCGTCACGCCCGCCGTAAAAACCAGAGACTGCCCAGAGACTCGACGGATTCTCAGGAAGCCAGAGCGGTCACTTCCCCGCGTTCTCCACCACCTGCCTCACCGCGTTCGATTTGCTGCCGGCGAGGGTCGAGTCGCCGCCGTACACCGCCTTGACTGACGTTGTGCCCACCTTGAGCGTCGAGGTTATAAAAGTGGCCGAGCCACCACTCAACGTCCCCGTTCCCAGGACCGTTTTGCCTTTCATAAACGAGACGGTTTCTCCGTCAGGCGGTGGACCCAGTTTGGAAGTGACCGTCGCGGTAAAGGTCACTGCCTCTCCATAAGTGGACGGATTCGGCGAAGACGTGAGCGTAGTCTTGGTCGCAACTTTCAGCTCGAACACAACGCCGTATCCGGGAAAATGGGGGGGGTGCCAAAAGGTCGATCCGCCGTTGGGGGTGGTGCCATAAAGAACGCCGCCGCTGGCCAGAAGCACATTGCCAAAATAACAACTTCCGTCCCAGCCATTGAACTTCCAGAGTTCATGTGGTGTGTATTTGCTTGTGCCAACAATCGGCGTTAGCTCGTAAATAAACCCTCCGCCGGGCCATTGACCGACGGCAGTGCCATAAATGTTCCCTGCCGTATCGAGCGCAATCCCCGCGAAAGGCCAGACGCCGCCGCCGTTGGCAAAAAATTCGTGGATAAGCTTCTCAGTCCAGCCGTGCTCTCCGGGACTCAGCTTGTAAACCGTTCCCCAGGTTAAGCCCCCATTTACCGTCGTACCGTAAAGGTTTCCGGCTTGGTCGAGGGCAAGAGTGCCCTCGGCATCGCAGCCGTCTTTACCACTACAGAAAGTGTGGATCACATTCGGATTCCAACCACCATCGCCGTTCGGTGACATCTCGAATACCGTAGAATATGTGGTGCCGAAGATGTTTCCCGCGGCATCCATAGTTAACCCGGCGTTGCTGGCCTGAGTTTCTGGGACGTAGATCACCTGCTCCGTCCAGTCGGCACCGAAACCGGAGGGGCTCAACTGGAAGACGACGCCATTCCCTTGGCCGCCGTTGAAGGTCTTGCCGTAGAGATTGCCCGCCGGGTCCATGATTAGGCCGTTCACCGGATTGGCGCCGTCCGGTGTGTTCGCAAAACTATAGAGGACGGTTTCCGTCCAGCTTGCTCCCGCCGGACTGAGTTCGAACACGACACCGTATCCATTCGCTCCGCCTCCGTATCCTGTTCCGTAAAGGTTTCCCACGCTGTCGAACATTACGGAAGAGTAAGTTGGATTCGCCCCGTCCGCCCCCCCGGTGAAGCTGTAGAGCACGGTTTCGTTCCAACCTCCATTGCCGTTCGGCGAAAGCTCAAATACGGTCCCATATCCCCACAGCCCGCCGCTGTTGGTCGTCCCATAGAGATTGCCAGCGGCGTCAAAGATGAGGCTAGACTGGGGATAGGCGCCATCGCTGCAGTTCGGCTGGGAGCAAAAGCTGTAGAGCACAGTCTCAGGTTGGGCCTGCGCTGGGCGAACGGCCATCAGCACCAGTACAGCAATCGCAGCCAGTGTCAGGGCGCTGCGGATGATTGCGGTGGCCAGTCTCGTCGAGCCGCGTCTCGGCCCGGCGTTGGAAATGCTGCAAGGGCTTTTCGCCCTTCGGTTGTTCATTACTAAGTACATAATCTTCTCCTTCTATGTTTGGTCCCGGTCGTCAGCCCTCCCTAAAGTGGATTCCCCAAACGTTCCGCGAAGACAGCTCTTCGCTCGCGATCCTCCTTTTCGCTTTTGGGGTATTTTAGTGCAGGTTAAATACATACGCTTTGGTGGGTTCTGTCGGTGCGGTTTGTCACCTAACGGTGTGACTGCAGGATGCCGCGCCAAAGTTGAGAACGCAGGCGCAAGCAGGTCCTTCGCTTCGCTCAGGATGACCAAGTTATAAAGGTAAGAACCGAGATACACCCCCTCATTCGCAAAAAACGCGAATCAGTGGGGCACCCGGCGTTTTTCAGCAGCCTTCTAGATCTTCTGCAATCTCTGCACGTCATGCACGCCGGGAATCTGCCGCACTCCGTCAATGATTTTCTGCAAGTGTTTCAGGTCGGCGATGTCGAGGACGATGTCGATGCTGGCCTGGGCATTCTGGCTGCGCGATTCCATGCTGCGGATGTTGGTCTTGGTGTCGCTGATGACAGAGGTGATTTGCTTGAGCATGCCCCAGCGGTCGTCGCAGAGCAGCGTAAGTTTTACGGGATAGGAAACCGGCTGGCCGTCTTTATCTCCCGCCCAGAGCACGTCGATGCGGCGGTCGGGTTCGTAAAGAAGATTAGTGACATTCGGACAATTGACGGAGTGGACGGCAACGCCTTTGCCGCGGGTAACGTAGCCGACGATGGCTTCTCCGCGAATGGGATTGCAACAGCGGGCACGATATACGAGCAGGTCGCCTTGCCCGCGGACGACGATGGCATTGGCGTCTCCGCCTCCAAAAACGCGACGCACTGCGCTGGTAAAGCCGTGTGACGCGGATTGCTCTTCGCGGTCCGACATCGGCGCCGCGTCCGGCGGAGCGAATTTCGTAAGCACCTGGCGCGCCGAATACTTGCCGTAGCCGATGCCGGCCATCAGATCGTCGGGACGGCCTAAGCCGTATTCAGTGGCAGCCCTTTGCAGGTCGGCTTCTTTAATTTCCTTGAGCGAGATTCTGTATTTGCGCGCTTCTTTTTCAATCAGCTTTTTGCCGATTTCAATGGCGCGCTCGCGCTGGTGGACGTTGAGCCAGTGCTTGATTTTATTGCGGGCGCGCGACGACTTGACCACGGCCAGCCAATCGCGGCTGGGCTTGTGTCCGGGCTGAGTGATGACTTCGACAATGTCGCCGGAATGAAGCTTGTGGCGCAGCGGAACCATGCGTCCGTTGACCTTGGCGCCGGTGCAACTGTGTCCGACCTCGGTGTGGATGGAGTAAGCGAAATCGATGGGCGTAGATTCGCGCGGCAGCACCAGCACCTTGCCCTTGGGCGTAAAGGTGTAAACCTCTTCGGGATAGAGGTCGACTTTTAATGTGGAGAGAAATTCGTTGGGATCGGAAACATCGCGCTGCCACTCCACCACCTGCCGCAGCCAGGCCAGGCGCTGCTCGTCTTCGGCAGAGACGGGGCCGTCTTTATATTTCCAGTGGGCGGCGATGCCCTCCTCGCACATCTTGTGCATTTCTTCGGTGCGAATCTGGATTTCGAAAGTCTCGCCGGTCTGGGTAATGACGGAGGTATGCAGCGACTGGTAGAGATTCGGCCGCGGCATGGCGATGAAATCCTTGATACGTCCGGGAACAGGCCGCCAAAGGTTGTGGATGATACCGAGAACGGCATAGCAATCCTGCACCGAGTTGGTGATGACGCGCATCGCGTAAAGGTCGTAAACCTGGTCCACGCTGATGCGCTGGCGCTGCAATTTTTTGTGGATGCTGTAGAGCCGCTTCACGCGGCTCTCCACCCGGCCGGTAATGCCCGCTTCCTTAAGGC
>JBAWFQ010000067.1:0-10527 GCA_049592035.1 Terriglobales bacterium
GGATGGGCTGAGTGGCTTCGTGCGGCAGGATAATCAGGTGCGGGATGGAGTTTTGCAGGCGCTGATCAGCGACGCGAATTCCGGCGTTCGCATGCAGGCCTTGCGGTTGGTGGAACCAATGAAAACAGACAGCAATGTGCGCTCGGTGCTGACCAGGGTCTCGCAGACGGATCAGAATGTTTCGATCCGTTCGCAGGCCCGGACGATGCTGGCGCAGATGCCGGAGATGGATTAGGAACGGTCGTTGGCCGATAGTCGCTGGTCGTTCGCGATTCGAACGTAGAACGCGAGGGTTTGCCAACGACTAACGACCAACGACCAGCGACTGCAGTATTCAAGGAGGGCATTCATTGAAGCACGCAATCAAACTCGCCAGCATTCCAGTATTCGTAGCGGCGCTGGCGTCGCTGGCTCTGTGCCAGGAGACCCGGGTGTATCGCGAAGGCAGCAACTGGGTCCAGGAAATGAAGGGAGACCTCGGAGCGGCGAAAAATCTGCGGGTGAAGCTGGCGGCGGGTTCGGTACGGGTGCAGGGTGGATCGCAAGCGGGAGTTACATACGTTATTCATCGCAAGGCATATACATCTTCCGAAGAGAAAGCCCGCCGCGAATTTGAATCCTACAGGATCAGTACCTTCGTCAAGGGAGATACGGCGTGGATCGTGGCCGAAACGAGCCGGCGCGATTCCAGGTGCTCCGATGATTTTGTCGTCAATGTGCCGCGGAACCTGGGCTTCACCAAGATTGAGACCGGGGGCGGCAACGTGAATGCGGCCGGCGTGGCTGGACGTGTCGAGCTCAACAGCGGCGGCGGAAACATTCGCCTCGACGATATCGGCGGCGAAGTGGTTGCGGAAACCGGCGGCGGCATGATTGATGTGGGCAGCGTGGAAGGCAACGTAAACCTGCAGACGGGCGGAGGCAACATCAAGGTGGCCTCGGCCAAGGGCGAGATCAAGGCCGAAAGTGGTGGAGGAAATGTGGTCGTGCTCTCCGGCCTGCAAGGCGCGGTGCTGGAGACGGGCGGCGGCAGCATTCGGGTGGAAAAGTGCTCCGGGCCAGTGAAAGCCACGACCGGCGGGGGCAGCATCGACCTGGGCGACATTGGCGGCGCGGCGCAGATCGAGACGGGCGGGGGCAGCATTCGGCTGGCGTCGGCGAAAGGCCGCGTGCAGGCCGAGACGGGCGGCGGCAGTATCGAATTGAATGGCGCGCCCTCGGTGCAGGCGGAAACTTCAGCGGGCGGAATTATCGTGAAGCTGCTCTCATCCTCGGCGGCGGCGCGCAATAATTCCTCGCTGGAGACTTCGGCGGGCGACATCACCGTCTATCTGGCGAACGATCTGGCGATCTCTATTCGAGCGGAGATCGAAATCGCCAATGGCCATACGATCCACAGCGACTTCTCCGATATTCACGTATCCACCGAAGGCGGAGACTATGGGCCGAAAACGGTAACCGCCGAGGGTCAACTCAATGGTGGCGGCCCGGTGTTGAAGGTCAGGACAAATTCTGGAAGCGTGAATTTCCGCCGCGTGAGCCGGTAGGAACGGTCGTTGGTCACTGGTCGTTCGGGACTCGCCTCAGACTGAAGTGGTTTGCCAACGACCAACGACTAACGACCAATTATTCGGGAGGGAACTATGATGCATCGCTTGCTGCTGAGCATATTTCTTTTCGCGCTGGCCGTTCCGCTTGCCATGGGCGCGCAACCGGCGCAGACCTATTCCGTGGGTTCGGACGATAGCTGGAACTGGAATTATCCCGAGGAGGGCGGCGGATCGGCCTATCTCGGAATTACGATCGACGACGTCACCGCGGAACGCCTTGCGGAATTGAAGCTCAAGGAAGAGCACGGAGCCGAGGTCACCATGGTCGACCAGGACGCTCCCGCGGGAAAAGTCGGCGTGCACGAGCATGACGTGATCGTGAGGCTGAACGATACTCCGATTGAAAGTGCGGCCCAATTACGCCGCATGATTAAGGAAACGCCTGCGGGCCGCGTGGTGACTCTCGGCATCAGCCGCGACGGTCAGCCCATGACCATCAAGGTGCAACTGGCCGACCGGCACAAGTCGATGGCGTGGGAGCCAAACGTCAACGTGGAGATACCCAAGTTCGAAATACCGAAGATGGATTTCGACCTCCCGGTGTCGGTGGTGGTTGTCCACCAGTTAGCGCGGAGCGGTCTGATGGTAGAGAACATCACTCCCCAACTCGGGGAATTCTTTGGCGTCAAAGATGGCAAGGGCGTGCTGGTGCGCTCGGTGGACAAGGGCAGTCGCGGTGAAAAGGCGGGATTCCGCGCCGGGGATGTGGTAGTGAAGGTCAACAACCAGCCGGTGCACGATACCTCCGACTTCACCCATGCCATTCGTTCGTCGTCGGGCACCACGGCGGCCGTGACTGTAATGCGCGACAAGAGAGAGCAGAATCTCACCCTGACCCTTCCCGCAAAGAAGGATTCCGGCAGCCTGTTTGAAGGCAGCTTTGATCTCTCCGAGTTCAACACAGAGATGGAGCAGGCGGCACTTGATCGCGCTGGAGAATTCGCGCGCCTGGGAGATGAAATGGCCCGATCGAGAGAAAAGGACTTAAGAGACTTGGAGAAAAAGCTGCAAGACTCGCAGCGCAAGATGCAGGACCGGCAGCAGAAAATGCGTCAAGCGTTGTCGCGCGGTTATGCCGAGATCTGACCATCTCAATCTCAATGTAGAATCCGGCGCCTGATTACGAAAGTCACCAAGCTCTCCCGCGAGAATCGCGTGTCAGGCCCCGTCTAGCCAATGGAATGGCCAGATTCCACCCGACCACTAACCACTGGTTACCTGTCGCGGGGCGGAAAATCCCGATAATCTATTGCCGCGATGGCTTTCTACGCCCTGTTGTTTTCAAAAAGCTCCGACACCAATGCGGCCCTAAGGGCGGGCTGCAAAACTACAGGCATCCGCGTTGAAGTCTGCGAGGACATCTTTACCGCCATCGAAAAAGCCAAGACGCTAGCACTGTCGTGCGTGATTGCGGACTGGGCGGAACAGCCGGAAGCAAGCTTTCTTTTGAAACGCGCGCGGGAGTCCACGCCGAATCAAAATACGGTGGCAATCGCGGTCGTCGATCACGATCCCACCGCTGCGGAGATTCGCGACAACCGTCTCGATTTTCTGATCTATCGTCCAGTTTCCGTCGAGGAAGCCGAGGCGGTATTGACCAAGGCGGCGCAAAAAATGCAGCCGTCGAGCGCGGCCGATAGGGCAGCGCCCGAGGAGCAAGACAACGCGGCCGCCAATTCCGTTTCTCTTAATGCCGAAGAACCGGTTGCGCCCGATCCGCCCGCTGATTCGGCGGAAACGCCCGATGCGGGAAGCGATGGCGCCGGCGACGTTCCGGCGGATGAACACTGGGAACAACCTCGATCGCATAGCTATGCGATGGCGTTCCGTGGCGCTTGTGCCGCGGTGCTTGTGCTTGCGGCGGTATTTTTTCTGTGGAGATCGCGTGACGCCGTCGTGTATCTGTCGCGCACCCCGGAGGGAGCTATCCGGGTTCTAAGAGAATCGGTGGCGGCGTTCTTTTACAAGGATCCAACGGGGGCATTGGCGGTTGGTTCCGCCGGGAACGACGCGCAGCAGGATGCGTACTTCAGCAGAAATCCAGCCAGTACCAATGTGCAGACCCCGGCGCTCGGAGTGGTGGCGAGCGAATCCACACTCACGGAATCGCGGATTCCATTGCCCAAAGCGGCTGACTTTCCGCTGCCCGTGCCCGTGTACGTACATCAGGACCCGCCGCCTGTGCACCTGGAACGCGCTGCGATTCCGGAAAGCATGAGGAACTCGGCGCCGATTACGCCGCCGATGGTGGAGACGGTGAGTCCCGCGCAGATGATGCCGGTCTCGGTGCCGCAACCTCAGCCTGTAGCGCAACAATTCAGCGAACCGGTCGCGGTTAGCGAAGACGCAGCGCGCGCACTGCTGGTTCACACCGTGAATCCCGTCTATCCGCCGGAAGCGTTAGCCCAGAAATTGCACGGAGCGGTGGTGCTGCAGGCGCAGGTGGGCCGCGACGGCAGCGTCGAGGATCTGAAAATTGTTCGCGGGAATTTTGTTCTCTGCCGCGCGGCGATTGCCGCAGTCAAGCAGTGGCGGTTTCAACCGTATACTCTCAACGGCCACGCGGCGGCAACGCAAACCGTGATCACCATTAATTTCAGCTATCCGCCGGGATAGCTCACTACACGTCCTACTTGTGTTCGTGGACTTCCGGTTCGCCGCTTGGAGCGGCAGCGCCGCTGGCGTTCTTCCAATATTCCTCCACCGCGGGCGGCAGCTTCTCGATGCGCGACAGAAACGCCGTGACCTTCCATATATCCGGGTCCGGGAGCGACCGATCCCACGCGGGCATCCCGGTATAGCGGACGCCGTTGCGAATCACGTAGAAGAGGTGCCATTCCGGATCATCTGGCGGGTGCAGAATCAGGTTCGGCGGCGGCGGATAAAACGAATTCTCGAAGGTTGAGGGCTGACGGTTGATATCGCCATGGCAAAGCGCGCAATTCATGGTGTAGATCTTCAATCCCGCGATCAGGTTCTCGTCGGTCGGAGGCACGGGATTGTTCACGCGCGGAGCATGACGGTCGACCGAATTGTCGAGCGCGCTCATGGCGAAGTGCTTTTCCATCTCCGGAGGAGCGCTGTTGGCCCGAGTCGGCAGAAAGCCGAGCAGGGCAAGGCCAAAACTGCCCAGCAGCAGAACCACGATGGTGATGACGATCCCCAGAATGAAGTTGCGCATTTCTGATCCTCGGAGAGCGGAAAATTCGGTGTCTGCAACTCTATATATAACAGGAGAGAGCTTTGGGCGGCAGCGGGCGAATGTCAGTAAGCGTGCAGGCGCCGAGCCTCACGCACCAGATCGGAAACTTTTGGCAGAAAAAATTCCTCTTGCGGCGGAGAAAACGGAACTGGCGTGTCGAGCGACGTCAGCCGCACAATCGGGCCATCGAGATCGTCGAACGCTTCTTCGTTGATGATCGCGGAAATTTCTCCGGCTAATCCTCCGGTGCGCGCGTGTTCGTGAAGAATGATGACCTTGTTGGTTTTCTTCACGGTGGCAGCAATTGCCTCGCGATCGAGCGGCGAGACCGTGCGCAGGTCGAGGATTTCGATTTCGATTCCTTCTTTGCTCAGAATCTCCGCGGCTTCGAGCGCCGTGTAGAGCATGGCGGCGTAGGTGATCACGCTGAGATGATTTCCCTCGCGCGCGACTCGCGCTTGGCCTAACGGAACTATGTAGTCGTCGGCCGGAATTTCCTCCTTGATTCTGCGATAAAGATATTTGTGCTCGAAAAAAATCACCGGGTTGTGATCGCGGATCGCCGCCTTGATCAGTCCCTTGGCATCGTAGGCCGTCGCCGGACAAACAACTTTCAGGCCGGGCGCGTGCACGAACCACATCTCCGGATTCTGCGAGTGAAATGGCCCGCCGTGCACATTGCCGCCGCTTGGGCCACGGAGCACCAGCGGAGCCGGAGCTCCCCAGCGGTAGTGCGATTTCGCAGCCATGTTGACGATCTGATTGAAAGCGCAGCCGATGAAATCCATGAACTGAAACTCGGCTACGGGGCGCAGGCCGGTAAGCGCAGCACCGAAGGCAGCGCCCATGATGGCCGACTCCGCAATCGGCGTATCGATCACGCGCTCGGGGCCGAAGTGATCGATGAACCCATCGGTGACTTTGAAAGCGCCGCCGTAGATACCGATGTCTTCGCCGAGGCAGAAGACGGTGGGGTCGCGCTCCATTTCTTCCCAGATTCCCTGGCGGATGGCTTCGAGGTAGGTGGTGATGGGCATGTGAGTTCTCGGTTCTCCAGTTTATAGGAGCGATCTCACCGGTGGCCGCATTCTTTGCTTGACATTGTTGTTACCTAGGGTAACAATCGAAGGGTGTACAAGGTTGTCACGACAAAATCCTTTGCCAAAGCGCTGTCGCGGCTTCCGCTGAACTGGCAGAAGCGGATTGTGGAGAAGGTCAAGGAAATTGCGGTGGACCCGTATGCCCGGCACAACAACGTTACCAAGCTTCAGGGGCGCGACGGTTACCGGCTGAGAATTGGCGACTGGCGGGTGATTTACGAGTTGCATGAGGACTGTCTTGAGTTATGGGCCTTGGAAGTGGGGCCGAGGGGAGGAATTTATTGATGCGTGTCGAAACCATTACCCGCAAGGGCAAGGAATTCGCAGTGATTCCACTGGCGTCCCTGCAAAAGCTGATGGCAGACGCGGAAATGTTGGCCGACGTGAAGGCCTACGATGCCGCCAAGGCGCGTCTGGAGCATGGCGAGGACGAACTCATTCCGCTGGAGATCACCGAGCGTCGATTGAGGGGAGAGCCCGCGCTCCGCATCTGGCGGGAGCACCGGAAGCTTACCCAGGAGCGGCTGGCGAAGAAAGCAAAAGTATCGCGTGCGCTGATCGCGGCAATCGAGACCAAGCGCAAGGCCGGGTCTGTGACCACATGGAAGAAACTGGGGGCTGCCCTTGACGTGAGCTGGGAGCAATTGGCGTAGGGGCGCCGCAGTGCCCGCTAAGTCATTGATTCCACAAGACCCGACCAAGGGGTATTCCCCGCCGAATCTCCCTAGACTCAAACCAAGGGTCGAAGAAGCGAACCACTTAGCAGGCGAACCCGTTTGCAATTTCCCTTCCTGCGATTCCATTTCTATGACTCTACGACATCTGAAAACGATTACCAAGGTTAGGGTGTGCGTGGTTCATATCACCGATGAATTTGGACTTGTCTCTTAAACTGGCAACATGAAGACTGCACCGATGGAGTCGCGGCCCTTGCTCGTCGTTCGTCGCTGGTGGTTCACCTTCGTGATGCTGGCTTTCGCTATAGTAGCGTTCCCTGGAACTCCCTTGCCGGCGCAGCAACCGGAAACGCACCGCAAAGCCGTGCAAAAGGAGATGCCCCATTATCCCGAAATAGCCAAGGCAATGAAGCTCAGCGGAACGGTGAGAGTGGCGGTCAAAGTCGCGCCGAACGGCAGAGTAGTGTCGGCCGAGGTGCTCGGGGGACATCCCCTTTTTGCGGCCGTTGCGGTTGATGCAGCCCGACAGTTCCGATTCGAAACTGCTCCACAACAGACCGAAGAAGTGGTGACCTTCAACTTCCATCCCGAGTGAATCAGCAGACGCCCGCCCAGCACCCAAATCGCTTACAATTCCCCTTCCTTGGTCTCTTAACTATGACAGTCACGGTTCGTTCGTCTGCGAAGATCAATCTCGGGCTCTACATCGGCGCCGGGCGCGCGGACGGGTATCACGATCTACGCACGGTCTATCAAACGATTGCCTTGCATGACGTGATCCGAGTGAGCGTTGGGCGCGGTCGCGGGATTGAGATTGTGTGCACCAATAAAGACCCGCGAGTTCCACTCGATTCTTCGAATACCTGTTATCGCATCGCCACGCTCGTGCTCGATGAACTTGGGGCAAACCGCAAAGTTACGGTCGAGATCGAAAAGCGGCTGCCGGTGCAGGGAGGATTGGGCGCGGCCTCGTCCAATGCGGTGGCAACCATGATCGCATTGGAACTTGCGCTCAAAAAGAAATTGTCGGCTGCGGAGCGGTTGCGGATTGCGGCGGAAATCGGCTCGGACCTGCCGCTGTTTCTTGTGGGCGGAACGGTGTTGGGACTGGGGCACGGCGAGGAAGTCTATCCTTTGCCGGATTTGCCTTCGGTGGCGATGGTGGTAGTGACGCCGGAGGTTGGGGTTTCAACGCCTCGGGCGTTCGCCGATTGGGATGCGCTTGTGGAAGGCGGAGCCGAGCTGCGCTCGGCTGGACGGCCGAGGGCGGCCGTCCCTACGCGAGCGCTAGAGCGATTGACGCGGCCCTCAGCCTCCGATAGACTGTCTGAGGTTGGCTGCGTGCTTTCTTCGTGGCTTTCCAGTTTCACCAGTGGTTTACCCAACACCGGTGCTCCTGCAAAGGGTGGGAGCCGGGGCGAGAAATTGCTTCTCGACCTTGTCCGTACCGGGATTGAAAACGACTTCGAGAAAGTCGTCTTTTCTCAATATCCCGAATTGCGTGACATAAAAGATGCGCTGGAGCGCGCGGGGTCGAGATACGCTTCGCTCTCCGGGTCGGGGTCAACCCTGTATGGGCTGTTCCGGTCGGCAGGCCAGGCCACTGCGGCTGCGGGGCGTCTGCGAAAGCAGGGGCTGAGGGCGGTCGCGACTCGGACGCTGACGCGGCAAAAGTATTGGAAGTCGCTGGTCGGTGGTCGCTAGTCGTTGGCTGGCCGCTGAGAATTTGTTGTTTGCGGCGAGGGTCGATTTCGGCATACTAGAAGCACACGGGAGTTGGGCCGTCGACTAATGGTAGGTCAAGTGCCTTTGGAGCACTTTGTCTAGGTTCGAATCCTAGCGGCCCAGCCAATCAACCAGTTCTCAGTTGCCAGTTCTCAGTTCTCAGTCGAGATCCTGGAGCCCCAACGCCGAGAACTGAGAACGGAAACTGAGAACTGCCTATGGCCACAGTTGCAACCACGACTGCTGACAAACCCGTCACCGAAAAAAAGCCGGTCACGGACGAGAAAACTGAACGCAAGCCGCAACGCGCCCGGGTCGACGACCGATTCAAGGTTTTCTGCGGAACCGCCAACGAGCCGCTCTGCGATGAAGTCTGCCATTTTCTTGGATTGACGCGCGGCCAGGCTCTGGTCACGCGCTTCAAGGATGGCGAAGCCTATGTGCAGATCCAGGAGAACGTGCGCGGGGCCGACGTTTTTGTGATGCAGCCCACCTGCCAGCCGGTGGACATGCACCTGATGGAATTGCTGTTGATGATCGATGCGTTGAAGCGGGCTTCGGCGCGGCGGATTACGGCGGTGATTCCGTATTACGGTTACGCGCGACAGGATCGCAAAGACAAGCCGCGGGTGCCGATTTCGTCGAAGCTGGTGGCCGATTTGCTGACCACGGCGGGCGCCGATCGCGCCCTGGTTGTCGACTTGCACGCGCCGCAGTTGCAGGGATTTTTTAATATTCCGGTGGACCATTTATTTGCTTCGCCGGTGCTGGTGGATTACTTCAAGAAACTGAATCTGCCGAATCTGACGGTGGTTTCGCCGGATGCAGGCGGCGTGGAACGCGCGCGCTTTTTCGCGAAGAAGGTAGATGCGGCGCTGGCTATCGTGGATAAGCGGCGCGTCGAGATGAACGTGGCGGAAGTAATGCACGTGATCGGCGACGTCAAGGGCCGCACTTGTTTGATCATCGATGATCTGATCGACACTGGCGGCACGCTGGTAAAAGTGGCGCAGGCGCTGATTGAGAATGGCGCGAGCACGGTTTATGCCTGTTGCTCGCACCCGGTACTCTCGGGAGCGGCGGTCGAAATTCTGGTGAATTCTCCGATCTCGGAAGTAGTCGTGACCAACACTATTCCGCTGAGCGAAGCGGCACGGCAGGTTGCGAAGATCAAGGTGCTTTCGATCGCGGGGCTGATTGGACGGGCGATTCAGTCGATTCACGAAGAAACGTCGGTGAGCAGATTATTCATTTAGGAACGTCGTTCGCTATTCGCGTTTCGCTCTTCGCAAACCCTTTCGTTCTGGGCGAAGAGCGAACGACGAATAGCGAACCGCGAACCAACCAAGGATGGAAACGGAATTATGGCTACAGCAACGGATATCAGCGTTCTGGAAGCGCAGAAGCGCGAACCAGGCACCAAAAACGCCGCCCAGCGCGTGCGCGCCAGCGGAAAAGTTCCCGCGGTTGTTTATGGAGCGGGCAAAGACGCGGCTGCGGTCGCGGTCGATCCGCGGCAAGTGCTGCGCATTCTGAAGTCGGAGAGCGGACACAACACGATTTTCGACTTGGCGCTCGACAGCGATCGCGTCAAGGCCATGATTGTCGATTGGCAGTTCGAGCCCATCAAGGGAACGCTGCTGCACGTGGACCTGAAGCGCATCGCCATGGACAAGAGGCTGACGGTCACGGTCCCGGTCATTCTCAAGGGCGAGGCTGCGGGCGTGAAAACCGAGGGCGGCATTCTTGAGCAATTGCTGCGTGAGATCGAGATTGAGTGTCTTCCCGCGGACATCCCGAAAAACATTGAGGTCGATATCAGCCACCTGGTGTTTGGCGTCGATGTGCGCGTGAAAGACCTGCCGCACAGCGAAAAGCTGAAGTTCCTGACCGATGAGAATCACATGATCGCGCACATCACCACGGTGAAGGAAGAAGTGGTGGCGGCTCCGGAAGTGGTGGCGGGCGAAGCGGCAGCAGCACCGGCTGAGCCCGAAGTTATCAAGAAGGGCAAGCAGGAAGTGGAGGGTGAAGCCGAGGCCGAGGGCGATGCCAAGGCCAAGGCCAAGCCCGAGAAGGCCGAAATGCCTGAGAAGAAAGAGAAGAAATAGCGCTTGTCAAAGCGAAGCGATCAGCTTCTAGCGAAGAGCCAAAAGCTGAGAGCTGAGAGCTGAGAGCTGAAAGCTAACTTGCGTGAAACTGATCGTCGGTTT
>JBAWFQ010000068.1:0-18634 GCA_049592035.1 Terriglobales bacterium
GGAGTGCCCGCGCCACACCTTCTGCGGAAAATAAAACGGGCGTCCGAATTCTTTCGAATCCAGGACGCCCGGGCAGCCCTCCCCCAGAACTGCTCAATCGCGAATGTAAGACGGAGCGGCGAATCTGAAAATGGCACGCGGGTGCCAGATGATTCCACCAAAGTGCCAGCCTGTAACTCAAACATTACAAAGCTGAAATCCAAAATTTGCAGGCGAGCTTCTAATCGGAAATCACGATCTCTCCGGGCGCGGTTCCGGTGGAAAAAGGCGATCCCGTTATCGCCGTGGGCTTGCCCGTCGATGCGTCGTAGGTGTATCCCTCAATCCCGGCTCCGGACTCACTGCCGATATAGAGGAAGTTGCCAGTGGAATCGAACAGGGCGAACTGCCCGCCCGAAGCCAGACTGAACGGCGAGTTCGCCACTTCCTGCAGTACGCCGTTGGTCGGAGTGATCGCGAAACACCAGATGGAGTCGCTCGATCCCGGACCTACCGCGTAAACAAATCGACTGCTGGGATCGATGGCGATGGCGGCAGGGCCAATGCCCCCCGTGGAGGTAAAGGGCGAACCGAGAATTGGAGACAGAGCTCCGGTACTGGAGTCGATGTTGAACGCGGAAACGTTGCCCACGGTCGACTCATACGGAGGAGGATTGATTGCCGAAGGATTCACTACATAAAGGAATTGATCACCGCCGTCCAAGGCGAGGGCGGCCGCTCCAGCTCCCGAAATGGCGGGAGAACCGGGCGCCGGAGTGAGCACGGCTGTCGCACCGGCACACTGCGGTTGCGATGCGCGCTGTGGCGGGCAGAACACGAAGCCGCTAACCACTCCGAGACTGGGATTGACCGCGTAGACAAACTCGCCCGAATGGGTGAACAAAATTTGAGTGGGACCCTCATTCGCGTCGAAGGGAGACCCTGTCACCTCCGTCAGAGCGCCCGTGCCGGCCGCGATGGAATAAACGGAAATGTCACCTCCGGAAGGGCCGCTCCCGATACTGTTGGTCACGAGCAAATACTGACCGCTAGGATCGACGACGGCTTCATCTGCTCCGTTGCCGGCCGGAACGGGAGCGCCCGTAAGGATCAAAGAGCCGCCTTCAGCGACGGTGAAAATCGAAATCGTATTTTCGCGGGAATTGACTGCGTACAGAAACTGCCTCGACGGGGTTAACGCCAGTCCGTTGAACGAGGCGTTCTGAACTGGCGGTGTCTTCGCTCCCGCCGTGATAACCCCGGTGGCTCCGTTGATCCCCATAAGGAGCACCGAGCCCTGCCCGGTCAACGTTACATAGGCTTGATGGTCGGGCGCGGAATTTGAACTACCGTTACCACAGGAGGTGAGAAGTCCCGCCGCGACCAGGATGACGATGACGGCCAGAGCCGCATTCATCCGGCGAAGACCAGCTTGATCTGCCCTGGCGGCATCCGCCGCCCTTAGAAAGCTCATTTTGCGAACCTACCCCTCAATCTCAAGATCGAACGAAAAAGGTCGTGTTGACTATCGTGCACGAGAAGGCGGGAAGAGCGCAACTGCAGATCCATCGGGTCATCGGGTGATCGAAAAGCAAAAGCCCACAGTGTCGTCGTTCGCGATTGGCAACGAAAGAATTGCAGGTGCCGCCTTGGCTTTTCGATGACCCGATGGCCCGATGACCCGCTGACCCGATCAATTCGCGGATATGTTCTAATTGAGCTATTAATCCGTATCATCGAAGCGAAGATTAATCGTGATCGACATCCATTGCCACATTCTTCCTGAGGTCGACGACGGTCCCAAATCCTGGGATGCGGCGGTCGAAATGTGCCGCATGGCGGCGTCCGACGGCATCACCCATACTGTGGCAACGCCTCACGCTAACGATCGCTATGCCTACGATCGCTCATACCTCTCGGGAGTTCTTGACGAACTCCGGGAAAAGATTGGACCGGCTTTGCCCTTGCAATTGAGTCTGGGCTGCGACTTTCATCTTTCCTTCGAGAATCTGGAACGCGTGCTTGAACGGCCACACACCTATACCATTGGCGAAACCAACTATCTGCTGATTGAGCTCAGCAACTACAGCGTACCCGCACGGCTTTCCGAGTGCTTCACTCGCCTGGGAGATCGCGGGCTTACTCCGATCCTGACCCACCCCGAACGGAACCCGATTCTGCAGCAAACGCCGCAGCGAATCGTGGAGTGGGCGGAGCAGGGCTGTCTGATTCAGGTCACGGGCTCGGCGCTCACAGGGCACTGGGGAGAACGGCCGGAATTGATCGCCCGCTGGCTGCTGGATCGCTCCGCCGTCCACATCCTGGCCTCGGATGCTCACGACACGAAACGCCGTATCCCCAATCTTTCCGCGGCCCGCGATGTGGCGGAAAGAATCGTGGGAGCCTCGTACGCCGATGCTCTGGTCGAGGGCAACCCGGGGGCAATCGTCAAAGGGATGCCAATCCCTTATTGCCCGCGGCCCGTGCTGAATTAACCCTTTTGTCGTCACTGCGGAAATAAAGCCTGGGAGCGAAATTGAAGTCGACGAGCGCGGCCACGAGCTATCGTCGGAACTATTGCTGGTGCGGAGTGTTGTTTTGAGCAGGACCCGGCGGAACGCTGTTCTTTGGATCTCGAACTGGATCTCCCGATGGATCTCCTGCAGGCGCCGTCATGGCGTTTTCCGGATTGAGAAGATGATCATGGCTGGGGCCTAATCCAAGTTTGATCAGCGCCCGCGAATCTGGAGTTGTCTTCGACTGCCATCCCTGATCGGCCTGATAGCGCTGCATCGCCTCCTGCGTAGCGGCGTCCCATGATCCGGAAGGCTCGCCTTGCATGTAATGTTCGCGGATCAGAGCTGTCTGAATTTCGCGGGCGCGCTCCGAGTCAATCACCTGCTGGCCGCGCTTCTTTGCTACCTGCTTCGAGCCCTTCTTACCGCGGTAGCTTTTGCTCTTCTGCGCTGAGGTGGAAGACGAGCCGTGCTTGGTGGTCGTGTGTGTGGTGGTGGGATGTTTCGCCTTCGCGGTGTGGGTGGTAGTCTGCACCGGCTTCTTGGGCGGAGTCGATGCCGCTGTCTGAGCGATGGCAAGCCCATGCACGGCCACGCAGAGCACGCCGCAAAGACCCACGCGGCGCCAACCTCGAATTTGATCAGACCGAAGCATTCTCTAAAGCTTCGAAACCTTCGCAACCATCTTCCGTAGAGACGCGGCTTGCCGCGTCTCCTTTCGAAGAGTCAGAGGGGGCAAGCCCCGTCTCTACTCAGAACTCCTTGCAACAAAAAGCCGGCGAAACCGGCACACCCTCAATGGTCCCTGAAAAGGGGTGGGAGCGCCAGTCTCGCCGGATTATATATCGGTTACGGAAGTGTACCTGCCAGGAAAATCGTGCCGTCCTGAGCTCTTGCACCTCGTGGCCGCACCAGGAACACTACATCCTGGCCGCTCTTCAGCGACGATTCGATCCTGTTGAAATCGTCGGCATTGTTCACGGGCTGCTTGTTCACTTCCAGGATTACGTCGCCGCGATTCAGGCCGAGATCCTCGGCGAACGATCCCTGCTTCACGTCCTGTACCACCATTCCCTTGCCCGGGGAAATACCCAGACGATCGGCCAGATCGGGAGTGATGCTGCGAACCGTGATTCCGAATTTGCTTGCCTTCGGAGCTTCCTCATTCTGGTTGTCGTCTTCTTCGCCCAGACGGGCAGCGAATATTTTCGAACGATCGGCGACCGTCACCATCGCCTCTTCCTTTTTGCCATTGCGCATGAAAGCGATCTTTGCCTTCGTGCCGGGCTTGCGGGAAGCGATGTCCGCCACCAGATCGTCTCCGCTCTTCACTTCCTTGCCATCCACAGCGGTGATCGTGTCGCCGATCTTCAAGCCTGCCTGCTCGGCCGGGCTGCCGGCGGTCACGTTCTGTACGGTCACGCCCGCTCCGTAAACGTGCTCGATGGCGGGATTGGGATAGGCGGAGAACTCGATGCCGATGGAGCCGCGCGCAACCCGGTGATCGGGCCCGATTAGTTGGTTGTAAACCTGAATTACCGTATTCGACGGCATGGCAAAGCCCACGCCGGCGTAAGAACTGGTCTCGGTCAGGATGGCGGTGTTGATGCCGATCACCTCACCCGCCATATTTACCAGCGGGCCACCGGAATTGCCCGGGTTGATGGCCGCGTCGGTTTGAATGAAAGACTGAAACTGCCGGTTGGGAACGATGTTGCGCCCCTTGGCCGAGACGATGCCGGCGGTCACAGTTTCCTGCAGTCCGAAAGGACTGCCAATCGCCAGGACCCAGTCGCCCACCTGCATGCCGTCGGAGTTGCCCAGTTTGGCGGCTGGGAGAGGATGATCGATCTCAATCTTGATTACGGCCAGATCCGTTTCCTGGTCGGTGCCGATTAGTTTGGCGTCATGACCAGGCGTAGTCTCGAGCTCGCCCTGCAACTTCACCCGAATGCGGTCCGCCTTCTCGACTACGTGGCGGTTGGTGACGATGTAACCTTTGGAATCCACAATCACGCCGGAGCCGAGCGAATGCTGGCGGATGGTGCCCATGTCACCGCCACCCTGCCCGCCCTGGCCGCCGAAGAACTTGTCAAAGAAATCCTGGAAGGGGGAGTCCTCATCGCCGCCGCCCTGATCCTGGTCGGGGTCGGGGTTGACGTGGGGATTGCGCCGGCGATGCGGATTCTTAATCGTCGACTCAGTATTGATGTTGACCACGCTCGGCTCAAGTTGCTTGGAAATCTGAGAAAAGGTGTTCGAGAGCTGCTGCGGAGCGGGAATGGTCAGCGGGGTCGCGTCAGACGACTTCTGCCCCTCTTTGCCTTTCACCCCATAGGAAACAACCGTGCCAATCAGAATCCCAACCGCCAGCGTCGCCAGAATCGTAAACGTATAGGCCCAGCGGTTGGCTTTGAAGCGCACCCAAAAGGCGCTTTCCCGCGAATCCATCGCTTCCTCCTAAACCTGCAACTTTTAATTATACCTTTGCTGCCCGAGCAGCGAGCGACCCCGAGGTTCTTCATCATTTAGACGGCGAAAGCGCTGTTCGCGTTACGGGGGTGTCCCATGCGGAATCATCACTGCCGCATTGTTCGCGCATCACTGCGCTCCCACAGCCCATATGAGATACCTATCAGATCATCGTGAGATTCGTATCAGGTCATCGATTCGTGTCAGGTCATCGTCAGATTCGTATCAGGTCATCGCTTTAGCGATGACGCTATCGCACGTCAATGAAGTCGCCTTTAGGCGCTGGGGTTGAATGTCGATTCCTATTCGCAATCCCGACCAGTCGCACGTCATTGCCAGTGAGCGCACCTTCTTTGTGACTTCCTCGACTTGGGGAAAACGCGCACTTCTGCAATCGGCTCGCGGAGCCAGACTCCTGATCGACGTGCTCTATCACTATCGCCAGCAGCACAAATATCTTCTCCACGAATTCGTGGTCATGCCCGACCACTTCCATGTGCTGATCACAGTGGACGCAGAGATGACCATTGAGAAATCAGCGCAGTTGATCAAGGGCGGCTTTGCGTTTCGGGCAGGACGTGAACTAGGATTCCGCGCTCCAGTGGCAGAAGGGATTTTCAGAGATTCGCGTGCATGAGCGGGAAGCATTCCTCGGGATGCGCGAGCATATTCATGCAAATCCGGTGAAGCGTTCCCTCGTGATGGCTGATGCGGACTATCCCTATTCGTCTGCATGTCTAGAATTCGACTTGGACCCTCCGCCGCAGCGCCTAAAGGCGCTTCCCGGGGACGCTACTTTCGGCATCGCTAAAGCGATGCCCTGATACGAATCCCCCTAGCCCTGACACCAACCACTTCGTTAGCCGTCAGCGCCTTTCCCGAATCAAAGGCTGTTTCGGTCAGCCCTTACAGTTTCAGCGTCATCAGTGCCAGGAATAATCCCGTATAGCCGGCAATCACCAGCAAGACGAGCAGCGTCCCAAAACTCAGGACGTTGAAGATTCCCCACGGCTTCTGGACGGCGCCCAGCGCCAACTTCCACAACCCGAAACTGCTTGTCAGGGCGCAGGCTGGCAAGACCACGAATCCAATAGCCCGCCCATGCGTCACCTGGGGAAAAACGATCAGGAACATCACAGCAGGAAGGAAAATCAAAGCCGGCACGACCGCCAACGGGGCGCCGATCAGAAACGCGCGTTCGCGCTCTTTCAAAGTCATGGGATCGGGTGATCGGGTCATCGGGCGATCGAATAACTACGAACAATCGGATTTTAGATGACCCGATCACCCGATCGTCAGATGACCCGATGCTATTTCGCCTCGTACACGGTCTTGCCGCCTACCACCGTGCGCAGAACTTTTGTTTCCAGAATTTTCGGCGGCGGAGCAGCGGTGATGTCCTGATCGAGAACCACGAAGTCGGCCAGCATGCCCGGCTCCAGCTTGCCTTTCTGTTTTTCGGCGAACTCGGCAAACGCCGCCCCTGTCGTGTAGGCGGCGATCGTCTGCTCGATGTTGAGTTTCTGCGCGGGATAGTAACTCTTCGTTCCATCCACGCTCATGCGCGTAAGAGCCGCGTAGATTCCGCGAAATGGCGTCACCGGTTCGACCGGATAATCCGTACCAAAAGCCAACGTCACTCCGCCGCGCAGAAACTCGGCCCAGGCATAGGAATGCTCGGCGCGCTTGGGGCCGAGATGCGACTCCGCCCAACTCATATCCGTAAGCAAGTGGCTGGGCTGCATAGACGCGATCACCTTGAGTTCCTTAAAACGCACAATCTGCCGCGGGGTAGTGACCTGCGCGTGCTCGATGCGCAAGCGGTAATCGTTGCCGCCATCGGCGGCCTTCACCTTGGCTTCTCGGGCCGCCTTCTCCGCCTCGGCAAACGCGTCGAGTGCCAATTGCACTCCCTTGTCGCCGATGGCGTGGAAGCCGACCTGATAGCCCGCCAGCACTCGCTCCCTGGTCATCGCATTCAGTTTGGCCGCATCGTACTGCGGCAGGCCGCTATTGTTCGGATCGTCGCTGTAGGGCTCAAGCAACGCGGCCGTCTTCGTACCCAGAGAACCATCCATGAAGCCTTTGAGCATTCCCGTGTGGAGCATGCTGTCGGAAGCGGGATGCGAGTCACGCTTGCGATTCAACTCTTCAATCGAGTCGTCAAAATTCAGCCACTCGGAAATTCTTGCCGTCAGCTTTCCTTCGCGCTCCAGTGCCTCGTAAATCTGGAAGTCGTCCCACTGTGAGTAGTCTTGCGCGGAAGTGACTCCGTGACTGGCCAGATCGGCCAGCGCCAGTTCGATGGCTTGCCGCCGCTTCTCGGGCGTTGGCTTAGGAATCACTGCCAGCACCGCCTCCTGTGCTTTCTCGCGCAGAATGCCGTTGGGCGTGCCCGAGTCATCGCGATCGATCTTCCCCGCGTCCGGATCGCGACTGGCCATGCTGATGCTGGCCAGTTGCAAGGCGAGCGTGTTGGCCACACCGATGTGTCCGTCAACGCGAGAAAGATAGACCGGATGTTTGCCGCTCACTTCATCCAGATCCCAGCGCGTGGGCAGAACCTTTACCGGCCACCGAGTCTCGTCCCAGCCTTCACCCACCACCCATTCTCCGGGTTCGGCCGCTTGGCACTTGGCGCGCAGGCGTTCGCGAAATTCATCCAGAGATTTTGCGCCGACCAGGTTCACATTCATCTTCTCTAAGCCCGCGCTGGCGAGGTGCATGTGGGCATCATTGAATCCGGGCATCACGAAGTGACCACCAAGATCGATAATCCTGGTCTCCGGCCCTTTCAACTTCATGATCTCGTCACGCGTGCCCACGCCGAGGATGCGGTCGCCGACCACGGCCAGCGCTTCCGCGCGTTTGCCCGACCCCAAAGACGCCGTGGCATCGACCATGCCGGTGTAGATGTTGCCGTGGGTAAAGATCAACTCCGCCTTTGGCTTTGGAGTGCGCTGCACGGAGGCGTCATTCTGCGCCGACATGCTGGAGGCCACGGCTAACAGCAGCATCGGGGCGATTCGCTTCATCATTCACCTACTCCCGATAATGTGAGCATTGTAAGCAGAATGCGCCTCAGGCCGAGGTCTCGTCCATTGCAGTCGAACCATTCTTGCAACGTGTGCGCGCCGCCGCCGGACCCGCCACCGCCGATGGCAATGGCCTCGCGGCCGAGCGAAAGCGGAATGTTGGCGTCGGTCGATGCCCGCTGCACCTGCGCGGTATTACCCAACTGCACGTCCACTGCGCGAATCACCTTCAGCAGGCGCGCATCCCGCGCCAGTTCGCCCGCCGGACGATTTCCGATCTCGACCACTTCACTCTGTACCATCCGGCTCTGCGCCAGTTGCGGCTTGCGAGTTCCCTGCTGTGCGGTGGAGCGATTCTCGGCGGCGACGGCCTGGTCGAGCGCGACGCGCAGGGCTCGCTCCAGCCGGTCAATTTCAGCCATTGAAGTAGAACGCAGATCGACGCGCATGCTGGCCGATTCAGGAATCGAATTGACCGACGTTCCGCCCCGAATCACGCCTACGTTGAAAGTTGTTTTCGGGGTGGCGGGCACGGGGGTTTGGCTGAAGGCCTCGATCGTACGAGAGAGGACAATGATGGGATTGGGCGCGCCGAAATCAGTCCAGGAGTGGCCTCCGGGACCGCGCACGATCACCTCGAAACGGCGGCTGCCCAGGGCCTCGGCCACGACGGTATCCGCTCCGGCGCCATCGACAACGACGCTATAGGCTATGGCATCGCGCCAGCGCGGCGTCGCGAAAACGTGACGCATGCCGCGCAGATCGCCTTCTCCTTCCTCCCCAACATTGCCGATGAACACATAGGGCAGCGCGTGCGCGATGCGGGCACTCGCGAGCACACTGGCCAGCGCCAGCATCGCGGCAATGCCCGCGCCATTATCGGAGACTCCGGGGCCATACAGGCGGCTGCCCTGCTGCCGGATGTTCAACGGCGTGGCCGCCGGAAACACGGTATCAATATGCGCGCTGAGCGCAACGTATCGGCTACCGTAGCCGGGGCGAACCCCGAACACGTTGCCGACTTCGTCGACATGGACGTCGGTGAGCCCGAGCTCGCGAAAGCGATCGGCCAGCCAGGCGCCGCGCGTCGCTTCTCCAAAGGGAGGCGCGGCCAGGCGCGTGGCTTCCATTTGCCAGAGCGCGAACTGCGATTCCTGGGAGCGGAAGCGGTCGAATGCGGCACGCACTTGCGGCGAGCCGGCGATTCGCGCCACTTCCTCCTGCACGGGGGGATATGTTTCAGATGCTGACGAGATGGGCTCCATCGTTGCGGCTATCTTATAACGGAAGGCGCGGACGTGAGGGGCAAGGCCAGTAGCCGCTCTTAACCAAAAAGGCTGCAGTGTGCCGACCAATCACGTGGGGCAAGGCGCGCTTCCACACGCGAGTTGCAATCGGCGAATCATCAGCGCACGCCGCGCAAGGTGGTCTCGGCTGGATTCGCTTCCAGCCTTTGCATCGCGCTTAGGATGGTCGCGATTACGTTCTCATCCCCGACTACCGTGTTGATCATCATGTGATAGAGGCCGCGCGTCGGCCATTCGGCATTGAAATAGTGCTTGATGTAGGCCATGCGCTCCTTGTCCACGTTCGCCACCAGGTCCTCGGCCTCTTCACGGCTCTTACCCAACGCAATCAGGCGGCGAATCTTTTCATCGTGCGGAGCGTAGGTGAAGACCCTGAAAGTGTCCGCGCGATCGCGCAGAAAAAACGGACCGCCCCGGCCGACAATCACGGCATTGCCTTCTTGCGCGATTTTGCCCATGATTTCTTCGACCATGGTCATCATGTGATCGGTGTCAAAAGCGCGAGAATTGGAGAGCGCCATGCCCCGTTCGTAACTGCCTCGCCAAAAAGCTTTCGTCAAACGATAGAGGGTGCTGTCGACCCGCTCATCGCACAAAGCCACCGCCGATTCCTCCACCTGCGCGCTCTGCGCAATCTCGCCTGTCAGTTGTTGGTCCCACAGTTTCCACCCCAGGCGGCGGGCTAACTCGCAGGCAATGCCTCCGCCGCCGCAGCCAAATTCGCGTTCCAGAGCAATCATGCGAAACATCCCCAACCTCCTTCAGTTCTGCGATGGAGCGACGGGCGTCTCGCCCGTCCAGCCGGGCGGGGACGCCCGGCTCTCCATTAGTGAACCGCGATCTCGCCTGCCGGCTTTGCCTTCTTAATCAGAAACACAAACGGAATTAAACAAAAAATCACGACGCCAAGCACCCAAAAATTATCGATGTAGGCCAACATGGTCGATTGCCGGATCACATTAGCCTGCAACATCGCGTAGGCGTGCTGTTGCGCCGAAACGCCACCGGAACCGGTTCCCGCGCCCCCACCCGAAAAAATGCCGGTCATTCCGCGAAGCGTCGACTGAAACTGGGGATTGGCCGCGTTCACTTTCTCCACCAGTTGCACCTGATGAAACTGGGCGCGGCGAGATAGGCCGGTGGTGACAAAAGAAATTCCCACGCTGCCGCCAATGTTTCGGGCGAGGTTCATCAATCCGGACGCCGCGTTGTTCTTATCGCGCGGCAAAGTGGAATAGGCGGCGGTGTTAATGGGGACGAACAGGAACGCGAGCCCCAGAGCCTGATAGACGCGCGCCATCATCACTGTGCGGAAATCGACGGCCAGGTCGAACGTCGTCATGTGGAAGAGCGAAAACGTGAGCATGCACAATCCAAACATCAACAGATACCGCGGGGTGTACCGGGAAAGCAGAAAGCCCACCAACGGCATGGCCAGCATAATGGTGAAACCGCCCGGCATAAGCGCCAAGCCGGACCGTTCGGCCGTGTACCCGAGCATCGTCTGCATGAACAGCGGCAGGAGGAGTGTGCTGCCGAGCAACGCAAACCCAAGCATGAACATCAGGAAATTGGCGGTGGCGAAGCTGCGCACGCGAAATAGATGCAGTTCGATAATGGGGTCCTTGTGGTGCCATTCCCAAAAGATGACAAAGATCAGCGAGGCGACTGAGATCACGGTCAGCATTACGATGAAATTCGATTCGAACCAGTCGTCGCGCTGTCCTTTGTCGAGGACCACTTGCAGAGTGCCGAGGCCGAGCGCGACGAAACCGAGTCCGGTGTAGTCGATGCGAGTTTCACTCAGCTTGCGCCGCTTGAAATAGGGAGGATCCTGAATCAGCCGCGATGTCAGCAAAAGCGAAAGGATCCCGACTGGGATATTGATGAAGAAAATCCAGCGCCAGGTAAAATTGTCGGTGATATAACCGCCGAGCGTAGGACCGATGGCCGGCGCCATCACCACCGCAATGCCGTAGACGGCGAATGCCATGCCGCGCTTAGCGGGCGCAAAAGTGTCGGCAAGGATGGCCTGTTCGCTCGGCTGCAAGCCGCCTCCGCCCACTCCCTGCAGGATGCGAAAGAAGATCAGCATGCCGAGATTGGGCGCCAGCCCGCACAGAAACGAACTGATCGTAAACAGCGCGACACAGCCCATATAAAAATTCTTGCGCCCGACGATCGAAGAGACCCAGCCACTCAGCGGCAGCACGATGGCATTCGAGACGAGATAGGAAGTCAGCACCCAGGTGCTCTCGTCCTGACCGGCGGAAAGGCTGCCGGCGATATGCGGCAGCGCCACGTTGGCGATGCTGGTATCGAGCACCTCCATGAACGTCGCCAAGGTCACGGTCAAAGCGATGATCCACGGATTGACCGCGGGACGCCAAGCGGCGGCGTCATTCATGGTGATGGAAGCAGCACCCATTTCGCTATCTCGGCCTCGAGCTACGAGCTACGGGCTGCGAGCAAACACACACAGGTTGCTCGTAGCTCGGAGCTCGGAGCTATTTAATCCATACCTTCGGCACGACCGACATTCCGGGGCGAAGTTCATGTCCCTTGATCTCGCCCGCATCGAACACAATCTTCATCGGGATGCGCTGCACCACTTTGACGTAGTTGCCGGTGGCGTTTTCGGGAGGCAAGAGGCTGAAGCGTTCTCCACTAGCGCCGGCGATCGAATCAACATGGCCTTTGTAGGTTTTGCCGGTGGCATCGACTTCGATATCTGCCGGCTGGCCCGGTTTCATCTTGCTCAGCTGTGTCTCCTTGAAGTTCGCCGTGACCCAGATGTTCTTCTCATCGAGCGGAATGATCATCATCATCACCTGACCGGGCTGCACGTTCTGACCGACTTCCACGGTGCGGTTGCTGACGGCTCCGCTGACCGGCGCAATTATTTTGGTGTACTGGAGATTGAGTTCCGCCTGATCCAGTTCCGCCTTCTTCTGCTCTGCAATGGCCTGCGCCGACTGCGAGCGCGCCTGGATGACCCGCATCGTATGCGTCCGGTTGCCGGCGTTGCGAAGATCGGCGTTGGCTTGTTCCAGCTTGCTCTGCGCCTGTTTGATCTGCGCCGCGTAAGCGTCGGCATTGGCGCGTGCCGCTTGCAGCGCGGCGGCGGCGGCTTGCGCGCTGTCGACGGCCTGATCGTATTGCATTTGCGAAATCTCTTCCTTGTCGATCAGCTGTTTGTAGCGCTGCAGATCGTTCTGCGCTTTGATGTTGTTGGCGTCGGCCTCCGCGACCTGCGATTTCGCTGCGTCAAACTGCTGCCGCGCGGCCTCGATCGCAGCCTGCGCACCGGAGACGCCGCCCTCGGCGCCGCTGACCTGGCTGGCAGTGCTTACGTCGGTGATGGGAACGTTGATGCCGGCGGCGGAGGCCTGCGCCTGCGCGTCGGCATATTCGGCGCGCGCTTTTGCCACTGCGACTTCGTAGTCGGCGGGATCGATTTCCACCAGCACCGCTCCCTTTTCCACATACTGGTTGTCTTCGACGTTGAGCTTGATGACATGGCCGCTCACGCGAGCGCTTACCGAGTTCACGTGGCCGTCAATCTGCGCGTCGTCGGTGGATTCGTAGCTGCCGAGGTAGCGCCACAGAAAAAAGGCGGCGACCACGATCACGAGGGCGGCAAAAATGAATCCCCATTTCGCGCGCGGACTTCCTAAGAGCGCGGCTCGCCGCTGATAGCGGGCTTCACTGTCCGGCGGAGGCTGGGGTGGCGGCGATTGGGACTGCGGCGCACGCCCTTCTGTCTGCGCCTTGGGCTCAGCGACTGCACTGCTGTTTGGTTCCATAAGTTTTGCTTTCCTTAGAAATCTGTTCTAAAAAATAAGATTCGTATCAGGGCATTGCTTTAGCGATGCCGAAACTTCAAAATCAGAGGCCCCTTTAAGCGCTGCGCTTGCCAGAATCAACTTCGCCACAGACTGTTAGGTTACTTCCTTTTCAAGTATTCGCGAACGCCCTCTTCGGCGCGTCCCAGGGCGCGGGCATAGGAAACCTTGGCTAGATTGTGCAAGTACAGGCTCGAAATGAGGCTCTCGTGCGCGGACGCCAATGCTTCCTGCGCCTGCACCACTTCCAGGTTGTCGGTGACTCCGGCAGAGAAACGGTCTCGCGATTGGGTGAGCGCCTCCTCGGCCAGATTGACCGAACTCTGGGCAACTTCCACCTGGTCGCTGGTGGACTTGAGATCGAGCAGCGCGTTGCGAATATCCTGGTCGATCTGGGCGCGGACATCCGCCATCTGCGCTTGCGCCTGCCGCAGACTGGCCTCGGCCTTCAGCACATCGCCATGCACCTTGCCGCCCTGGAAGATGGGAATGTTCAATGTGCCCATGAGCAGGTAGGTAGGCAGAACGTCGCCCGGCACCGAACCGATCTCCCCCCAATTCCCCGCCACATCAACGGTGGGGAAATACCCGGCGGTGGCGGCGCTGCGCTCCAGTTGCGCGGCCACCAGACGTTCGTGCGCCGCTTTGTAATCGGAGCGAAAGGAATAGGCGCGCTGCAAGCTGGTTTCAAGATCGGGGATAGGAAAAGGCTCGTAGGGAGCCTTGTCGGCCAGTTCGAATTCCTGGCCGGGTGCGAGTCCAATCACCCGTGCCAGTGAAATTTTCTGCTTGGCGACATCGGCCGTGGCGGCGATCAGTTGCTGCTGGCGAGTCTGGTATTCCACATGCGCCCGAAGCGTGTCGATAGCCGGCGCGACGCCGGCCTGCTGTTGCGCCAATGCCTTGTCGTAGAGCGCCTTTGCCGTTTCCACTTGCGCTTGCGCCGTTTCCACACGGGCTGCCCCGGCAATCGCCTGCAGATAAGCGTTGCCGGTCGCGAATACAACCAAATCGCGCGCGTCCTTCAGATTAAAACGGGCCAGGCTTTCGCCAATGACAGAGGAGCGGTACTTCTGGATCGACTTCCAGTCGAAAACCCGCTGCGTGGCCGATACGCGCGCGTCAAAGTAGGAGAAAGGGCCGATGATGCGAGGAAGAGTAATACCCGGAAACAGCGACCCGCTGAATCCAAGCGCTTGCAGGCTCTCTTTCTGCTTGACCTCCTGCACATCCGCGTTGACGTTCGGCAGCAGGTCACTGAGCTTTTGCCATTTCTCTCCCCGGGCCTCGACGGTGTTGTACTCCGACAGAAGACCGGCGAGGTTCTGGCGCAATGCCCGGTCGATCGCATCGCCGAAGGTCAGCGACAGGACTCCGGGAGTGGGCTTCGCTTCCGGTACGCTGCCGAATACCGGATTCTGCGCCGAGGTTTGCACTTGCGAGGGTACAAACTGCGGGGTTTGAACCGGCATCGATCCGCCCGTCGAACTCGAATCGGAAGTAGAGGTCTGGCCGCACAGCGCCTCGGGAAGGACAAGGATAAAGACGGCAATTGACATCATCGGCACTACAATCCGAAATATGGTCCATCTCATCATTTGTAATTAACCAGTTAGTTAGATTCCGGTAAGTTAGATTTTACCCGACCGCGTCCCGCGAAGCAACTCAGGCCCCGCGGAATGCACGGCAATGCGGTCCTTACCGGGCGGAACGATCCGGGACGTTGGATTGTCAGGGCCAGGTTTCTTCGACTCTTCTTGCCGAACATGGGATGCAAATTGTTGAGCCGCTGCTGCTTGAAGTGCGGCTATCCGGAAAGAAAGAATTGCCAATGGCCCGATCATCCCCCGATCATCCTCGATCATCCGATGACCCGATCACCCGATCCCAGATGACCTTGGTCATCTTGTGTAACTTCACGCCAACATTGAATCTGGAGGCGAGCCAAGCACTTCCCGGCGACGGAAGTCGGCGCGAGGGAAGTTGTACGTATGAGCGAAGACACGAAACTTGCGCCTAAAGGTTCGGACTGGACGCGCCTGCTCACTGATCCCGATCTGGTCAGCCACCTCGGACGCCTGCTCCAGACCTATCGCGAGGTGCCTGCCGAACAGCGCGAAGGGGCGCTCCTGCGGACGATGCGCGAAATCAAGGAAGCAGCCGTGAAAGCGCGCGCACCCCAGAAAACATTGCCCGTTGCCACCGCACCGGCGCCCACTGCCGAGCTGCAGCGTCCCGAACCGGTGGACGAAACACCGCCGTTCGAGCCGGATTTACTGACCCCACAATTTGCATCGGATCGCCGGCGTTTTCAGCGGATCAAATGCTATGTAGCGGTGGAAATTCATGTGGAAGGTGTAGGCGAGCCGGTCTGGGGCAATCTGGCAAATGTAAGTCGTGGAGGTTGCCTGGTCGAAACGGCTAGCGCCGTGCCCGCCGGCAAGGCACTGGAGATCGGGTTGTGGGTGTCAAGCGGCAAGATCTGGGTGAAAGGCGTCATTCTTACGGGGGTCGCGACGCGCTCCGCGTCGTTTGGCGTGCGGGTAAAATTCTCCGAGGCGGAACTGTCGGAAAAAGAACACCTGCGGGAATTTCTCAAATTTGTCGAGAGCACAGTCCGCAAGTCGCAGAGCGGAAAAGCCTATGTGGCGCAACTAAAGACTTAGCAGACTGCTGAAAAACTCGCGCTTCGTATCAGGGCATTGCTTTACTGATGCCACAAATCGTTTGAAATCAGATGCCCCTTTAGGGGCCCAGCAGGCCGCTTCCTTCGGGCCTGGCCTGCCAGCAACTTTCCCCGTGGTTGGGGTTCATTCCGAATGAGAGCAATCACTATGCTGCAAATGTCGCCCGAAGACCGGCGGTCGCTGGCCGTTGGCCCGGCCTCAACCAGTCGCAGTTATACGAAGGCCGCGACTTGGCGTTGACCACGGACTTCCGAACAGTGCTCGGCGAAGTCGTGTCGCAGTACTTGGGGAACAAAGATTTGAAGGCGGTGTTTCCGGGACTTGAAGGGCAGTCAGCGCAATTCATAAGATTCCTGGGATAGAAACGCTCGCGTAGGGGCGGACGCCCTCGTCCGCCCCGCCGGGCGAAGCCCGGCAGTACTAGCTCTCCGTCACAATCGCAACCGATGCCGAACATCCGAGGCGATCTGCACCCGCCATTACCATGGCCCGAGCCGTTTGAAAATCTCTGATGCCCCCGGCAGCCTTGATGCCGACTCGTTCATTCAACACTCTCCTCATCAACACCACATCCTCAACCGTCGCCCCGCCCCCCGCAAAACCAGTGGACGTCTTTACAAAAGCCGCTCCCGCTCGTTCGGCCAGCAAGCAGCCCAGGACTTTTTGATATTCATCGAGCAGGAATGTTTCGAGGATCACCTTCACCGGAACACGGCCAGCCGCTTCGACCACGGCGCGGATGTCGGTGAAAACCGCTTCGTATTCTCCCGCTTTCAGTGCGCCAACGGAGATGACCATATCGACTTCGTCCGCACCATTCTCGATTACCGCCCTGGTGTCTGCCGCTTTTGTTTTCGAGAGATTTGCGCCTAATGGAAACCCTACAACCGAAATGACGGCGCGTCCGGACCCAGCCAACTGCTCTTTCGCTTCCGCGACGTATACCGGGTTTACGCAAACACCCCGGAATCCGAAGCGCTTGGCTTCTTCACAAAGGCTCACGATTGTGCGTCGGGTCGCTTCCGGTTTCAGGGCAGTATGTTCGATATATTGCGCGAGGTCGCGCGGGCGCTCGATTGTCGCCAACCTCGAACGCTGCACCTCGGGAATCGGCTGAATGGAAGGGATGCGAGAGCGATCAAGGTCTTGGGCAGCTTTGGCACGCAGTTCTTCGATTCCGGCAACGACAACCATGGAGGGTCATTTTAACCCAGGGCTGCAAAGACGCGAACGACTTCCATAGATCCAATCGTCGCTCCAACGGAAATCTACGACACGGGGATTCGATTCCGCAGCGCCGTGACAAAAGCGGCATCAGCCTTGAGCGATACCATCTCCAACGGAGAAAATCCACGCTCCCACGCCATGTAGAACGTAATCAGCAGCAGTGAAATCGTGATGGCAACGTTGGGCCAAGCGTTCAGCGCCCATTGCCCGCGCCAACTCAGCTCGCAAGCCCGTGAGAACGGCATGAGATATGGAATGGGCCATTGATATCCGTCCGGGCCGCGGCTTCCCAGCAGGTCTTCGAACAGATGAATATGGAAGCTCAGGAATGCCAACCCCGCGGTCTTCCAGCGCTGAGTCGCCAACGTGAATGATACCGCCGTCACCACGACCGCGAATGGAAGGCTATGCAATGAGTGATGGTAGGCCGAAAACCATTCCAGCGGATGCTGTGAATTCCGCGTCAGATATTCCACGACGATCCCGAGGCCATCGACATCGGGCACGACACAAGCCAGAGTAACGAGAGCGCGCTCTCTGCGACTCAACGATGCCGAGTTCGCAAGAACCCATCCAGTAAAAAAGTGGGTTACTGGGCTCATGAACTATATTTCGATCAGCACATCCCCGTTCTCAATCTTCACCGGATAGACGGCAACCTTCGCACCCGGCGGACCAGCCTCGCCCGTCTTCGGATCCCACTCCCAGCCGTGCCACGGGCAAACTACTTTCCCTCCTGAGATCACGCCCTGGCCGAGCGGACCTCCACGATGCAGGCAGATGTTATCCATGGCGCTGATTTCGCCGTTCACGTTGGCGACACAGATGGTCTTCGCGCCGCAGGGGAATTCTTTGGCTTCGTTGAGGCCGGGGAGTTCGGATTGAGCGGCTAGTTTCGTGAACATGGCAATTGGCAATCAACCGTCGGCGCATACGCCAAGGATGACCGCGTTTCAATATAACAATAAATTTCAGCTTACAGTTTTCTCCTCCACAGCGCGCTGGCCGACCGTATGCCAGCTTTGAGTTTTTCTCGCAACGGGCGGGCATACAGCAGGTCGAGGAAGCTTTCCATTTCGCCCATAAGCCCGCCACCGTAGTCGAACCACCAGATTTTTTTCACGCCTGGAACCCAGTCGTGGTCGAGATACTTCTCGCGCACCATTTCTTCCAGGCCCCAGCGTCCATGCGTACGCCCAATGCCACTCGCCTTCATGCCGCCGTGCGGAGCTTCGCTGATGCTGAAGCAGGATACCGCGTCGTTCATCATCACCGTGCCAACGTCGATCTGGCGCGCCAGTCGTTCGCCGTGGGCGCGATCACGCGTCCAAACGCTGGCGGCCAGTCCGTATTCGGAATCGTTGGCCAGGCGCACGGCCTCGGCATCGTCGCGAAAAGGCGCAATCGGAAGCACCGGGCCAAAGGTCTCTTCCTGCATGACGCGCATGTTCTGATCCACATCCGCCAGCACGGTGGGCGCAAAAAACGTTGGCCCGAGCTCGCGCAACCGCGCGCCACCGGTGACGACGCGCGCCCCGCGCTGCTTCGCATCTTCTACCTGCGATT
>JBAWFQ010000069.1:0-29229 GCA_049592035.1 Terriglobales bacterium
TGCGCTTGATTTTGGGTGGCGCAGCGCTTCAGCGCTGCGGTAAGTGCACTGTTTTGAGTGCGGCTTTAGCCGCTGAGGTACGCTTTCTGCTTGGGAACTAGTTTTTCCGCAGCCTCCTTAGCGATGCCACAAACTCTTTGAATTGAGATGCTCCTTTAGTGTGTGCGTGAGACTCAATTCTCACAACCGCGGTGGAACATAATCCGCAACATCCAGCCGCGAAGCGGTGTAAGAATACAGCCCACGGCGCAAGCCGTGGGTGCAAGTTGGAAAACGACAAAGCCCCAGAGGGGCGAAAGAGAGTTCTCACGCACAGTCTTTAGGGGCCGAGCAGCGTAATCGAGTTTTTCAGCGCACTCTTTAGCTAAGAGCTAAAAGCCTTCCATCTCCAGCTACTTCCCGAGCGCACATTCCTTTTCCACGGTAGAGACGAGCGATAGCGGAATGCGAACTCGTCTCACACTGGCGGACATGCGAGTAATGCCTTCCACTGCAAAGCCATTACCGTCCGGAACGGGATTCGAAACCAAATGAAACTCCTCTCCATACAACCTGATATGTCTCTCTCGCGCGTAACCGAGTTCTTGCAGCCTGGTGCAGATAATCTGTCGCCTGTCATTTCCATTTGTCATAAATAAAAACCGTGTGCGGTGTACTGTTTTCCACTCCGTAACAACCGGGCAGTGGAGGCTAGGATGATGGCATTACCGGCACTGGCTGAGGCCGGTACGACCATTTTATTTTTTCACAATATTCGTAGAGTTCTTCGCGGAAGTCCGGATGCGCTACTTCAATCAGGGCTTGTGCCCGCTGCCGGATGGTTTTCCCATGCAGGTAAGCCACGCCGTACTCCGTCACCACGTAGCGGATGAGACCACGTGAGGTCACCACTCCCGCGCCCGGGCTCAGCATCGGGACAATGCGTGAAATCGTGCCATTCTTGGCGGTCGAGGAGATGGCGATGATGGGCTTGCCACCCTTGGAACGCGAAGCGCCGCGAATGAAGTCCACTTGCCCGCCAATCCCACTGTAGAACTGGGTTCCGACCGAGTCGGAACAAACCTGTCCGGTCAAATCGATCTGCAACGCCGAATTAATGGCCACCATGTTGTCGTTGCGGGCAATCAGTCCGGGATCGTTGACATACGACGTCGGGCGAAAATCGAAGATGGGATTGTTGTCGACGAAGTCGAAGAGCTTTTTCGTTCCCAAGGCGAATCCGACTACGATCTTGCGCGCTTTGAAGGTCTTGCGCGCGCCCGTGATCACCCCCGCTTCGATCAGCGGAATCGCACCATCGGACACCAGTTCGCTGTGCACGCCGAGATCTTTGCGATCGCCGAGGAATTGAAGAACGGCATCTGGAATTCCCCCAATGCCGGTCTGCAACACCGCGCCGTCGTCAATCAGGCTGGCCACGTTGCGCGCGATGGCAACGTTCAACTCACTGACGATCGACGGCTTCTTGAGCTCACAGAGCGGCCGTGACGAATCCACCACGGCATCGATGTCATTCACATGGATGAAGCTGTCTCCATAGGTCCGGGGCATCTGATCATTGACCTGCGCCACTACATAGTGGGCGCACTTGGCGGCCGTGAGCGTAGTGTCCACGCCCACGCCAAAGCTGCAATACCCGTGCGGATCCGGGGGCGATACTTCGATGAGCGCAACATCAATCGGCATGGCGCCGCTCTCGAACAGCCCTTCAATCTCACTCAAGTAGATGGGAGTGTAATCGGCCCGGCCGTCGTTGATCGCCTCGCGCACGTTGCCCCCGATGAAAACGGCATTGTGCCGGAAGTGGCCCTCCATTTCCGGCGCCACATAGGGAGCGCATCCCATGGTCAACATGTGCACGATTTCGACATCATGGAGCTCAGGGCCACGCCGCACCAGGGCTTCGACCAGCGTCTCCGGCTCCGCACAACCCGGCTGGATGTACACCCGCATCCCCGATTCGACGCAGCGCAAGGCCTCGTCCGGCGTCTGCAACTTTTTCACGTATTCGCTTTCCCAGGACATATTTGGATCTCTTATTTACTTTCGGATGGCGCGGCGGTTTCCTTTAGAGATCGGTCCCCCAGCTCCAGTTCGTAACCGGTTGAGGCATAGTAAATAGCGCGATCAAAAAACTGCTCCAGCAACTGCAGCATTTCCAGTTCCCCGAACACTTCGACGGGACGTTCCAAAATCGATTCTCTCTTGATGAATTCCCATAGGTTATCTTTCGTCATTACGATGACCCAAATCACCTCGCTGAGCGGCACTCTCTGCCGGGCTCGTCGCGCTCCGATCTGCGCATAGCGTTGCTTCAGGCTGAGTTCATCCTTGCCCATGAGCCACTCCCCAAGATGGCCGTAAATCTCGTGCACGCGTTCTTTCAGATCCTCCGGCGGGACGTTGGATTGGTAGCGGGAGGTCAATTCGGATTTTCCGACTTGATCGAGAAGGCAAGTAGACAGCGCTTCAGAGTGGGATTCGATCAGACGAACGAGCCGATATAACATCATCATGACGTCCTCCGGTGCTGAACGGGGGCTTGGATACAGTCTCAACGCCCGCGCTGTTTGCAGCCATGATAGCCGGTACGGTTGTTTGTGACAAAGATCACAGCAGATATGCCGTTGAATTAGAAGACGGAGCAGCAACCGCTGTCTCGGCCGAGGTCGGTCTGGCTTGGCCTTCGGCCAATGAACCTCGGCGAAAAGCGGGCCCACCACGCGATGCCAGACTAGGCCTTGGGGACTGAAAATCAGTGACTCGACATACACCATGTTGTGACTCCAAACACACCCTGCTTGGCTGTGGAAGAGTTGAGAGCATGTCACTTTTGGTGGTGTCTCAGTCTGGATAATCCCAAACCATTGTCATCCTGAGCGAAGCGAAGGACCTGCTTTCCGCCGAGCTATGTCCAAGCGGGCGTTGGCGCTGTTGTCTCTAAGAAACTAAGATAAGTAACAGCACCAAATTGAAAGGTAGGATTCGATGACTTCCGTAGCCTCCTTGACTCCAGCCCAACACCACGATTTCATCCAGCCTCTCACGCCCGAAGAACTGCGCAAGATCGACGCCTACTGGCGCGCCGCGAACTACCTTTCCGTCGGCCAGATTTATCTCTACGCGAATCCGCTGCTCCGCGAGCCGCTGAAGATCGAGCATGTCAAACCGCGGCTGCTCGGTCACTTTGGCACCACGCCCGGTCTGAACTTCATCTATGTCCATTTCAATCGCCTGATCAAGAAATATGACTTGAATGCCATCTACCTTGCGGGGCCCGGCCACGGCGGACCAGGACTGGTCGCGAATACCTACCTAGAAGGCACCTATAGCGAGTTCTATCCGAATATCACGCAAAACGAAGCCGGTATACAAAAGCTGTTCAAACAGTTTTCTTTTCCCGGAGGAATTCCATCTCATGCCGCGCCCGAAACTCCAGGCTCGATCCACGAAGGTGGGGAGCTCGGCTACTCCATCATGCACGCTTGCGGCGCGGTGTTCGACAACCCCGACCTGGTCGCCTGCTGCGTGGTGGGAGATGGCGAGTCGGAAACGGGACCGCTGGCCACCAGTTGGCATGGCGGCAAATTTCTGAATCCGGCGCGTGACGGCGCCGTGTTGCCGATTCTCCATTTGAATGGCTGGAAGATCGCGAATCCCACCGTGCTGGCCCGCATGAATGATCAGGAACTCACCCAGTTTTTCGTCGGCCACGGCTGGAAGCCTTATTTCGTCGAGGGGGATGAGCCGGAAAAGATGCATCAAATGATGGCCGGAACCTTGGATGCCATCGTCAACGAAATTCGCGCGATTCAGACCAAAGCGCGTAGCGGAGGCGATTTCACCCCTCCCGTTTGGCCGATGGTGGTCTTGCGCAGCCCGAAGGGTTGGACCGGACCGAAAGTGGTCGATGGCAAACCCATCGAGGGCACCTGGCGCGCCCATCAGGTGCCCGTGGCCGACCTGCAGTCGAAGCCGGAACACCTGAAGATCTTGGAAAAATGGATGAAAAGCTATCGGCCCAAGGAGCTGTTTGACGAGAACGGAAAATTCATTGCCGAACTCGCCGAACTGGCTCCCAAAGGCGAACGCAGGATGGGAGCGAATCCGCATGCCAATGGCGGCTTGCTGTTGCGCGATTTAGTCATGCCTGATTTTCGCGATTATGCGGTCAAGGTTCCGAAGCCCGGCACCGAGAACGCGGAAGCCACGCGCGTGCTCGGCATATTTTTGCGCGACGTGATGAAGCTCAATGCCGAGGCCAAGAACTTCCGCGTCTTCGGCCCGGATGAAACCGCCTCCAACCGCCTCGACGCTCTCTATGAAGTCACCGATAAGCTATGGATGGAGCCCACGCTTCCGGTCGACGAACATCTCTCGCAGAATGGCCGTGTCCTGGAGATGCTCAGCGAACACATGTGCCAGGGCTGGCTCGAAGGGTACCTGCTCACCGGGCGTCATGGCTTCTTCTCCTGCTACGAAGCATTTATCCACATCGTGGATTCGATGTTCAACCAGCACGCCAAATGGTTGAAGGTGACGCGCGAAATCGAGTGGCGTCGTCCCATTGCCTCCCTCAACTATTTGCTGACGTCTCACGTGTGGCGCCAGGATCACAATGGTTTCACGCATCAGGATCCCGGCTTCATCGATCATGTGGTCAATAAGAAAGCGGACATTGTTCGCGTGTATCTTCCCCCCGACGCCAATTGTCTGCTTTCCGTAGGCGACCATTGTCTGCGAAGCCGCCATTATGTCAACGTGATTGTCGCCGGCAAGCAGCCCGCATTGCAGTTTCTCGACATGGAATCGGCCATCGAGCACTGCAGTACGGGGATTGGCATTTGGGAGTGGGCCAGCAGCGACAAGGGAGCCGAGCCCGATGTTGTCATGGCCTGCGCCGGGGACGTGCCCACGCTCGAAACCCTGGCCGCAGTCGATCTCTTGCGGCAGCATTTTCCCGACATCAAGATCCGCGTGGTGAATGTCGTCGATCTCATGACGATTCAGCCTTCGAGCGAGCATCCGCATGGCCTCTCGGATGTGGAGTTCGATTCCATGTTCACGGTGGATAAGCCGATCATCTTCGCCTATCACGGCTATCCCTGGTTGATTCACCGCCTTACCTATCGGCGGCACAATCACGACAATATCCACGTGCGCGGCTATAAAGAGGAGGGCACGACCTCGACGCCCTTCGACATGGTCGTGATGAACGATCTGGATCGCTTCCACCTGGCTGGCGATGTAGTGGACCGGGTTCCCAGGTTGCAAAAAGTTGGCGCTCACTTCAAACAGTTGCTGCGCAACAAACTGGTCGAGCACAAACAGTACATTCACGAACGGGGAGACGATTTGCCGGAAATCCGGGATTGGACTTGGCCGTACTAAAACTTGGCCGTGCTAAAAAAGAGAAAGATCATGAAAGTCCTGGTTCTCAACTCCGGTTCCAGCAGCCAGAAGAGCTGTCTCTACGAAATTGGGGATGCGCTTCCCGAGGATCCACCAGTTTGCATCTGGGAGGGAAAGGTCGAGTGGGAGGATGACAAGGCGCGATACTCTACCCGAAACGTTCACGGAGTTTTCCAACAGGATCTGGCCGTGGCGGGTTCTCGCGAGAAGGCCATCGAACGCCTGCTCGAGGGCTTGTGGAGCCGCGAGACGCAAGCGATTTCCGACCCTTCCGATATCGATGTGGTAGGCCACCGGGTAGTCCACGGCGGCCCGCTGCATTTTTTGCCCGCAGTCGTTACCGCCAAGGTTAAGTCGGCGATCGAAGCGGTTTCCGTTTTCGCGCCCTTGCACAATCGCGCTGAACTCGAAGGCATGGCAATCGTCGCGAAACTACTGGGCTCCGTGCCCCAGATCGCCGTCTTCGACACCGGCTTTCACCGCACCATGCCTTTAGCGGCGAAAACCTATCCCGGTCCCTACGAGTGGTTCGAGCAGGGAATCCGCCGCTACGGATTTCACGGCATCAATCATCAATACTGCGCAGAACGCGCGCAGCAACTGTTGCGTGACCAACCGAAGCGTCTGGTGACTTGCCACCTCGGCAATGGCTGCTCGCTGGCGGCGATCCGCGAAGGCAAGAGCGTCGATACGACCATGGGTTTTACCCCGCTCGAGGGCCTCATGATGGGGTCACGCTCGGGCTCGGTGGATCCGGGAATCCTCACTTACCTGATGCGGCAGAGGCACTTCTACGACGAGGCACTTGACGACGTCCTCAATAAAAAGTCGGGACTCCTCGGGATCTCGGGAATCTCCAGCGATATGCGGGAGGTGCTTGACGCCCGCAAAAACGGTAATGAACGGGCAAGCTTGGCGTTCGATATGTATGTCCACCGCCTGCGCTCGGGAATTGGCGCCATGGCGGCCGTGCTCGGTGGCATCGATGCGCTGGTGTTCACCGCGGGAGTCGGGGAAAACTCAGTCGAAGTTCGCGCCGCGGTGTGCGACCAATTGGCGTTCTTGGGCGTGCGAATCGACCCGGCGAAGAACGCACAATCGCCCTTGGCCAAGGATACCGATATCTCTGCTCCCGATGCGGCGGTCCGCGTTTTGGTAATTCATGCTCAGGAAGACTGGATGATTGCCCGCCAGTGTTGGGAACTCATCAAGGCGCAGTCCAAAGCCTCCTCCTGATCCCGTAGTGGTGCAGTTCGAATCTGCCTTGAAGGGGCACGGCTTCACAGACTGCTGAAAAACTCCGATCTGGCGCTTGCTTTTGGGTGGCGCAACGGTTTACCGCTGCGATAAACGCCTTACTTTCAGTGCCGGCTTAAGCCGCTGAGGGACTGTTTCTTCTCCCAACTGCACCACCACGCATGATCCCGTGACCTCAATCACAGAAGCGATCATGAGCCTTGGAATACCGTATAGAGGACCAGGTTCCCTCTATGCCGGCTTCCTCCGAAGCTCCTTCGGCTATCATTGATTCAAAAATCGTTGATCCCTCAACTTTTCGCGCCGCTCTCGCCAACTTCGTGCCCAAAGACGCTCCCGCCTCGGAGCAGATTGCCGCCATTGAAGCGGGCCTGCGAAGCCCGGCTGGCAAAGCCATGCGGGATACGATGGCGCAGTGGATTGTCGACTCGATCGTACCGGTGGCCAGATTAGTTCCGCAGGCATACGAAAATTGGCGTCCACCGGTGCGCGACGCCATGATGTTCGTGGTGGCGCGTCTTTCCCCTGCCCGTCTCGCGCCCAAACTCTTGGAGCAACTCGAACTCCCACCGAAAACTACCGCCGAAGAGCGCCTGCTGCGCTTGATCGCAAAAGTTCCCGGCCTGCAGAAGCTGGGACAAGTCATCGCCCGCAACCAGCATCTTCGTCCCGCGCTGCGCAACGCGCTTGCCCGGTTGGAAAATGGAATTCGTGATGTCCGGCCAGAGGACGTAGTCGCAATCATTCGGCAAGAGTTGGGCCCGCGAATCGAAAAATATGACGTGAAGATCGCGCCCTCCATACTCTCGGAGGCCAGCGTCAGCGCGGTGGTGCGCTTCACCTGGCGTGATCCGGAGAGTGGAAAGCGCGAACGTGGCGTTTTCAAAGTTCTGAAGCCGCACATCCCCGAGTATTTTGCGGAGGACATGGACTACTTACAGGGACTGGCGCAATATTTCAGCGACCAGCACCGCAATTACGGATTCCCTCGGAACTTGCTGCCCGATACCTTCAAGAAAGTCCGTCGCCTGCTGCGGCACGAGGTTAACTTTGTCCGTGAGCAGAAGACGCTAGTCGAAGCATGGAATCTGTATCGATCTTTTTTGACGCAAGGCATTCGCGTGCCCCGGCTGATTCGGCCGCTGTGCACATCGCGAATCACGGCGTTGACTGAAGAGCGCGGAATTAAGGTGACGAATGCGGCGGCGCGCCTGCCGGCCGCGCGGCGCAGGAAGGTTGCTGAACAGTTGATCGAAGCGCTGGTCGCGGTCCCTCTTTTGGCGGCGCAAGAGGATGCGATCTTTCACGGCGACCCCCATGCCGGCAATCTTCTCTATAACAACCGCACCAGCGAACTGACCATCATCGACTGGGCACTGCGGGAACGCCTAAGCCGCGATCAGCGGCGGCATCTCGCGCTCCTGATTCTGATGGTGACGTTACGCGACCCGGTGGGCGCCGGCAACGAAGTTTTGGCGCTCACGCAGCAGCACATCCGAAGCGCATCCCCGAAGGGCCGGATGGTGACTGAGTTCGTGAAGCGGTTTATCGACGAACTGCCGGTAAAGCGTCTATCCAGCGGCGTCGATGCGATGCTGCTCCTGGAGCGCCTCGCCATGAAGGGAGTCAAATTTCCCGGCCCGCTGATCATGCTATCGAAAGTGATGTTTACGCTGGATGGAATCCTCGGCGACGTCGTGGGACCGGACACCGGCTTGGGTGTCGACTTCGGCCTCACCATTGCGCGTCACGTGGCCGCGCATTGGATACGCTACCGCAAAGAGTTCCGTTCACCATTAATGAAGCGAGATTGGATCACCTTGCAGTGCAGCACCCTGCTTTATGGCAGCCGCCTGTGGTTTAAGGGCGAACAGGCAATTCTGGACCGCCTGTTGCCAGCCTCTCGGACGGTCAAAATAGCGTCAGCGTGAAGCATGAGGGCTGGCTGTGCCGGAATCGTTGCTCGCGCCATCGTTCCAATCCGTCTCAGCCGCTGAAGGAATAAAGCTCATCGCCCGTTCCGCCAGAGCAGTGATGGTCAGGCTGGGATTGACGCCGAGGTTGGCCGCCACCACCGATCCATCGCAGATGTACATGTTTTTGTAGTTGAACACACGGTGCCGAGAATCAACCACACCGCGAGTGGGGGAATCGGCGATTACGCAACCTCCGATACAGTGCGCGGTCCCCGGCACGTCGAGGAGGATCTCCGGCAGCATGCTCATGGGAAACCCGCCGGTGAGTTGCGCGTATTTCTGCGCAAACTCGTTGGCCTTCGGAATGTAGGTAGGCACCTTCTCGCCGCAACTGACGAGAAACTTCCGGAACGGCCAGAACCAGGGCCGCTGCCAGCGCATCTCGATCTCTCCCTCGAGCGTTTGCATGCAAAGAAGAATCACAAACTCCCGCGCCCATCCCAGCGGTTGCAGAACACGTACCGTCTTGATCGGGTGGCGCAGCAGAGAAACCATAACGTTCTTCAGCCAGAGCGCAACGCGCCGCGGACCGGGACGGCCATTTGTCAGGATGGTTGTCAAAAACCCCATGCTGTCGGAGCCGTTTGGATAGCGGACGGCTTCAATGTGAGTGTGCTCGTCAATATAGACGCCGGAGCCGATGGCTATGCCCTGTGACATATCCTGGGAGGAGCCCGGCGTGCGCGCTCCGATGAGCGATTAGGAATTGGTGCGCACATGCTGACCTACCTGCTCGCTGATGCCCGGCAATGAGCCCTTTTCTTTGAGACGAAACAGAAGTTCCATGGTGCCGAGCGAGGAGGCGGAAAAGACGACCCCGCGGCAAGTGAAGCGGCGAGGCTGGCGGCGAAAACGAGCCGTAGATTTGATGGTGTCGACTTCGTAGCCGGCGCTGCCGTCGTTACGAGTTGAGCTGGAACTGTAGCCGAGCGGTTTGACGTTTACCACCATGGTTTCGGGAAAGACTTGCGCGCCGTGCTTTTCCGCTAGATAGAGATAGCCGAGATCCAGTGTATTTTTCGCGCCATAGCGGCAACCGATCATGCAGCCGCCGCAGCCCATGCAGGTCGTCCGCGCCGGACCATCTCCTCCGAAGAATGGATCAGGGAAGGTCTGATTGCCTGGCTGTCCCTCGGCTGGCTGGAAGATGCCCACATTCGTGCAGTAAAAAGTGTGGCCGGAGCCCGCGGCTTCCGCAGCTTTTTTCAAGAAATGGTCGGCCGGTCCGAGGATTGTGTTTTGCGTTACGCCCAGCATGCGCGCGGCTGTTTCGTAGTGCTGGGGCATTTCTGTTTTCCAATCGGCCAGTTCAGTCCAAGAACTCGTTTCCCATACTTTGTCGGGAGCCGGAAGCAAGGTGCAGGCGTAGGTAATGGATCCTCCGCCCACCGCGCAACCGTGAAAGATAGTTGCATGCCTGAAAAAGCGCATGCTGAAGAAACCGCGCAAGCCCAGGTTGGGACGCCAAAACCAGCGCCGGATCGACCAATTGGTGCGCGGGAGATTCTCCGGAGTCCAGCGCCGGCCCATCTCCATGACCGCGACTTTATATCCCTTCTCCACCAACCGCAGGGCTGAAACACTGCCGCCGAAGCCCGAACCGATAACAATGAAGTCGAAATCGAAATGGTTGTTGCCGAGCGCCACAGAGTCGCCGTCGCTACTTTCCAAATTTCTCGCGAGCGTTCTGTTCGTAATTTGGCTGTTCACGACTTGACCGTCTCCGTGTTCTTCTGCCCGCGAACCCTCGCATCAATCACCTGCCCAATCCTGCGCAGAGCCTCGGCGCTCGGCGGTGATTCGAGCCCGAATAACTGGAAGTCGTGAGTCATGTCCTCCCAGGTTTCGAGGACGACATCCGCGTTCTGCGCGCGGGCGTGATCGGCGAAGGCTTGAATGCTCGGATACAGAATCTCGGCGCGGCCCGCCTGTATGTAGATAGGAGGAAGTCCGCGCAGGTCAGCGTAGAGCGGCGATATCAGCGGATTCCGGCGTTCGGCGGAGTCGCAGAACCAGTCCGCCCACACCAACAGCATACGCTTTTCGATCCAGTCAAAATTCTCTTTTTGGGCGAGGTCAGCGTGCGTGAAGTTCGCTTCAAAGTCGGTTGCCGGGGAGAGCGCGATGGCCAGCGCCGGCAAGGGAAGCTTCGACTCCCGCGCCGCCAGCAGTAAAGCCAGCGTCAGATTGCCGCCCGCCGAGTCGCCGGCAAAAATCAGATGCGCAAGATCAGCGCCCTCTTCCAGCAGCCATCGGTAAGCGCTGAGCGCGTCTTCAAGTTGCGACGGAAACCGATGTTCCGGGGAGAGCCGGTAATCGAGCGCGAAGGTTCTGGATTTCGCAGCCAGCGTGACCAGCGCAATAAAGTGTTCGTAAGCCTGCGGATAGAACGAGTAGCCGCCGCCATGAAAATACAGGACAGTCACGCATGGTTCTGTTTGTTTGGCGGCAAACCAACTGCCGCGGAACTTGTCCTGCACGACCGGGGTAATGTTTACCGCTGATAACTCCCGGGAACGAATTACGACTGAGTCAAGATAGCGTCGTGCTTCCTCGACATTACCGAATCCGAAGGCAGTGAGCGTTCGCCGTTTCGCTACTTCGGTCGCCACTTCCACGTACCAGCTCCAACCGGGCAGTCGTGGCCCCTTGAGCGCTCGGCGAGCGGATACTTCAAGAACGGATCGGCTAAGATTGGCCGCGCTGTGGAGTCGGTAGCGCGCTGGGCCTCTGAAATGTAACCGTGCAGTCATACCAAGCGCCAATCTTCTACTCGCAGTTGTACCATGTACGGGTCCGCGCGGTACCAGTTGTCAGGCGGTCAATCGAGCCGAACCCTGCTCCTTGACTGGAGGCTCAGCTGCCATTACCGATACAACCGAAGCAAGTGGCGGAACAGGAACGGTTGCACGAACCGACGCCGGCGGGGGCGGTGGCGGAGCCGGTGCAACTTTCGCTTTCGCGCGCACTCTCTTCGCTGGCTTCTTTTCTTTTTTCCTGCGTGGGGGCCTGACTCCGGCGGCTTCCTTCAGTTCGGTGAAACTCAACTGAAGAAGATCTTCCAAACGCCGCAGATCCGGGGCGGCGTGCGCACATCCGCTGAACCCGAAATAGGCAGTGCCGTTGTAGGTCAGGATGGCGCAGTTGAGCGGCATCTCACCGCCGATCGGGACATAGGGATAACAGTGCAGCATCTTGTGGCCGAGCAGGTAGAGCGGCTGTTGCGGCCCTGGCACGTTGGTGCACACCATGTTGAAAGGCGTAAAGGGCAGCCGGCTCAGGATGTGACCGGCCAGCGCCTGCGCCGAAGTCGGGAACATGCCGATCAAACCGCCGGCTAGACTTACCAACTCGGCGGTATGCGAGCGTTTGAGAAACTCCATTCTCCGATGAACCGCCGCCAGAAGTTTCAGAGGGTTACGAATGTCCAGCGGAACTGTGACCGGAACGATGGAGATGCGGTTTCCCAATTCGCCGGGACTCTCGCTGCCGCGAAGATTGACCGGAACCATCATGCGGAACAGCCGTCCCTTCAGGGAGTCGCCATGCAGTTCGAGGTAGCGCTGGATGCTCGCCGTGACTAGGGCCAGAATGACGTCATTCACGCTGGTTCCACAAGTGCTCTTGATGGCCTTGATCTCCGCCAGTGGAATTTCGGTCGAGGCGAATTTCTGCGGTCCGCGGTAGGGAACGTTAAACCGCAGCCGCTCGGTAGATGCGCTGAGTTCCGGGAGCAGACTGGTGAACTCGTCGGTGGCGAGGCTTCCGCCCGTGGCGGCGAAGCGCTCCGTCATGCTCGATACATCCGCCATGGCGGCGAGAATTCGTTTGACGAATTCAGAATAGGAATCAACGACACCGTTGGTCAGCGAAGTCCATGCGCCATCCGGCTTCGGCACCCGGAGCCGGAACTTTCGTCGCGGCAGACGCGGCGCCACCGGGCTCGAATCCAGCAGCACATTCATGATCTCAACCCCGGCAATGCCATCGGCCAGGCAGTGGTGCAGGCGGAAGATGAATCCGCTGCGGCCGCCTTTCAGCCCGTGCACCAGGGTCAGATCCCAGAGCGGGTGCTCTCGATCCATTACCGTGCTCAGAATCTTCCCCGCCAGAGTTTTCAGTTCTACGTCGGAACCGTGCTTGAGGGTTGCGTCACGAACGTGGCGGCGGATGTCGAAAGCGGGATCGAATTCCCAACTGGGAAGGCTCATATTAAACGGCGGCCAAACCAGCCGCTTCAGGTACCGCGGAATCAGCGGCAGCTTCGACTCGACAAACCGGACGCAATCTTCGTAAGCGATTTCGCCATCCAAAATGCAGACACCGGCCACATTGAGCGGCATGCCCTCGCGTTCCAGATGGAGGAATACGGTGTCGCCCCATGAAAGGCGGTCACTCTGCTGATGATTTTGCATGCCAGCTCTCCTATTAAGTTGCCAAGCTTGAGTCAAACTTCAATGGTCAAACCTCAGTCGCCCAACCTTCGTCGCCAAAGCCCCGCGCATATCAGCTTGTGAACGAAAATCGCGAACCGAGCTTGACCAGCTTGAGCACTTTGTAGACACCGATGTTGACGCCGCGCAACACGACCTTGATGCCTTGGTCGTCCGCTAAATGCGCAAACCATTCCAGCGCACGGACCGAATTCGTATCGATCCGATGCACGGAAAAAAAATCCAGCGCCACTTCGCCCTCGAAGCCGTCCAGTCGTTCCCCGGCCTCTTGCAACGCCTGGACAACATTCCCTTCATCGATCTTGAGCCACACCGTGGTCATCCCCATTGCCATCGCTAAAATCATCCATTACACGGTTTGTCGCAAAGAGGCTTCTTGCTGCGACGCCCCAGCCACATTGGCCAAACCACGCCCCTGATAAGCCTTCCAAAACAGGTCGGCCAACTCGCTCATCAATGGCATCCGTGGGTTCGACCGCCAGGACGGATCGTCAAACGCAATCTTGGTCAGATCCGGCATGGCCCGCTCAAATTCTTCCTTCGAGATTCCCAGGTCGGCGATCGAATGCGGGAATCCCAGTTGGTCGAGCAACTGTTCGGTTGCTGCCACCAGGTTTTTCACCTTCTCGTCAATCGTGTGGCCGCCCAGACCGAGCAGGTCGGCGATCGTCGCGTACTTCTTGTGTGCAACGTATCCCTTTTGGTACGGCGACGGCAGAAACTTCATGGGCACGGACGCGTTATAGGCAATGACGTGCGGCAACATGAGCGCGTTAGCCCGGCCGTGCGCCACGCCAAAGCGGGCCCCGAAAGCGTGAGCTAGCGCGTGGTTCACTCCTACCGACGCGTTGGCAAATGCCATCGCCGCAATGCAACTGGCGTTGTGCATCATGGACCGCGCCTCTTCATCGCTCGGCTGCTCATACGCGATGGGCAAGTACTTGAACACGATCCGAATCGCCTGCATGGCATTGGAGTCGGTATACGCCGAAGCGAAACTGGAGACGGCGGCTTCGAGCGCATGAGTCAGGCAGTCGATGCCAGTATCGGCGGTGAGGCCCTTCGGCATCGACATGACAAATTGCGGATCGACAATCGCTACATCTGGGGTCAGCGAATAATCGGCCAGAGTCACCTTGCGCCCACGTTCTTTATCGGTCAGGACAGCAAACGGAGTCACTTCGCTTCCCGTTCCGCTGGTGGTGGCGATGGCAATCAGCCGCGCCCGGTTGACTTTCTCGGTCGGGTACTGGATCACGCGTTTGCGCAGATCGAGGAAGGGCGCAGCCAGTTCTTCCAGATCGGCGTCGGGCGACTCGTACTTGAGCTTCATGATCTTAGCCGCATCGATCACGGAACCGCCGCCGAGCGCGATGATTTGGTCAGCTTTATAGAAGTTCAGCTCCTGCACGCCTTGCATCACTACCTTGACCTCGGGCTCCGCGTCGGGAATCACGGTAACGTGCACGTGGGTTCCCTCGGGAATGAAGCGGCGGACGATGTCGACGTGTCCGAACCTCTCCAGAGCCGGGTTAGTAATAATGATGGTGGAGCGGGAAGGGAACTGATGCACGTTCTCCACCGCATTCAGGTTGAAATAAATTTGATTGGGAACCCGGAACCACATATGGGCTTGTGTCCTCCGAGCCACGCGCTTGATGTTGAGGTAGTGATAGAGATTGACGTTGTCGGTGGTGCTGTTGCCGCCGCCGGTGCCGCATCCGAAAGAAAAAGTCGGCGCCAGATCGTTGTAAACGCCGCCAACCGCTCCCACTGATCCGGGCGAGTTCACCAGAATCCGCCCCGCGTTGATGACTTCACTGAACCTGCGGATGACTTCCTCATTGCGCGAGAAAATGACCGCCGTATGTCCCAGTCCGCCGGCATGATTCACGTCGACGCACACTTTGAGCGCCTCATCGACGGATTTTGCCCGATACACTGCGAGCACGGGGAAGAGCTTCTCCACCGATAAAGGATGTTCGCGGCCGACACCTTGAATCGGAGCAATCAGAAGCTTGGTGCCCGGCTTTACGGAAAGCCCGGCAAAGCGCGCGATATCGGCAGCCTTCTGACCGACTGCCAGCGGCTGCATGAACCCCGTCTTCGGGTCGATGACCGTGCGCGCCAGAAGAGCCGTCTCTTTCTCATTGCAGATGTGCGTGCCAAGGTCGGCGAATTTCTTCAACACCACGTCATAAATCTCATCATCGATCACCACTGTTTGTTCCGACGCACAAATGGTCCCGTTATCGAAAGTCTTGGAGAGGACGATATCCGTCACCGCTGTACTAAGTTCCGCCGTTTTTTCCAGATAGCACGGCGTATTGCCCGGCCCTACACCGAGCGCCGGTTTGCCCGAGCTATAGGCGGCTTTGACTGCACCGGGCCCGCCGGTGGCATCGATCAGGCCCACGTCTTTGTGGTGCATCAGGTAGGCGTTGTCCTCTAGCGTGTGCGATTCCAGGCAGGCAAAAACCCCTTCGGGCGCGCCATGCTTCAGCGCCGTCTCATACATGATCCTTACGGCCTCGGAGCAGCAACGCCAGGCATTCGGATGCGGGCTGAAAATAACCGCGTTGCGCGTTTTGACGGCCATAATGCATTTGAAAAGCACCGTGGAAGTGGGGTTCGTGATCGGCGTGATCGAGAAGATGACCCCGATCGGTTCCGCTACCTCCGCCAGATTGCGCTCGGGAAACTCGTGAATGATGCCAACCGACCGTTTATCCTTTATGTAGTTGTAGACAAATTCCGTGGCCACCATGTTCTTGATGACCTTGTCTTCCATCACTCCGAGCTTGGTTTCCTCAACCGCCAGGCGGGCAAGATATTGAGCTTGATCCAGACCCGCCAAGGCCATCGCTTTGACGATGCGATCGACGTCCTCTTGGGAGAATTGGGTAAAGACGGCGGCCGCGGTTCGGGCTTGACTGACTAATTTCTCGAGCGTGGCACTGCGTTCTTCACTGAGGCCCTCTACGGCAAGCGGGATCTGTACCCGCTCCTGCACTGCTTCGCGTGTGGCCATTGCTGCCCCCTATAACTCGTTGTCGGGGTCCTTACCTGCCAGGAGCACACTTCTCTTGCCATCATGAGGAGAAAATCAGGTCAACGCTAAAACTGCGTAAATCCATGGGGTCTCCTCACCGTCCCCGATCCGGATATTAAGCTCACTACACCACCAAGCGCGGGTGGAGTCCGTGGCGTTTGTCACGCGTCGCTGTGATGTCGTCACAGGATTGAATGTTCCTCTTGTAAGACAAAACCGCCAACATGCCCTTGCAGGGGACAAAGGCACGTTGGCGCAGTACAACAGGGTCCGCCCATCAGCGTTGTGCAGGTTAGGAAGGAGCACGCGCTGACGGAATCTTTTCCAGCAATCGCTAGGCGACCGCTGCCGCCGCTTTCCTGGCCGGCCGCTTTGCGTGATGTGCGACTTTGGCCGCCCGTTTGTGCTCAGGCTTGACTACGACGTTCATCAGCTCTTTTTGCGCATCGACGTAGCTTTTCACGCCTTCCCGCGCCATCTCGGCCAACGGCAGGAATGGCAATGGCTGCAATAGGTTCAGCGTCTTGGTCGCGGTTTTCACATTGGCGTTCATCTGTCGCCCAGCCACATCCACCAGTTTGCGTTGGGCATCAATGAACGACTCCGTGGCATGGCGTGCCAACTGAGCCAACTCGGTCTTCTTGATCTTCTTGGCTCCATTGGTGGGCTTGCCGCCCGTGGCCTTGGCGGTCTCGTCCGCGATGATGTCCATGAAGTGCTTCTGGGCTTTCACAAAGTGCTCCATGGCTTCTTGCGCCGCTTCTACCAGTTGTTTGCTGTCGTACAGTTTCCCGGCCTTGGCTGCCGCCACCCAGGTATGATTTTGCTTCTCGACAATCTTCAGGTACTCATTCTGCAGGTCGATAAAAGTCTCGACGCTGCGCCGCAGCAGGTCGGTAACCGCATGGGCTGCCGGCCACTCGCCGACCCGCTCCTTGACACCGTCCATCAGGATTTCATTCTGCTTTTGCCCCAGTTCCAGCAGAATCTTTTGCCCTTCAATGAAGTTCGACACACGCTCGGCCGCCGCTTCGCTGAGTATGGCGGTTGGAGAATGGTCAGGATGCGTCAGTTGCTGCCGCACAGAATGCATCAAGCTCGCATTCTGCCGCATCGCCAGGTCGAGGAGGATGCGCTGCGTGGCAAAGAAAGTCTGTACGCCCTGCTGCGCCCAACCCGACAAGAGAGAAACAAAGGAAGACTCCCCGAAATAAGAGCGGGGGGATTCGTGCTTTACGGTAGTTGGCATTCGATACCTCCAGATTGCTGCAATGCAGCATCAACTAAACTATACGATTACAAGATAATTGTGTCAATATGTATTCGTTCTGTGTGCAGAGCAGCAGAGGCAGGGCCCCATGAAGCCGGCTCCCGTCGTCATCAAGAAATATGGGAATCGCAGATTGTACGATTCCTCCAGCAGCCAATACGTGAATCTCGACGACATCGCGGGATTCCTCCGCGAAGGCAAGGACGTCCAGGTAGTCGACGCGAAGACGGGCCAGGATCTGACCCGTGTCACCCTGACACAAATCATCACTGAAGATGCCAAGAACCGGCCCACCGGCTTGCCGCTCGAGTTGTTGCGCCAACTCGTCCTTGCTTCCGACGAGGTGCGGCAGGAGTTCCTCATGTGGTATTTAAAATCCGCCTTTGACACCTATGAGAAGGTGCAGGATGCGGTGCAGAGCCGTCTCGGCGAAGTCCAGTCCGCCATTCTGTCGCCAGTGGACATGATAAAAAGGGTTCTGGGCGCACCGCTGCCTGATCAGCCGCGCGCCGCAGCCGAGCCAGAACTCGTTGCCCTGCGCAAGCGAGTCGCGGAACTGGAGGCCCGGCTCAAAAAACCGGCGCGGGCCAAACAAGATAAGCATAAGAAGCAAAAACGAAGGGTATAATCCGCAGTGGGCAAAAGCTTCCGCTCGCTACGCCAAGGCTTGTTCTTGAGCGTAAGACGCGGATAGATCTGGGACGAAATTGGGCCGAAAACCAACAAAAGCTGCGAGTTCGGCGAGGCCGGCGAACAGGAAGAAGAACGCGAACTCCGCCCATTTGGAAGCCGATATCTCACCTTGGACAGAAGCTCTGTTTGCGGCTGAGATTCTCATGCTGCACGCGACTCCGGTCTATTACGGCTTCGGCGTGCCCCGAGGCGACGGCTCCGGAGTGGTCATCATTCCCGGTTTTCTCGGCACCGATCTTTACTTGATGGAACTCCACGGCTGGTTGCAGCGCATCGGATACCGCTCCTATTTTTCCGGCATTGGGATCAACGCCGAGTGCCCCAATCTTCTGGTCCAGCGCCAACTGAACAAGACCATAGAAAGAGCCCTGACCGAAACCGAGCGGAAAATTCATTTGATCGGTCACAGCCTCGGAGGGGTGATCGCGCGCTCCGTGGCGGGCCAGAGGCCGAAGGATATTGCTTCGGTCATCACGCTGGCTGCACCGATTCGCGGCACCGCGACCAGTCGAACAATTCTGCACGCTGCCGAGGCTATTCGCCAGCGCATTCTGCGGGAGCACGGCCGCGGCGTGCTGCCCGACTGCTATACCGGGCGCTGCACCTGCAATTTTGTTGACTCCTTGAAGCGCGACATTCCGGACTCGATGGTCGAGACCGCGATTTACACGCGCGATGACGGCATCGTGGACTGGCGCTATTGCATGACCGGGAATCGTGAAGTGGACTTTGAAGTCCCAGGCACTCACATCGGAATGGCCTTCAATCCGTCGGCATACGCGGTCGTTGCCGAGCGCCTGGCGATGGCCCAATCTTCCGAGTGAGTTCGTCAACTACGCGCCCGCAGTGTTGCCAGTTTCCGAGTTGCCGACCCAGCGTCCGGAATCGGTACGCCATCCTCTGCAATGCGTGCGGGTATAATTGCGCGCATCGATGGCGCTTACCTCGGGCACCAAACTCGGGCCGTACGAGATCGTATCGCCGCTAGGAGCGGGTGGCATGGGCGAGGTGTATCGGGCGCGTGACACGCGGCTCGGGCGCGATGTCGCGATCAAAGTGCTGCCGGAGGCGCTGGCTAATGATGCCGACCGACTGCGGCGTTTCGAACAGGAAGCGCGCACGATTGCGGCGCTGAACCATCCGAACATCCTGGGTATCCATGACATTGGCGCGCACGACGGTGCGCCGTTTCTGGTCAGCGAATTACTTGAAGGACAAACACTGCGGGAGAGGCTCGTATCCGGGCCGCTGCCGGTGCGGCGCGCGGTCGAATACGCGCTTGGCATTGCGCAGGGACTCGCGGCGGCACACGAGAAAGGAATCGTGCACCGGGATCTGAAACCGGAGAACGTGTTTGTCACTCGTGACGGACGGATTAAAGTGCTGGATTTCGGGCTGGCGAAGCTGGTCAGACCGGAGGAAAACCACGAAGCTGCGGTGACGCTGACAAGCCCGGCGACTTTGCCGGGTGTGGTGATGGGCACCGTCGGCTACATGTCGCCGGAGCAGGTGCGGGGCGAACCGATCGACCCGCGATCGGACATTTTCAGTTTCGGCGCAGTGTTGTACGAGATGCTCACCGGCAAACGCGCTTTCAAACGCGAGACGTCCGCAGAAACGATGACCGCAATTTTGCGCGATGAGCCACCGGCGCTGAACGATACCGGCTGGCAAGGTCCGCTGGAACTGCAACGGATTCTTGCGCGATGCCTGGAAAAGAATGTCGCGCGGCGATTCCAGTCGGCCAGCGATCTGGCGTTTGCCATTGAATCGCTGAACGGAACATCGACCGCAACGACGACGGCGAAGAGTGTGCCGCAGCCGAAGTCGAAGCGATCGTGGCTGCCGTGGGTGATAGCCGCTGCACTGCTGATGGGAACTGCGGTCTGGGAAATGTTTCGGCCGGCGGCTGCACCGGCCAACCCGCTCGAAAAAGCGCATTTCACGCGCGTGACCGACTTCGAGAGCGTGGAAGCCGCGATTTCGCCGGACGGCAGGTTCGTGGCTTTTGTCTCCGATCATGACGGCCCCTTCGATGTATGGCTGACCCAGGTGGGTACCGGACGTGTGACTAATCTGACACAGGGGAAGGCGGGCCCTTTACCTGGGCCTTTACGAAGCGTGGGTTTTTCGGGCGACGGCTCGGAAATTTGGGTCGGCGGTGGCGATGTGGGGCTGCGGCTGCGGCTGATGCCCCTGACGGGAGGTGCGCCGCGTAATTTCCTCGGCGAGGAGACCGCCAACCTGGCTTGGTCACCGGACGGCGAGCGGATTGTCTATCATACCTTCACGAATGGCGACCCCATGTTCGTGGCGGACCGCACTGGCGCGAATGCGCGGCAGATTTTCGGCGACCGGCCAGGCCTTCACAACCATTTTCCAACTTGGTCGCCGGACGGCCGTTGGGTCTATTTCGTGCACGGGACACCGGCGACAAGAGAGATGGATCTATGGCGCATCGACCCTGACGGCAAGCACCCAGAGCGCCTCACGCAACGCAATACAGACATCGCGTATCCCACGCCGTCCGGCATTAACACAGTGTTCTACGTGGCGCGGGACGAGGACGGCTCAGGACCGTGGTTGTGGGCGTCTGATCTGAAACGGAAGGAATCACGGCGCGCGAGCATCGGTCTCGAGCAATATACGTCCGTGCAAGCCAGCGCGGACGGCCGTAAGCTGGTGGCCACCATCAGCAATCCCGTCGCGGGACTTTGGACTGTTCCGATTCTTGATCGCGTCGCCGAAGAACACGACGTAAAACCGTTTACAGTGCCGAACGTCCGCGCCCTGGCACCCCGGTTTGGTGGCTCGTCGCTGTTTTACTTGTCTTCCCTCGGGACGGGCGATGGACTGTGGCGCCTTAGGGATGGTCAGACGACTGAGATTTGGAAGGGCGCCGATGGTGCGTTGCTGGAAACGCCTGCGGTTTCGCCGGATGGAGGTCGCGTGGCCATTGTGCTACGACGAAACGGGAAACGCCAGCTGCATGTCCTCTCTTCAGACGGTGCCGAACTCCAGCCCATCGCGGAGGGAATTGTAGCCCAGGGTTCCAGTTGCTGGTCGCCGGATGGCAGATGGATCGTCACTGGTGGCAGCGACGCCACCGGTCCCGGGCTATTCAAGATTCCGCTGGAGGGCGGATCGCCAGTTCGCTTGGTCAGCGGGCCGGCACTCAATCCAGTCTGGTCGCCGGATGGAAGCCTGATCGTATATGCGGGTACGAATGTGAGCACCTTCGCTCCGCTCCTTGCCGTGCGTCCGGACGGAACCAGCGTCGAATTGCCGCACATCAGCTTGCGGCGCTTGGGCGAGCACGTGCGCTTCTCGCCTGATGGCAAGAGTCTGATCTACATGCAGGGACTGCTCGCATCCCAGGACTTCTGGCTACTCGATCTCGCCTCGATGAAGTCGCGCCCCCTCACCAGGCTGCAAAACCGTGCCGCTATGCGGACCTTCGACGTCACCAGCGACGGGAAACAAATCGTCTTCGATCGCTTACGCGAAAACTCGCAGGTCGTCATGATCGATCTTCCCAAGGAATAGCCTTAATCCAATAACGAGCAGTTCGCAGTTCCTGACCACTAGTTTTGGAGCGATCAGCTCGTCGCGCCCCGAGAAGCGTGAGGTCTCTTGAAACGCCCGAGTTGCGGGCAACCCGGAAGTTAGTGTCAACTGACGCTAGCCGCGATTACACAACCTTGTGCCGTTTGTTCGCCCTTCAGCCACTACGCTCAAAACCATGTTATGGCCTGACAGTAGCGACCCCATCCGACAGCGTGGTGTGCAAGGTCATTCTTGGCTATCGCAAATCAGGATTGAGTCTAGCGCCCGACCATCTCCAACACAGCCCCGCTGCTTGTCTCTAATACTTCGACCGGCCGGTTCTGCTGCTCGAGGCGGAGTACCGCTCTCGCTAGGCTGTTGTTCGCGACTTCAAAGCTGCCCGTGCAGTTCGTCTTTACGTATGGAAGGCGATGGATACTCGAGCCCGCGCCATCGATCGTTGCTTCCAGCTTTAATCCATTCTTCGATGGAGATGACGATGAGCAACGAAAATTCCAGGCGAGTTCATTCGGATCTCTTTTGCTCTCGCGCAAATTTCTGAATTCGCGCGCCTCGCCTTCGTGCCAGAGCACTGCTTTGCGAAAAACCAGGCCGAAGGGCATTTCATACACTAAGGCTTCTAGTGTGGTTGAGCGCCCATCTGAGCGGGGAAAATAGGCATGCGTCCACGTCCAGAAGTTACGATGCCGGTATCCACAATTGTGGCCTTGCACTCCAAATCCCAAGGCGTCTCCCGCAAAACTCCGGCCATCGAGCGTGATCTGCCCGGCAAAAATCGCGTCGGAATGCGGGGTTCGGGAGAATCCAATCCAACCCTTGTTGCTGATGGTGACGTGAAACGTGGAACGCCAGCGCAGCTCCCACGAGATCGTGTGCCCGTCCACTTCCAAGGCTCCTCGGCAAAAGTTCTCGCCGATTTCGTTCTTGCCGCTGCGGAAGTGAAATGGGTTTTGCTTTCTGGCGCTGAGATCCAGACCTTCCAATGGAAATCCCTGAATGAAGCTTTGCGGCTTTCCGTCTCGGGGAAACCACGTGGCCCACACTTGCACCGGCAGTCCTTGCTTGTCGCCCGGACAACCGTTGCGGCCGGGATTCATCAACAGATAGCGGAACCACCACGCGCCGCTGCCATCCGCCAATCCCAAACGAATAAACCAGACTTCGTAGCGGCGGCGGGCGGAGAGCGGTGAATAGACTTCGTTCAGCGTTTTCACAGACTCATTATGCGCTGACCTAACAGCTTGCGGAAAAACTCGGTTGGGGGGCCGCAGTCGCTCCCTCAGCGGCTACAGCCGGCACTGAAAATAAGACGTTCATCGCAGCGGTAAACCGCTGCGCCACCCAAAGGCAAAAGCTATTGCTCGTAGCGGAACGCCTTATTCGGATACGGCGGAGCCTTGGGAACCGGTCGCGGGTCTTTCCGGATCTCTTCGCGGAGATACTGTAGCGCGGCATCCAGTTGCGCGTCACTGCCCGCAAATGTGGCATGGGGAAGATCGTCAACTTCGATATCCGGATCGACGCCATGGCCTTCGATCAGCCATTTTCCATCGGGTCCGTACACTCCGATTTCGGCCGCGGTGGCGATGCCTTTATCGGCCAGCGTGTTGTTGGCGGAAAGCCATATCTCGCCACCCCAGGTTCTTACGCCGATGATCTTGCCTAACCCGAGACGCCGAATTCCTTCGGTAAAGGCTTCTCCGTCGGACGCCGTCAACCGATCGCAAAGCACCACGATGTGCCCGCGAAAGGCATATTGCATGTTCCAACTCGGATTCCCAACCCGCGGCTGCCAGTAGAACCACACCTTGCGCAACAGTTTGCCCAACACCCATGAATCGATGTTGCCTCCTTGGTTGTGGCGTACGTCGATAATCAGGCCCTGACGATCGTAAACCGGGTAAAACTCGCGTGCCCACTGCTCGATGTCCGCGGAACCCATGGCGCGGAGATGAACGTATCCAATCTGCGATTGCGAATCGGTTTCCACTTTTTGGCGTCTCGAATATTCCCACTCGCTGTAGCGGAGGTTGCGCTCTTCTTTTTCAGAAATCGGAGTGACGAGGACGTCGCGGGTTTTACCGTCGGAGGATTTAACCCGCAAAAGCACTTTTCGTCCTGCCTTGCCGCGCAGCAGCGCCCGTTCGTCCATCACGCTTAGCGAATCCTCTCCGTCAATGCTCAGGATCACCTCTCCTTCGCGCACCATGGAATCAGGCTGCGCCAAGGGTGGCGCCTGGTTCGGTAAATCTGGATCATGCAGGTAGATGTGCTGGACCACGAATCCACCTGCCTGCTCATCCCGCCGCAGAACGGCGCCGAGAGCGGCAATTTCCACCTTGTCCGAGGCTTCCCGGGCATCTCCACCGAAAACGAAAATATGCAGGGCCGAGAGTTCGCTGACCATCTGTGCGATCACGTCGTTCAATTCGTCGCGATCCGATACCCGGTCGACGAGCGGGAGATAACGATCGCGGATCGCTTTCCAGTCCACGCCCTGCATGCCACGATCGTAAAAATAATCGCGCTCCAACCGCCAGGCGTCGAGAAAAAGTTCGTGGAATTCGGCGCGCGGCGTGACCGCGAAGGTCCAGCGCGACATGTCAATCTTGGCTTTGGGCAGGGCTTTCGCATCCGCCAGACCGGAGGCCTTGACATCCGAGGCCAGAATGTAAAAATCGTCGTCCTTGTGAAGCAGCAGTTTTTTGCGGTCGAGCGAGATTTCATATTCTTTCACGTCGCTCAACACCGTTTCCGGTGGGTCGGCTTTGTTCGCGATGTCGACGCACTGCAGCCCCAGCTTCGGAGGAACTTCTTCATTCCGCTGCAGCCAGCACAGGCGTTTTTCCGTGGCTTGCAGCGAGTTGTAATTTCCCGCAGGCACGGGAACCTCGCTCAGACGCGAAGATAAGTCGGTGAAGTCAATATTCACTACGGGAGGAGGAGTTTTTTTCTCCGCCGGGGTCTTGTCGGATTTGGCCTCCTCTTTCTTGGTGTCCTTCTTATCTTCCTTCTTCGCGTCTTCTTTCGGCACTTCGGGCTTTGTATCGTCTTTTTTCGCATCCTCCGGCTTAGCGGCATCGGGGTGGAGCTCATCGACGGGAGCAAAGGGAGAACGCAGACCGGGGGTGAGGGCGAGCTCGTAAATCTTCATGGAGCGATCGAAGTTTGGGTCCGGCTGGCGGGATCCCCATGGCGACGGGACGGTTGTCTTCAGCATTCGGTCCGAAAGGAAATAGAGCCACTTGCCATCCGAGCTCCATGCGGGGTTGAAACTGTTGTAGTGGTCCGAGGTGATCGCCTGGATAGCGCCGGTCTTAATATTCAGCAGCTTGATCTGGGTGAAGGTATTGGTCGCCGCTTCGACGTAGGCGAGCCACTGGCTGTCGGGCGACCACGTGAGGTCGGAGAAATCGTCCACCATGGATTGGGCGATGCGCTTCGACTGTTTGGTCTTGGTGTCGTACAACCACAGCTGCTGGTCTTTATCGCGAAAAGCGAGCCAGCGCGCATCGGGCGAAGGGATGCCCTCCCAGCGCAGAACCTTGGCGTCGTTGGTCCACTGTTCCGGCTGTTCGGGCAGGTGGTCCGGTGTGCCGATTCCGTTGGCCGGATATTTCCAAAACTCGGTTTCCCCGCTTTCCGTCGAAAGCGCAATGATGCTCTTGCCATCGGGCATGTAACGCGCTTCGCGGTAGCGGATTCCGGGTTTGCCGGCAACTTTGACAATGCGTCCAGTAGTGGCGGGCAGCGTGAACACCTCCCCGCGCGCCGTGAAAACGGCGGCACTGCCATCCGGAGCCAGATGCGCGCCAGTAAGGTACTCCAGCGGGTTTTTCACCCAGCGATCGCGCAACTGGTCGAAGTCAGAAACCAAAGTGATGGGGATGATGGCATCCTGATGGCTGTTCAAATCGAGCAGCCAGAGGTCGGCACCGCACTGATACACGATCCGTCCCTCGGAAATGGACGCCGACTGCACATCCCATCCGCGATGGTGCGTGAGCTGTTGTACGTCGTGCCCGTCTCTGTCCATGGTGAAGATATTCATGACGCCATCGCGGTCGGAAAGAAAGTACACGCGGCCGTTCCAAAACATGGGATTGTGCGAAGTGCCCGGCCAGTCGCCGGTCAGCACCACTGCCTCGGAGCCTGCTTCATAGCGCCAGATGTTCTCCGCCGTGCCGCCCTGATAGCGTTTGGTCTGACTGGGCTGCCGGTTGTAACGCGTGAAAAAAAGCGTTTTCCCGTCCGGCGTATACGCGCCTTCCGCGGACTGCGCCAGAGGAATGATCTCGCGTTGTCCAACTTTGTCGATGGCGACGAGCTTCGGATCGGGCAGAGTAGAGTATCGTGGGGTGCGCACCAGGACGCGGCCGTCAGGAGTCCAACCGGCCACCACGGCAGCGCCATCCCAGGTGCGACGCTGCGGCAGTCCGCCTTCGACGGGCATTGTGTAAACGTCCAGCGGACCTTCATATTCCGCGCTGAATGCGACCGTCGTTCCGTCCGGAGAAATGGCGGGGGAAATTTCCATGCCCGGATTTGACGTCAGCCGCCGCGCCGCGCCGCCTTTTGCGCTCACCGACCAGAGATCTCCTTCCGCCGTGAAAATTATGGTGTCGCTGTGGATCGCGGGGTAGCGGTAATAACCGGGATGCGCGTTTCCCTCATCCCGGGCATTGAGAGGAAGGACGCAGAACAATGCGATGGCCGCCACCAGGAATGTGGAACGAGCGACCGTGGAACGATTAATTCGATTGAGAATGTCGGGCATGGATGATTCCGTTCTCGCGACGCACAGAGGGTCCCCGCTTACTGTGCGTCTGCGGAAAACCTGGGATTGGCCGGAATTTTCCGTTTCGCCTTCCGGCACGCGAGATGATAACACCATCGGTTAACGAGCAGGCTGTCAACAGATGTTTCGATCACGAGGGGCGGAGCAACTGACCAAGTCGCTGTTTCACATCTGGCCATTCCGCAGCCACTATGGAATAGCGTGCTGAGTCCCGCGCGGTGTAGTCAGCCGCCATTCGATGCGCGCGGAGGGTTCCTTCATACTTCCCGCCGATGCGTTCGATCGCAGCCCGCGAGCGCTGGTTACGCACGTCCGTATGAAGGCAAACACGGAGCACCTCCCATGTTTCAAAGGCATGCGTCAGCATGAGCAGCTTAGCCTCGGTGTTCACCGCGGTTCGAATCGAAGAGCGGGTCAACCAGGTATAGCCGATCTCACAGGCGTCGGGGTGCTGGCGGCCGTGCCTTAAGTGGCCGGGCGGCCACAGCCAACGCTCCAAATTCCAAAAACGGGTTGACCCAAGGACCATGCCGTCCTGCTCGCGGACGATGGCGAATGGAACAGCAGTGCCGGCGTCGCGCCAACTCAAGGCGGTGTCAATGTAGCGAGTAGTTTCGGCCTCGCCTTGCGGAACAGGGCTCCACTGATAAAGCGACGGATCACCTGCGGCCGCGGCGCATAGACCGTCTCTATGGCTGTGGCTGAGCGGTTCGAGACGAATGTGTGTGCCTGAAAGCACAGGCATGTGCGTGCCCATCGCGTCCATCATCGCGGGTTGAGGCTTAAGTTCTTGATCTCATGAACCGAAACGCATAACGGAGCTGAGAACACGGTAGGGAATCTTCCGCGTGCGGTTGTCAAGAAGAGGCAGCACACTACATGACACGTTCTGCTCATAGAATTGTCCGATTATACTGATGCCTGTTACAAATCCGTGTACTCGGGAACATAGCCCTTGAAGAGACCTCCACTCCGACGAACGCGATATTAAGTCGTGGTGTAATCATCGCGTAGGCTCCCGCGGCGCCACCGCCAAGGCCAATCATCAGATCTGGCGCGCTTGCCGACAGTACCACGCTGACGGGAGTCCTCAGGGTCCGATATCTCCGCCGTGACAGTCAAGGCAAAGTCCGCAGTATGAGCATAATCGCATGCCCGGATCGGAAGGCATTTTCGATAATAGATTGGGGTGCTTCGCTGCGTGTGGTCGATGGCAGGAAAGACAAGTAATAGGCGGGGCCTTCGGACCAAGGGCTGTATTAGGCCCCGAAACAGGGTGACCTTCGACGGGGTGATTGAACTTGTGAGTTTTGTCGAGGTTTAAGTAGAACCAGGAATCCATTTCCTGGAACGGGATTGTGGTGCCCCAAGAAAGAGTGAGAGTGTGGGTCTTGCGATTCACTTTCATGAGTCCGCGGACGTGGCAAGCCATGCAAACGTCTTGTGGAGAGGCATAGAGATGGGCAGGAAAATTACTGGCGTGAGGAGAGTGGCAAAAGACGCAGTTGCCCTCTTTGTACGGGCGATGCGGGAAAGGGTCAGTGGACAAGGTGTGGCAGGTCAAGCACAGTTGAGTGGGCGGAGAAGAAAGAGCTATGTAGGTCGCGCCTTTCACGTTGGCGACCGTGTGGCAGCTCGTGCAGCCCATCGAGATAGCTGTGTGGACATACTTCCCCGTGGCTTTGTCATTGTGGCACTCAAGACATTTGGAAGGATCAACGTTGGCAGGGAGAGCTACTGGATGCTGCCGAAGGTCGGCCCGAGAAGGGGAAGCGAACGGCAGTAACGCCACAACGATCAGGAGTCGGTGGAAAGGAACGGGCGAGCGGCGCGAGTGAAAGAGAAGCATAGGTCACCGTTTGCCGGGAACGAAATTCCGACACCCCACGTAGAGCGAACGGGGCGAAGCTATAGTAACGCGAAGAGGGCGCTGGAAGACGCGTGACCTCGGCTCGATCGTGAACGAGAAACCCATCGGAGCTCTCTACTCCTTGAGAGGTGGCAAGAAATAGCTATAAAATGTGAGCCATCAGAGCTTCCTGGAGCTTCGTGTATGCCATCTTCTAGTAGGTTACCAGCACGAAAAGGGCGAGCCCCAAGAAAACAAACCAAACGTTTTGACCCAAGAGTTTTCTTAGCGAATATTGCCGTCGGCGGAACTGTTGTCCACTATCGTGCGAAACAAGCCATCTTCTCGCAAGGAGATCGCGCGGACGCTGTGTTCTGCATCCAGGAGGGGAGGGTGAAGTTCACCGTGCTCTCGAAACAGGGCAAGGAGGCCACCATCGCACTGCTCGGTCCGGGCGATTTCGTAGGCGAGGCATGCCTCGCATCAGATCAGCCTCTCCGCCTAGCAACGGCTACAGCAATTACAGAGTGCTCGATTCTAAGAATGGACAGGGAACTGATGCTGCGCACGCTTCACAAGGAACAGAGGCTGGCGGACGTGTTTATTGGGTACATGGTCGAACGACACAATCGGACGCAAGCGGATCTGGTCGATCAACTGTTCAATTCCAGCGAAAAGCGGCTGGCACGAGCACTCTTGTTACTGTCACGCTTCGGAAAGAAGGACCAGCCTGAGGAAGTGATTCCAAGCGTGAGCCAGGAGACTCTGGCGGAGATGGTTGGTACCACCCGTCAGCGAGTGAATTACTTCATGAACAAGTTTAGAAAGCTCGGCTTCATCGATTACAAGGGCGGGTTGGGGTTGCAGGTGAACAGCTCGCTTCTCAGCGTCGTCCTGCACG
>JBAWFQ010000070.1:0-2687 GCA_049592035.1 Terriglobales bacterium
TCCAATCCGAGCGCAGATCGGCTCCGCTGCTACCCGGTGGTCACTTTCTCCCTCTTCCGCAAATGTGTAAGCTCACGCTAGGCCGGCATAGGCTCTAAGAGATGGGATTTCTAAGCTACTTACTATATCCGTGGGGCATCATCCTGCAGGGACTGGCGATCGTCCACTTCATCCGCCGCCGTCCGGATACCTACTGGATTTTCATCATCCTGTTTCTAGGTCCGCTCGGCGCAATTATCTATCTAGCTGTCGAGGCCCTGCCCGACATCGGCCTGCTCGGCCAGTCCTTCAAAGTCTTCCCGCGCCGCCGACGTATTGCCGAACTTGAAGCCGCGATCCACGACAATCCCTCCGCCGGAAACTACGAAGAACTAGGCGACCTCTACATGGACGACGGCAGGCTCGCAGACGCCCGAGCCGCGTTCGACAAAGCCATCGCCGCCCGAGCCGATACGCTTGATCCCTTTTACCGCCGCGGAGTTTGCGCCTTGCTTTTAGGAGACGCGACTGCCGCGTTACCCGACCTCGAGCGCGCGGTCGGCAAAGAATCCGATTACGATTTCCAGCGCGCCGCCGGATTGCTGGCCCACGCCTACGCGCAGACTGGACAAAAAGAAAAAGCCGAGGCGCTGTTTCGGCAAGTAACGGTCACGTCGACATTGTCAGAGACCTATTTAAATTTCGCGGATCTGCTGGCCTCCGAAGGGCGCAACACCGAAGCCCGCGAGTGGGCGCAGAAGGTGCTTGATAAAAAACCGAACATGCCGGGTTACTTGCGGCGGCGGGAACGGCCTTGGTTTCGGCGGGCGAATGATGTGCTGAAACGAGTGCCAGCTTAGGAGTTGTCGGGAGGATCGGAAAGAGGTAGTTTAAGGGGCATGGGAAGTCTCAATTCTGACGAACTCGCACGGCTTAGCCCCGAAGAGCGTCTTGCCCTGATCGGCCAGCTTTGGGATAGTCTGGCCGATAGTGAGATTCCGCTGCCGCAAGCACAACAAGCCGAACTGGCCAGGCGTCTGGACAGCCTCGATCAGGATCGAGCCCAGTCCGTCCCCTGGGAGCAGTTGCGCGCCGAGTTAGCTCGCCGCCGCCCGTAGCGATGCAAGTTATCTTTACGCCTGCCGCGCGTGCTGAACTCGAGGGCGCCCAAGATTGGTACGAGAGCCGGCGTCCCGGCCTTGGTGTACGCTTTCGCGAAGAAGTTGAGGCTACCGTTCTCCGCTTGCGGGAAAATCCTCATCAGTTCCCGATCGTCTTTGAAGATTTGCATCGCGCACGACTGCGCAAATTTCCTTACGGTCTGTTCTATCGCATCGAAATTGACGTGCTTGAAGTGATCGCGTGTTTTCATGGAAGTCGCGATCCACAGCGGTGGGAGCGACGGGTTTGAAATCCGAGCCGGAATTCCGGCGGGGAAGGAGATGCTGAAAAGATTGCCAGCGTGAAACGCACTGATCGGGGGCGGTCTTGCGGTATATATTACCGGCGAGGAGTTTACGGCACTCAGCATGATCTTTGAACGCATCCGCGGTGTTTTCAAGAGCGGAAGAGAATCCAAGGCTCCAACCTTGGCGCCCCCCGACCCGGCGAACAAATTCGCACATCCCGAAAACCAGTCGCTTTTCGCGCGCTTCAAGGAGAATTCGCGAGTCGCTGCTCCAGACAGAGGCTCCATGTGGACAATGGGCGGATACGAGGTCCGTGCTCATCCCGACCTCGTTTCGATTCTGTATGACCTCATTGACGACAATGGAGTCAGAAAAGGTTGGGCCTACGGTAGGCCGGTGATGGCTAATCGCCAGGGACTTGTCTTCGCATACGCGGGAGGAACGCACTATATCTTTTTCAAACTGGGTGCGGAGAGGCATGACGCTGCTCGGCAAGACGGCGGAAGGTTCGACCCAACCTACGGAAGAGATTGGGTTGAATTTCGCCTTGGCGGACGCATCGAAGGCCAGGCCGATTGGAAGTACGCAATGCAGCGCTGGTGCAAAATTAGCTATCAGGATAGCCTGAGTATCGAGTAGCCCGCAGTCCTGATCGCCGTCGTAGCATGCGCGATGAAGGCTGCGAATCCCGATCAATGCACCCGATGAGTTCCAACGTTATCGCCAGGCCTCTGCTAACAGCCAAGAGCCAACAGCCACCAGCCAAAGTGCTATCCTTCCCTCGATGCGAATTTCCTACCTCGAATGCACCCGCTGCGGAGAGCATCTTTCCGCCGACCGTCCGCAAAATGTCTGCCCTAAAGATGGCGGAGTACTTTACGTCCGCTACGATCTCGCCAGCCTGAAAGGGAAGTTGCGTCCGGAAGATTTATCCGGCCGCGTGGCCAGCATGTGGCGTTACGCCGAAGTTCTCCCGGAACTTAACGCAACGGAAAAGCCGGTCACGCTTGGCGAGGGATTCACGCCCATGCTCCCGAGCCGCGAGTTTGCCAATGTCTTCATTAAAGACGAAGGCCTGAATCCTACCGGATCGTTCAAAGCCCGCGGCATGTCGGCGGCCGTGACCATGGCCAAGCATTATGGACTGAAGAAGCTCGCCGCTCCGTCCGCCGGAAATGCTGGTGGCGCACTGGCCGCCTACGCGGCAGCGGCAGGCATTGAAGCTCACATCTTCATGCCGAAAGACGTGCCCGTGGCGAATCGCATGGAATGCGATTACTACGGCGCGCACGTCACGCT
>JBAWFQ010000071.1:0-11238 GCA_049592035.1 Terriglobales bacterium
GCGTCTATCTTACCAGATGGAAGGACCCAACCTGCAACGTTTTTCCCATTTAGGGAAGGGAAAATTGGTGGTAAATCGGAAGATTTTACCCTGCCTGCGTCCCCTTATGGACTTGGGTAGGGACGAGCTTTCGCCGCGCCCTCCAGAACTGATAAAAACGGGGGCTTTACAGAGTGCTGAAAAACTCGATTTTGTTCTGGCTTTTGGGTGGCGCAGCGGTTTTACCGCTGCGATAACCATCGTATTTTCAGTGTAGGCTTTAGCCGCTGAGGGACGACTGCGGCGAGCAATCGAGTTTTTCAGCAACCGGTTTAGCCCCGAGGGCCGGACAGTCTGCTCGGTGAAATATCTATGAAACCAGTCGCTAGTCTTCGTCTTCCTCGATCTTAATGCGCAGCGACTTGAGAAACTTCAGATCCTGATCGCTGATCTTAAGTTCAGCATTGGTGCTAAGCGAGCGCGCGGAGACCAGGGAAGTATTGTCGGTAGTCTGTTCGCCCTGCTTGCTGACGCCGATGGTGGCTTCGAGAACGAGAAAAATATCGTAGCCGCCTTCCTTGATGCGGGCCACGACCTCAGCGATCTGTTCCGAATCGGAAAGAGACTCGTTGATCGCTTCGCCAAGTTCTTTCATGAGCTGCTTCAGTTGCTGATCCACGAATCCCCCTGGCGTCGGACGCCGCTCACGGCGGGCGTCACAGGTATTAGTGATCTCACCCATCGCCATTGTACCCCCGCGCGCTGCTAAAATCGACCATGGTGACGGAGTGCGGTGACGGAGCGCGGTGACAGAGTATGATTGACGGCCAAACCGTAAGAAAAATCAGGCTGTTTTTCCAGGCCGCCGTCAATGTGGTCGAGCGCAGCCGGATGGGCCGCGCGGCCTTGGCCGGACTCCGCGCCACCGCTGCCTCTTTCGCACGCGTGCTCCGCCAACTCTGGCTGGAAGTGACCGGATTCACGTTCCTGGCGATGGCTGCGGTCGGAGCCATGGCCGGCGTGCGCGAGTATGGCAGGTACCAGTCCGGCCACGCGACTGGACCGGGGCGCTTGGTGCTGGCAGTGTGCTTCACTGTTTCCTTCGCATGGTTCGGACTGACCTCCTTCTGGCGGGTAAAGCGAAGAGCGAAAGCTGAAAGCGAGCCGCGTAGTGGGTCAGTTTGAATTTGTTTTGAAAGGGCACGGCTTCACGGTGTGCTGAAAAACTCGATCTTGATCTTGCTTTTGGGTGGCGCAGCGGTTTACCGCTGTGATAACCATCGTATTTTCAGTGCCGGCTTTAGCCGCTGAGGGAGCGACTGCGGAGCGCAACCGGGTTTTTGCGCAGCCTCTTCAGCTGTGCCATAACTGCCGCCGGGGGAACGTGTCGTTCAAACTGGCCCATTACCGCGAGCAGCGAAGAACAAGAATAGAAGAAGGGGAGGACACCATGACGGAAGTCAAAACGGCCGAACCCGCAAACAAGCCGGCGCCCTCCCACCCAAGCCCGGAGACTTCCTCTCACATCCCGGTCCGTCCCCTCTACACACCCACCGAACTAGCGACGTGGGACTACGACCGCGACGTTGGCTATCCCGGCGAATTTCCCTACACCCGCGGCGTGCAAGCCACCATGTACCGCGGCCGTCTTTGGACCATGCGCCAGTACGCCGGCATGGGCGACGCCGAGGAGTCGAACAAGCGCTACAAATATTTGTTAGCGAACGGCACCACCGGCCTGTCGGTCGCCTTTGATCTACCTACGCAAATCGGCCTCGATTCCGATAATCCGCTGGCCGTCGGAGAAGTAGGCAAAGTCGGCGTCGCCATCGATTCCATCGAAGATATGCAGCGCCTGTTCGATGGCATCGACCTGACCAAGATCTCCACATCGATGACCATCAATGCCACGGCGTCGATTCTGCTGGCGTTGTACGTAGCCGTTGCCCGCCGTCAGGGCATGGACATTCGCAAGCTCTCGGGCACCGTGCAGAACGATGTGCTGAAGGAATACATCGCCCGCGGAACCTATATCTATCCGCCGCAACAGGCGATGCGTATCATCACCGATCTATTTGCCTGGACGAACGAGAATGTGCCCGATTGGAACACAATCTCGATTTCCGGCTACCACATGCGCGAGGCAGGCTCGACCGCAGTGCAGGAAGTCGCCTTCACCCTAGGCAATGGCATTGCCTATGTGGAAGCGGCGATAAAAGCCGGCCTCGATGTCGACAAATTCGCTCCCCGTCTCTCGTTCTTCTTCAACGCCCACAGTAATTTTCTGGAGGAGGTTGCGAAATACCGCGCCGCCCGCCGCATGTGGGCGAAGATCATGCGCGACCGCTTTAAGGCGAAGAATCCAAAATCGTGGATGCTGCGCTTCCACACCCAGACGGCCGGTTCCACGCTGACCGCGCAGCAGCCGGAAAACAACATCGTACGCACCGCAATCCAGGCGATGGCAGCCGTGCTGGGCGGAACGCAGTCTCTGCACACGAATTCATTCGACGAGGCGCTGGCATTACCAACCGAGGCCTCGGCGCGAATCGCGTTGCGCACGCAGCAGGTAATCGCGTTCGAGTCAGGCGTGCCGCAAACCGTCGATCCGCTGGCCGGCTCTTATTACGTAGAATCGCTAACCAGCGAAATCGAGAAGCGAGCCGTCGATTATCTCGAAAAAATCGAAGCCATGGGCGGCATGCTGAAAGCCATTGAGCGCGGATACGTTCAACAGGAAATTCAAAACGCCGCCTACGAATATCAGACGGCCGTCGATCGGGAGGAAGCGATAGTGGTCGGCGTGAATCGCTTCCACATCGAGCAAGACCACACCGTGCCGATCCAGCGCATCGATCCAGCGCTCGAACCGAAACAGGTAGAGCGCCTGCGAGCGTTGCGCGCGAAACGCAATGTTGAAACTTGGAAAGCCGCGATCCGAGCCGTCGAAGACACGGCGCGCTCCGGCGAAAATCTGATGCCGCGAATCCTAGCCGCAGTAGAGGCGAATGCCACGGTAGGCGAAATTTCAGACGCCATGCGGAAGGTTTACGGAGAGTATAAGGAAGCGGTGGTAATTTGAGGCGAAATGTTCAGGGGATCTAGTCTGCCGCGGCTGAGGCGGGTCGGATGCGGGATTGTCGGAGTGATGTCGATCGCCTTCGGCCTTTACTATTCCCGTGGCGCTTTTTCTTATCGAAACTGGTTTGGCGGATTGGTCTTTGCGCCCTTTGTAGCTTTACTTGGGATAGTAGCCTTCCTGGGCTCGGTATTTAATTGGACGAAGATTTGGGACTCGCCGCCGCGAGATCAAGCGCGGAGGAAGTAATGACGATCCGTGTCAGTTAGCCAGTTTATAGTCACAGGCGCTGCGACAACCCTCGCAGTACATGAGCCCGTCGGTGCACAGGTGGACGTCCATTTGCGACTGGCACAACGCGCAATATTTTTCGCACCAGCATTGCGCTTCGGGCCGCTCGCACTGCGCGCAGACGATAAGGCGTGCGCCCGGTTTCGAGGACATGCATGGAGTTTAGTCCGGCAACCGCAGCGAAGAAACGTAACCGAAGTCACAGGAGCAAATCTCAGGTGTCAGGTCTCAGGTATCAGGAGGAGCATCCCCCGGCCCGGTTATCGGATGTTTTTGGTTTTCCTGAGACCCGTCACCTGAGACCTGAGACCTGCCTCTGTGTTAACGTAGTCAGTTCCAGATTTCCGGCAGCCAGCCACTGTCTGACGATTCTGACCGAGGTTCTTCGTGTCGGTTGCTGAAGCCACTCCGCCCGTCGTCCCAGGCAACGTCCGCAAGACTGCCTTGAACGCCGTCCATCGCCAGATGGGCGCGAAAATGGTCGAATTCAACGGCTGGGACATGCCCGTCGAATACCCCGCCTCGATCGGCTGCGGCATTGTCAACGAGCACATGGCCGTCCGCACCGGCGTTGGCATCTTCGACGTCAGCCATATGGGTGACATCCGCCTGGCCGGCCGTGAAGCGCTCGCCGCCGTGCAGCATATCTCGATGAACGATGCCTCGCGCCTGGCCATCGGGCAGGCGCAGTATTCCGCGTTGCTCTATCCGCAAGGAACTTTCGTCGACGATGTAATCGTTCACCGCCTAGGCGAAGACGAATACCTGATGGTAATCAACGCCGGAACGCGCGAGAAGGATTTCAACTGGGTAAACGACAACACCCGCCAGTTTGACTGCAAAGTCGAACATCTCTCCGACGACTTCACCCAGATTGCCATCCAGGGCCCGAAGGGCGTAGACGTGCTGCAAAAGCTGACCGATACCGACCTGAGCGCGGTGAAGTTCTACTGGGTGACGCGCGGCACCGTATGCGGCCTGAAGAATATCCTGATGGGCCGCACCGGCTATACCGCCGAAGACGGCTTCGAGATTTACATCCCGCCGGACGAGAAGACGAGCGCACGAGTCTGGTACGAGATTCTGGAAGCAGGAAAAGAGTTTGGCATTGTGCCCTGCGGCCTGGGTGCGCGCAACACGCTGCGCCTTGAAGGCTGTCTGTCTCTTTACGGGCACGAAATCTCGGACACGATCAACGTGTGGGAAGCCAGACTCGATCGTTTCTGCAAAATGGAGAAGCCGGAGTTTATCGGCCGAGCCGCGCTGGAGAAGGCCAAAGCGGAAGGCGTGAAAAAAACGCTGGTCGGACTGGAAATGGTTGACCGGGGCATAGCCCGCGACGGATACAAGATTCTTGACGATACCGGAAGCGAGATAGGCTACGTCACCAGCGGTTCTCCCGCGCCATTTCTGAAAAAAAATATAGCGCTAGCCTACGTCCCTCCCGAAAACTCCGCGATTGGAACCGAGGTGAAAGTAGAAATCAGAGGACAGGGAGTAAGAGCAAGAGTAGTACCGACGCCATTTTATAAGCGTCCGAAGAAATCTTAACTACCGGGGGTACCCCATCCTAAACGTCGCGCCTTTTGCGACATTTAGGGTGGGCCCAACGAGCGAACGACGAACAGCGAAACGCTGAAACGCTGAAACGCTAGGAGCGAAGCGACAAATGCCTTACCCAACCGACCGCAAATATACAAAAGAACATGAGTGGATCACCCCCGATGGCGCCATCGGCATCACCGACCACGCCCAGGAATCGCTCGGCGACATCGTGTTCGTGGAACTCCCCAAGGTGGGAACGGAAATTACCACAGGCAAGGCCTTCGGCACGGTCGAGTCGGTGAAAGCCGTGTCCGATCTATTCGCTCCGGTCTCGGGAACCGTAACAAGCGTGAATGAAGCGCTAGCCACGGCTCCGGAGCAAGTCAACAAAGACGCCCACGGCGCCTGGATGGTCAAGATCAAAGTCAAGGACGCGGCGGAGATGAATGCCTTGCTCTCCGCGCCAGACTACGACAAGTTTGTGAGCGAAGAGGCCGGACACTGAAAAACATTGCAGAAGTCAAAAGTAAAATTGCAGAAGTGAACCCATTCGTCCCCAACGATGCGGCTGTAAGCGAAGGATCTCACTTCTGCAATTTGACTTTTGACTTCTGCAATTTCCTTCGTCCTCCACAATCGAAACGGTCGCATCCCACATCCAATAAAGGTTCCTATGCGATATCTACCTAAATCCCCTGCGGATCGCGCCGCCATGCAGCAAGCGATCGGCATCCGTTCCATCGATGAGCTTTTCTCGCCCATCCCTGTCCAGTACCGCCTGACGCGCGATCTCGCCATCCCGCGGCAAATGGCCGAGTCGGAAATCGTCGACTGGTTCAAGCAACGCGCCAAGGAAAACGGCGAAGGCTACGCCAGTTTCCTCGGAGCCGGCGCTTATTTCCATTACCGCCCCGTGGTCATCGACGCCCTAGTCCAGCGCGGCGAGTTCCTCACCTCCTACACGCCCTACCAGGCCGAGTTCGCGCAGGGCACGCTGCAAGCCATCTTCGAGTTCCAGACCATGATCTCGGAACTCACCGGCATGGACCTCGCAAATGCCTCGATGTATGACGGCTCGACCGGCGCAGCCGAAGCCGTAATGATGGCGGTCCGCATCACCGGAAAGCATTCGGCAGTGATCGCACGCAACCTGCATCCCGAATATCGCGAAGTGCTCAATACCTACGCGACTCATCAGGCGATTCCGCTCCACCCCGTCCCATTTACCGACTCGGGACAAATCAATCTGAGGGAACTAGAAAAGACGGTAAACGACGATACCGCGTGCGTCCTGATTCAATCGCCAAATTTCTTCGGGACCATCGAAGACGTCGAAGCCATCGCCGAGATCGCGCACAAACGCGGAGCACTCTTAATCGTCTCCATCGCCGAAGCCGTGTCGCTAGGTATAGTCGAGCCGCCGCGCACGGCCGACATCGTAGCCATGGAAGCCCAGTCGTTCGGCGTGCCGCTAGGATTCGGTGGTCCGTACTGCGGCGTGCTAGCCACCAAAGAAAAATTCGTCCGCCAAATGCCCGGACGCCTCGCCGGTCAGGCCTTCGACAAAAACGGCAAGCGCGGTTTCGTGCTGACGCTCGCCACCCGCGAGCAGCACATCCGCCGCGAGAAAGCGACCTCAAACATCTGCACCAACCAGGCCCTGGTCGCGCTCATGGTGAACATCTTCATGACCGTCTACGGCAAAATCGGCTTGCGCGAACTGGCGAAGCAGAATCTCGCCAAAACCGCGTACGCCGTCGACCAGTTCAACAAACACGCCAAGGTATTGTTTGCGGGCGCGCCAAGATTCAACGAGTTCGTGGTCCAGACCAGCGAAGATCCCTACGCCATCAACTCGCGCTTGCTCGGACACAAAATGGTTGGCGGCCTGCCGATGAAGAAGTTTTATCCCGAGTTAGGCAACGCCGCTCTATGGTGCTGCACCGAGCTAACCACCCGTTCCATGATCGACACCGCCGTCGGCCTCGTCGCCGACAGCGAACGCGCAGTGCGAAGTATGCGGGAAGTCGAAGAGGTCGCGCGATGAACCAGAGGTGAACGGGAGGGGAAAGGGCGTTATTCATGGATTGGTGGCATACCCAGATAAGTTCGCCGTATTATTTTTTGGTACTTGGGGCCATCTTTTTTGCCGCGGCCGTGGCTTCGACGTGCACCGGAAAAACGTATGGACGGTATGGTGGTTGGGCCTCCCGCGCCAAGGAACCGACTGAGTTTTGGTGGGGAGTCGCAATATATTACATCTCTGGCGTTTGTTTCATTGGATACTTCTTGTAAGGTCTACGATTAGTCGCGCCAAAAGGCGATGCAGTGATTTTGGGTGGCGCAGCGCTTCAGCGCTGCGATGAAGCCCGCGGAAACGAACCGGCTTTAGCCGCTGAGGTTATGATGACTGGATCGAAGAACACCTGCACCTCGTGCTTCGGCAACGGAAGCTGCCCGCAATGCGACGGCTCCGGTCTCGCCCCGAGCCACAGCGACGATGAGCGCAAGTGTCAGAGCTGTTCCGGGACTGGCGTTTGCCCCGCCTGTAACGGCACCGGCGCTGGGACCCAGCCGCCGCTAGAAATTATTGACCGCGGACTTCGTACTTGATAGTTGATCGCCAAGCGCTTCAAGCCGCGAAGCGGCGCAAGAATACAGCCCACGGCGCAAGCCGTGGGTAGAAACGCGAACAATGACATCAGCCCCAAAGGGGCGAAAGAAACGAACCCATGAATCACATCACTCGCAAAGCCACGCGCCACATCAGCCAGAACGAAGGCCTGATCTTCGAGAAGTCATCTCCCGGCAAGGCCGCCTGGAAACTGCCCCCGCTCGACGTCCCGGAAGTCGACACGGCGAAGCTGCTCGGCAAGCAAGAAAGAAAAGATCTAGGCAACATGCCCGAGGTCAGCGAAATCGAAATCATCCGCCACTTCACGCGCCTTTCGACGTGGAACTACGCCATCGATCTAGGCATGTATCCGCTAGGCTCGTGCACCATGAAGTACAACCCGCGCGTGAACGAGTTTGTGGCGCGAGTTGAAGGCCTGGCCAACGGCCATCCCTATCAAGCCGAGAAAATTTCGCAAGGCGCGTTGCGCATCATGAAAACGCTAAGCGACTGTCTGCTAGAGATCACCGGCATGGATGCGATCACGCTGCAACCGGCCGCCGGCGCACACGGCGAACTCACCGGATTGCTCCTGGTGCGCGCCTATCACCAGTCCAAAGGCAACGCGCGCAAAAAAATTCTGATTCCAGACTCGGCGCACGGCACCAATCCCGCGACGGCGGCTACAGTAGGTTACGCGGTAGAAAATTTGAAATCGAACGACCGCGGCATGGTAGACGTAGCCGCACTCGCCGCCCAGATGAATGAAGACGTAGCCGCGCTCATGGTCACCAATCCCAATACGCTCGGCGTGTTCGAGCAGGAGATCGACAAGATTGCCGAACTCATGCACGCCAAGGGCGGTCTGCTCTACATGGACGGCGCCAACATGAACGCGCTAGTCGGCAAAGCCCGCCCCGGAGATTTCGGCGTCGATGTCATGCATCTGAACCTCCACAAAACTTTTTCCACGCCGCATGGCGGAGGTGGTCCAGGCTCGGGCCCGGTAGCAGTAAAGAAAATTCTGGCGCCGTTTCTGCCGACGCCCGTAGTCATCACCAAGCCAGACGGCACGCTGGGCTTCGAATACAACCGTCCGCAATCGGTAGGACGCGTGCGCGCCTTCTACGGAAATTTCGGAATGTTCATCCGCGCCCTCGCCTACATCTTCGCCAACGGCCCCGACGGCCTGCGCCAGACCACCGAAGACGCCGTGCTCAACGCCAACTACATCCGCAAGGGACTGGAAGGCGTTTACGACCTGCCCTACAAGACGCCCTCCATGCATGAAGTAGTCTTCAGCGACAAACTGCAATCGAAAAAGGGCGTCAAAACGATGGATCTAGCCAAACGCCTGATCGATTACGGATTCCATCCCTACACCACGGCGTTTCCGCTCATCGTAGCCGGGGCGCTGATGATCGAGCCCACCGAGAGCGAGCCCAAAGAAGAACTCGATCTCTTCATCGAAGCCATGAAGTCGATCGCAGAAGAAGCAGAAGAAGATCCCCAGTACGTGCTCGACGCCCCGCACAACACCCGCATCTCGCGTCTGGACGAAACCGCCGCCGCCCGCAAGCCCGTCCTGCGCTGGAAGCCAGAGACCACGTAGCGACGGCCGCCCTCGCCCGTCCAAGTTTGCGTACGGGCAGGAAGGTTGCGTAGGGGCAGGTGCCCTCACCTGCCCAGCCGAGCGCAGCTCGGCACCGCCGCCAGCGCCAGCGCGACGCTGCGGCCCGTCTTGCTAGAATCACCTGAGTCCTTCTATGCCAGACGATCCCGCCACTTCCGCGACTTCCCAAGAAACGCCGCGCCAACAAGCCGAGCATCATTACTACGCCGCCCTCGATCTGGTTCTAGAAGGCCATCACGAGCAAGCGGTAGAAGAGTATCGAAGCGCGCTGGCCGCCGATCCGGAGTTCACCGATGCGCTGCATGGACTGAGCCGCGCGTTGCAAGATCTCAACCGCCTAGACGAAGCCATCGAAGTCTCCCGGCAAATTACAGAAGTCGATCCCGACGACATTCTGGCGCACACCAGCCTCTCGATCCTGTATCAGAAAAAGGGATTGGTTCCCGAGGCCGAAGCCGAAGGCAACAAAGCGCGGGTGCTGGGATGGAAACAGCAGTTGAAGAAGGGGAGCGGGGCGAGGGATTAGAACGCCACGTGCCAGGAATCGGCGACACCAAACCTTTGCAGATCGTTTCCATTCTCCATGGCCGTCGCGACGTGGAACAAATCCTCAAAGGTCGCTTGTGAGGCGCGAGGCGTGTTCGCCTAGTCGGAGCCCAACACTAACTCATTGAATAATAAATACTTTACAGCTAACTCCTTATTTCTCAAAGACCTGGCGTTTATCGAGCGCTAAGGGCAATAAATCACTTGACACATATATGCCTTTAGTATAGTATTTTGGCATGGCACTCAAGACTCCAAAAACACTCCAAGAAGCGATAGCTTACTTCTCCGATCCGCAACGGGCCTTCGAGTATGCAGTCCAGTGGCGTTGGCCAGATGGCAAGGTCACCTGTCCACGTTGCAACTCGACTAAACACTCGTTCATCAAGACGCGGAGAATCTGGTACTGCTATCCCTGCAAAAAGCAGTTCACCGTGAAGGTGAAAACCGTGTTTGAGGATAGCGCCGTTCCGCTCGACAAGTGGATGATTGCCGTGTGGATGCTGGTCGCTTGCAAGAACGGGATTAGCAGCTACGAACTCGCCGGTGCTATCGGCGTGACTCAACGTACTGCCTGGTTCATGGCACAGCGCATTCGCAAGGCTCTGCATCGCGGTTCGTTCGATACCACGAAAATGGGCGGTGGAACTCCAGAGTCCGAAGTCGAAGTTGACGAAACTTTCGTAGGTGGAAAAGCTAAGAATATGCATAAGGACCGTCGCCTGCGTTACGAACAGATGGGCGGGCATCACGGCAAGACTGTGGTTCAGGGAATCCTTGACCGTGACCTGCGGAAGATTCGAGCCACGGTCGTACCAAACACTACCCGCAAGGTTTTGCAAGACGAAGTTCTGCATAACGTCAAATACGGGACCACGGTCTATAGTGACAACGCGGTCGGATATGACAACCTGCGCTCCCGATTCGTGCATGAGTTTGTGAACCATGCCGAGCGGTATGTTGACGGACGCATCCACACGAACGGATTGGAGAACTTCTGGTCGCTGTTGAAGCGCGGCCTTCGAGGAACTTACGTCGCTGTTGAGCCTTTTCATTTGTTCCGTTACGTTGACGAACAAGCGTTTCGTTACAACAATCGCAAAGATACTAACTTTCAGCGATTCGCTTTGGCGATGTCTCAGGTCGCCGGTAAGCGGCTCACCTATGCTGAGCTAACCGGAAAGGACGCCGACGCGCTACACTCGCCCACGGCAGGGACGGGGGAAGCGTCACAAGTACCCTTCTAGTCCTTGTCAGCATCTTCCGTTTTGCGGACGCTAGGCGCTGGCGTCCGCTTGGCCTTTCGATCAATCGCAGGCTTGGGAGTCTGAAAAAGAATCTTCATCGCTGTTTCAAACTTCTGCGCGACTTCCGTGCCCTCTTTGTATTCCGGCTTCATACGACCTCACAAGGGGTTAACGTTAACTTTTCCACCAATCATTACCTTCTGAGAGATTGTCCGCTTACGATGCCCGACTATGTAGGTGCCATCCACTTTTAACCATTCCGAGGATGTTGGACGTGTTGCATATACGTCGCCGTCTTTGTAGC
>JBAWFQ010000072.1:0-14542 GCA_049592035.1 Terriglobales bacterium
ATTTCATTTTCTTGAATGCGGCCCGAGCTTCTTCTTTACTGGCGACAACAATTCGATGCTCAATCACCTTCAGACCCGCCGCAACCAGAGCAGTCTTGGCGCGCTGCACCACGGCTTCATCGATGAATGGCGCACCCATTGGATCTTTCAGTCCATCTTTGTGAACTCCGAACACTATGAATCCAATTGTGGCTTGTATCATGTTTCTCCTATTGGCCTCTTGAATTGATTCCCGTTAGCGCTGAACGCAAATGGCGGTATTGTTTGGCTTGTTGCGCGTAGGCTGCCGCAATTGCAGGGTCGGGCGATACCACGTGAACGTCCCGGACTACGAGTTCCGTAGCTTCCCGCAAACTCCCGTACTCTCCGGATGCGACTCCGGCCAGTATGGCTCCGCCGAGACACACTGCCTCCGGAGACTCCATGACACGCAACTGCCGGCCCGATAAAGCAGCTCGCAACTGCAGCCCCAGAGCCGACCGCGAGCCTCCGCCGGTGACGTAGACTTCCCGAAACTCTCCCACTGCGCTTGCCAGAATGTTGGTCATCTCCGACAGTTCACAGGCAAGCCCTTCGAGGATGCCTTTGTAGATCTGGCTGCGGGTTGTGTTCGGGCTCAAGCCGGAGATGATTCCGCGGGCATGCGGGTTGAAATCAGGATTGCAGGTACCGATCAGATTGGGAGTAATGCAAAGACCTGTTGGACCCGCTGGTGCTTCTCGTTCCAGTGTCGCGTAGTGGATAGACTCGGCGCAAGATCGATCGCCGTCCTCAGCAGGAACAGCACTGTGTGTTTCTCCCGACTCTTCAGCGTACAGCAGATCGTGGAACCACTTGATCATGATGCCCGATGGAAAGTACGCCAGCGTGACGAACTTGTCTGGAATCACGTGACAATAAGAGTTCAGAGACGCCGCCAGCGCCGCAGCCGTCAAGCTGGGCTGATCGGACGCCGCCAGCAGACATTCGTAAGTGCCCATCGAGTCGGCCACGCGGCCCGAACCGATAGCGCCAACTCCCAACGCGCCGCAGGGTTGATCGTGCCCTCCCATCACCACCTTCGTACCCGGTGAGACGCCGAGTTGACCGGCAGCGGCTCCTTCTAATGTTCCTGCAATCGTTCCAGCAGGCACAGGTACGGGCAGGCATTCGGCATTTATTTCGGTGGCGGCGAGAATCTCGTCAGACCAGCGTCGCTGCCGTATATCGAATGCCAGATAGCGGGAGGCCAAAGAATAATCGATATAGGCAGGCAGTCCTAATCGCGAAAGAACATAACCAATCACACTCAGGAAACGAACCGGGGAAGCAAAAATGTCGGGCAGGTGCTTGCGCAGCCAAAGAATTTTCGGAACCGGATACATGGGATGAGCAACCAGGCCTGTAATTTCGAAAAGTCGCTTTTTGCCGAATGTTCCTTCGAGCCAGACCGTTTCGTCCGTGGCTCGATTGTCTTGGTTGAGTATGGCGGGAGCGATTGCCTCGTTGCGTCCATTTACCGGAACAAAAGTTTCGCCGTGCGAACTCAGGCACACCGCTCGGACGGGATCGGAAAGATTCTTGGATACCGCTTGTGAACAATGGCACACCGCCTGCCAAAAGCGTTCCGGATTTAGCTCTGCGCGCGAAGGAGCGGGAAAGTCAGGTGTGTACGCGCCGGCGTGCTGGGCAAGTATCTCGCCCGTCACCGCAAATACCACCGCTTTGCATCTGCTCGAACCGATATCGATGGAAAGCAAACTCATGATGGATTTCGATTCCCGTTTTCTGCAGCATTCTTCAACGATCGCCACCTTTCAGAGGAACTTATCGGTTGCGACGGAAAGCTTCCGCCCGCGAGCTCCTGACTCGACAACATCGATCCTGCTTTTGTTTTTCCTTTTGCTCTGGGTAAGGGAAACACTCGTCACGCCGCGAAATGTCTCCGGCACCTCAAACAATAAAATCAGAAATCGAACTTGAGCCTTGGATTTGGCCGGAAGCCAACGATACGTTGACTCTCCGAACAGCGGACCTTGCTCAATGGTTTCGCGTCGCGGAATGGAGAACGGCGTTGTGCTGAACTCCATCCCCCGGCAGAAGGTCTTCGCGCGCCACGGTGCTTGCGCTCGGTTATATCGTTCTTCCCAATTACCAACCCACGGGAAGTCGACTCGCCGAAATGCGTACACGACGAGAAGCTTCAGGCGAGGGTTGCAGGCCGCGATGAAACCAATCTCGAGTTCTGGATTCAGCAATTGCGCCGTGTAGTGTCCGAAGCGCTGCGCCGGCGTAGTGCGTAAATTCGCTCGTTTGCCATCTTCTGTCGGGGCGTTGGGCCAGGTAAATTCTGCATCCGGCCGCAGCGAAAATCGAGGGCTGTAACTAGCCGGACAAACCTTCGCCCGCGTTGCCGGCATCTCGAACCAGGTAGTTTCCGCTTCCAGAAACGGTGGTCCGAAGGTTACATGTTCGTTCCACGAAATAGGCCGGTCGTAGCTGCTGAGGTTGACCGCCTCTTCTTCGCAATAAATCACCGGATTCACGTGGTCAAGTGTCAGGGTCCTGCTGAAACCGATCCGAGCTTCGGGAAGCGTCAGGCCATATTGCAATCTTGGCTTCGGCGGCTGTTCTAGCTTCTGAACTCCCCACTTCAGCGCGGGCGCTTCGCCGTGGGTAGTGAGACCGGCTGCCGTCTCTTCCGGCGAAGGCGGCCCGAAGTGATCAAAGCTCAAGCTATGTCCCGCAATGCCGGACAGTAACTGGCCATCGGGTGGTGGTCCGTACTTGCGAGCATGTTTCGCCGTGTACTTAAATGGATCGATCGTCGCCCATGGCGGCCGCCAGAGCGGGTTCACTCCGGGACATGCATTCAGATTCAACTCGCAGATATGCCCTCCGCCTTCAAGAACGGAGACAGATCCCCAATCTGCTCGCAGGCGGAATCCGGAACGACCATCCATCACATTCTCATTGTGTAAGACCGCCTGCGCCTGGGAACCCGATGTGATCATCTTGTGATCGCTTGATATTCTGCCGTCGCCTCTCCGTCAAGCGCAGCGCGTGCCTGTTCAAGAAATGCGCTGATGTTGTCGGCTTGGAAAACATTGCGGCCAAAGAAGACGCCAGCCGCTCCCGCCGCCGCAACTTCGCGGACCACATCAAGGGCGTGCTTGTCCGAAGCATGACGGCTTCCACCAAGCACCAGAATCGGTATCGTACATTTTTCGACAACCGCGCGCATTGAGGCCGTATCCCCGCTGTAATCCGTCTTAACCATATCTGCACCGAGTTCGGCTGCCATACGAGTGTGGAGGTTCAGCCACTTCGGATCGCCTGGATTCTGCACATCCTTCCCACGCGCGAGAGATTCAACAATCAGCGGGATTCCAACTCGTTCACATTCGCGGGCGACTTCGGCGTTGCGCGTGATCTCCTTCTTCTCAAACTCGGCATCGCCGGTACCTACGACCAGATAGGTGAGAACGGCATCGGCGCCGAGTCGTAACGCTTCCTCGGGGCGCGCGAGAAGCGCGCTGTGCAGCGCGCCGCTTCCGTTTTGCCCCATCGCGGACCAAACCGTTGTCCAATCCAGACGAGCGATCAGAGCCGGTAGTGGGCCGGCTATTGTCGAGTTTGCGAATTGGCGGATGAGTCCAAGATTCAGCAGCAAGGCATCGACGTTGGCTTGCGCAAATTGTCGAATCTTTCCTAGTGGGTCCTCAGTTCCGGGAATCGGTCCCAATACCAAGGCATGATCGAAAGCCACGACCAAAGCCCGGTGTTCGGCGCCTCCCAGCACACGATTCAAACGAATCTTTTTGCCGCATTCACTCACAGTTCCCTCACATCGCCACTGAATTCAAGGTGGACTCAAATTATCTCGCAAGTGAGCGATTGTCATCTACTTGTTCTACTATGTTGATCGCCCATGGCAATGAAGACGAAATCGCAACCCCACCTGACGCGCGCCTTCGGTTTGCTTCATGCCACGGCGCTGAACATCTCCAACATGGTTGGGATCGGGCCTTTCATCACCATCCCGCTGTTGATGGCTTCGATGGGCGGCCCGCAATCCATGCTGGGCTGGCTCACGGGCGCGCTCATCGTGATTTCCGACGGTCTGATATGGAGCGAACTGGGGGCGGCGTTGCCCGGTTCCGGCGGCAGCTACCATTTTCTTCGCGAGGCGTATGGCCATCAGACTTGGGGTCGCCTGATGGCTTTTCTTTTCATCTGGCAATTCGTGGCGAGTGGGCCTCTGGAAATCGCATCCGGGATGGTTGGATTCGGAAACTATTCTGCCTATCTCTGGCCGGGATTGACTGCTCGAGGCCAACAATACGTCGGGGTAGCCGTAGGCCTCGCCGCTTTGTTCCTATTATGCCGGCAGATGACATTCCTGAGGAAGGCGACCGTCACTCTTTGGGTGGGCACGGTGCTGGCGATGTTAAGCGTCATCGTCGCCGGTTTTTCCCACTTCCACGCTCACCTGGCGTTCGATTTTCCTCCCGGAGCACTGGCTTTTAATCGTGGCTTCGTGCTCGGTCTGGGCAGTGCGACTCTGATCGCCGTGTATAACTACCTCGGATATTACGATGTGTGCTACATCGGCGACGAAGTGCAGAATCCTGGTTACGTGGTGCCGCGCTCGATTCTGTATTCGCTCGCCGTCTGTTGCATAGGGTATCTCGCGTTGCATCTCGCCTTGATCGGAGTGGTGCCGTGGCGCGAAGGAATTCATTCGAACTTCATCGTTTCTGACTTCATGGAACGCCTCTATGGCAGGGGCGCTGCGATCGTGGTCACGATTTTCGTCCTCTGGTCGGCCTTTGGCGCCGTATTCGCGCTTCTCTTGGGTTATTCGCGAATTCCTTATGCGGCTGCCATCGATGGCTATTTCTTCCGTCCCTTTGCGCAACTGCATCCGACGAAAAACTACCCGCAAGTTTCACTTCTGGTTCTGGGCGCTGTATCGATTGCTCTTGCATTCCTTAAGCTTGATCAACTGGTCAGCGCCTTGATCACTACCAGAATTCTGGTACAGTTTCTCGGACAGTTGTTTGCCGTTCCACTCTTGCGACGAAAATTTCCCGACAGCGCGCGGCCGTACAAGATGTGGCTCTATCCCCTGCCCATGGTCATTGCCTTCTTCGGTTGGGCGTACGTTTTTCTGACCTCAGGCTGGCTCTACATCAAGATCGGTTTATTGACGCTACTAACCGGCGTTGCGGTTTTCTTTCTCTGGGCGAAATGGAAAAATACATGGCCCTTCAACCCGGGTCAGGATTCTGTGTAAGCGCCAAATCAAGATCCCGTAATGACAGGAGAAATTCGTGATTAGAAATAATTGTTTTGGTTTTAGGTTCTTCGACAAATTGGCCGGAACAATCCGTCTTGTTCAGACTGCAAGTCTCGTAACGGCGCTAGCCTGCGTGCTGATTTTGGTCGGAGCCTGCCTGGGATCTTCTGACCCGGCTAAGGCTTCTCAGGTAGCTATTCATATCGAGGGCTTATCCGTGGTGGTTCAGCCGCGCGACGGGACATATGAAATTCAAACAGGAAACAGCGGACACAGCGTCATTCACGCCAGAGTAGCGGCGGAGATCGATCACAAGCGGCTCAGATCAACCGATTATCCTCATCATGAGATATCGCAATCGACTTTTGAGGATGCGCTCGGACACGGCAACAAAATAACCATAACTTCGTCTGGACTTCCGCATTCCCCTGACCTCGCCTATAGTTTGCAACTCTATGAAGGGAGAGGGTTTGGTGTTATCGAGGTTGAAGTGCAAAATCACACAAGCAATCCGACGACCATCCAAAGTATCAGAAGCGTCGAGGCCATCGGGACCAAAATTGTCGATCTCGGTGGGGTGCAAAAAAGCGACCGAGTTCTATCGGATAGCTACAGCGAGGATTGGCCGCCATTGCAGAGTTTCGATTTGGGGGAAGCTCCGAACGGAATGCACCGTGCCGTGGGCAGCCAACTTACTTACAACCGGGATAGCAAGGAGAGCCTGTTTGTGGGTGCTCTGACTTCCAACCGCTTTCTCACCATTGTTCATCTGCGGACGCAATCTTCATCACCGGATGGCCCCGGCATCGCGTCCTACACGGTCGATTCAACCGGAACTACCGAGATACAAGCAACCGAGCCTGAATCCGGTATGCGAGAGGGGCCGGCAGAAAATCTGATTGAACTAAATGTTCCTCTTGGCGCAGGCGAATCAATAACTTCAGAGCGCGTGATGTTTGCTGCTGGAAAAAACTATCATTCGCAACTTGATAACTACGGCGCCGCGATTCGAGAACTGCATCATAGTCGCATTAGCACGGAAAACATGCTGGGATGGTGGAGTTGGACGGCTTTTTACTTCAAGATCACCGAAGGCGCGGCGCTCACCAACGCTCAATGGCTAGCCGCGAACCTGAAGGGGCTGGGCTACGACTATTTTCATTTGGACTTGGGCTACGGATACGCTCGCGGTGAATATGCGACGCCCAATGCCTCTCAGTTTCCTCGTGGCATGTGGGATCTCACTCACCACATTTGCCGATTAGGATTGAAGGTGGGAATTTGGACGGCTCCTTTTGAAGTGGCCGAGCGAGCCTGGATTTACGAGCACCACAAAGATTGGCTGGTGCACAACGCACACGGCGATCCGATTTCTATTGGCAAAGCCGAGGAGGTGGAGGGCGAACGCCTGTTCGTCTTAGACGCCACTCATCCTGATGCCCAGGAATATCTTCGCGAGACCTATCGCACGCTGGTCCGGGAATGGGGCGTGCGCTACATCAAGCTCGATTTCATGGACAATACCGCAATCGAGGGTTATTACCATCGCCCGAACACAACCGCGCTTGAAGCCCAGCACATCGGACTCGAGATTATCCGCAAGGCAGTCGGCGAAGACGTGCTCCTCGATAAAGATGGGAGTCCGATGTTGAATCCGGTTGGCCTGGTGGATGAAGGCCGCACATCCCAGGATACGGGCCATGCATTTCTCCGCAGTAAGGAAGCTGAGCCGGGCATCGCGGCGCGTTATTACATGCATCGCAACTTTTTCATCGCCGATCCGGACGCGTTCACGGTTTCACGGCAGCTCATTGAAGAGCGAACTATTCAATCTCCACTAACATTGAATGACGCTCAGGTCTCGATCGCTCTGGCGGCGATTTCCGGAGGAATGTTCGAAATTGGCGACGACCTTCCAATACTGGGAGGTGATCCGGACCGAGTCGCATTGGTCAAGAATCCTGATTTGCTTGCAATGGCGAAGCTTGGACGCGCTGCTTTGCCTCTAGATCTCCTGACTTATGCAGACAAGGATGAGCAACCCAGCGTTTTTCTGCTGCGTGAAGACCAGCGGCAGTCCATGCTGGCTGTCTTTAACTGGACGGAACAGTCGAGTTCGCACACTTTCAGTCTCTCCGATTTAAACCTTCCCGCAGGACACTTGTATAAATTCTCCGACGCGTTCGCGCAAGATCAGTCATTAGCCGTGGACCACGAAACGCTCCGCCTGGACAATCAACCCGCGCACACAGTCAAGCTGATCAAGATTATTGATCTTTCCGTCTCCCCGGCCGCGCCTTCGATTGCCTTCCAGGTACCGTCTCAGGCAAAAATTGGTGAAGAGATTGAACTTTCCAGCGTAGTGTCTAAAGACGGAGTCCCCGCGCTCGGCAATCATTGGGATTTCGGCGATGGAGTGGCCGCCGATGGTGCAATCCTCACGCATACGTATACAGCTGCCGGCAATTACACAGTGCGGTTCGCGGCGGAGGGCCTTGATGGCAAATTCGCAGAGAAAACATTTTCGATCGTGGTCAGTGGACCGCTGATTCTTCCGTCTCCTCGGCGTTACGGCGAACCGCACGAATAGCCGCACTTAAGAAAGTGCTGCAGCCGAAGACCGTAATGGCGACTCGAAGCCGAGTCGATTTGAAGCGAATCTCGGCATTGCAGATTTGTACTACCGGCTGCATCTTGACTCCAATAAGGGTAGATCTCCCACGCCCGCGACTGATACCAGTGATACCGTTTTTGTGGGAAATACAGGCAATAGCGGAAACTGTAGAAACTGTAGCCTAAGTTTGGATTCGCTTGTAACTCGCTCAAACACAGGGTATTATCGCAGAAGTGTAGTGTTCATCGGCACTTGCAGGTAACGGCGGTAATAGAATCCCTCCCTCTCCGCCAGACAGTCTGGAGTGTAGAGAAATCCGCCTGGATTACTCCTTCCGCTTGGCTTCCATTTGGTTGATCGCCACCATCAGGAGGATTTCCGCGAGAGAGAAGCGATGAATCGTGTTGTGCGTGATCTTGAACATAACTACCGTCGTCCTGACGCACGCTATGGATGGTGCAGATTTCCTGCCATTCCAACTTGTCGCCAAGTGCCTCAACCTGTAACGCGATGACCCAATCCAGTGTCACGTAGCCTGCCCGGTTAAGGTCAATGCCTCAATACGGGCAGCCTTCAGAAGAATCGCCCACGTTTATCTAATTGCTGAAAAGCCGCTTGCAAGAAGCCTGGTTTTGGAAACCGGCTTGCGATTACCTGGTTGGAGTGGTCTTGTGCATCAGCCACTTTAGATAGGCAACAAGCCAGATAAGATAAGCAACTCACCAAGCCGTTGAAGCGTCCTCGCCTTACACTCCGCTCCCGTGAAATAGGACCGCAATATGAGACGACTTCTTCTGGTTGGCACATTCGATGCTCGGGTGATGTAGCAGAAGGCAAATCTGGTGCGTGGCATTTTGAAGAAAGAAGGAAACGACCATGTGCTGCACAGCGCTCACTCTGCAGGCAGTAATCGGAAAGCCTTTACGCATGAACTGGGTCGTGGTCACTGACACAAACGGAAATCGACGGCCTCAAATGCACTGGCGGGCTATTCAATAGTCATGCCGACCGTGAATAGGGTTCCCACCATTCGGGTTCAGCACACGCCCTCTGAAAAGCGTAAAGAAGCTCGATGCGCATTGATTTGCGGAGAGCGTGCCAGCAAGCGGCCACGTGAAGCGCCAACTTGCTGCCCGAATCCGGTCAGTGCCCTTAACAGGTGACGCACGACTCCCTTGGAGAGTTCTCAATCCAGCCCATACACGCTGAATTTCATCCGTTTACAAGTACTCATGTCTGGCAGCCGGATTGCGAATACAAAGGTCGAACTGCAAGTCGATCCAAGGGGGTACGTGATGCTCGGAGAACTGATGAACATCCCGACTGACACACTCATTGACATGCTGTTCATAATCCTCGCCGGCGAGTTCGCACTGACCGCAAGCGATGCAGCGGAAATTGAACAGCTTCAGAGAGAGTTGCAAAGAAGAGGCAAGGAGCAAAGTTGGAGCTTTCAAACAGTTAACTGACAGAAACGTGCATAGGCTTATAGCCGGCCGTCCGGCCTTTGACGCAACAGGCTGACGGCTTTACCTACAGTCGGAACATTCGCAAAGGCGTGCGCTCAACGATGAATAAGGATATTGAAAATGACATTGCTGACAGAAACTGAAGAACTAACCGCAGCACTAAGCGCCCAAGGGACAGCACGGGCAACGGTCACGGGTTCGCCGCTCGGCTCCGATGAACTCAATAAGATCGATGCATATTGGCGTGCGTGCAAGTACCTGGCTCTAGGCATGATCTACCTCCAGGCGAATCCCCTCTTACGGGAACCCTTGAAACCAGAGCACATCAAGAGCCGGCTGCTCGGGCATTGGGGATCAAGTCCAGGTCTCGCTTTCATCTACACCCATTTGAGTCGCCTTATCCGGAAAGATGATCTCGAGATGATCTTTCTCGCAGGTCCGGGACACGGCGCGCCGGGAGTTTTGGCTCCGATATATCTGGAGGGTACGTACAGTGAAATCTACCCTGAAAAAAGCGAGGATGAAAAGGGACTTCGAGAATTCTTCAAGCAGTTCTCGTTCCCAGGGGGTATTGGCAGTCACTGTACCCCGGAGACTCCGGGTTCCATTCACGAAGGCGGCGAACTGGGATATGTCCTCTCTCACGCGTGCGGAGCCGCATTCGACAATCCCGAGCTGATCGTGGCAGCTGTGGTGGGCGATGGCGAAGCCGAAACTGGCCCGCTGGCGACATCATGGCATATCAGCAAATTTCTGAATCCGATCCGCGATGGCGCTGTTCTACCCATACTTCACCTTAACGGATACAAGATCAACAATCCGACTCTGCTGGCGCGGATCACTCACGAAGAATTGGAAAGTTTGTTACGCGGGTATGGCTGGAATCCGTACTTTGTCGAGGGATCCGAGCACGACAGCATGCATCAGGCAATGGCCGCGACACTTGAGCGCTGCTTGGCCGAAATCAAGACGCATCAGCGAGAGTGCCGGAAGAGCGGCGTTGCGACTCGGCCACGCTGGCCAATGGTGGTGTTGCGTTCGCCAAAAGGATGGGGTGCGCCGGCCGAGGTGGACGGACATCGGCTAGAAGGCTTTTGGCGATCGCATCAAGTTCCGTTGACGGACGTCAAGACTAACCCAGAACATCTGCGGATTCTGGAGACTTGGATGCGATCGTTGAAGCCCGAAGAGCTCTTCGACGAATACGGGAGGGTACGACCGGAGATCGCCGAAATTGCGCCAATGGGCCCACGCCGAATGAGCGCAAGTCCACATGCGAGTGCAGAACTCAGGGAAAAGCTGCGCTTGCCCGACTTTCGCGATTACGCCATCAAGATCGACCGCCCAGGAACCATCGAGGTGGAGAACGTGCCGCCCCTGGGTGTTTTCCTGCGGGACGTCATGAAATGGAACATGAACAGCTTTCGCGTCTTCTCGCCTGACGAGAACACTTCCAACAAGCTGGACGCGATTTACCAGACTTCGAAGAAATTCTGGATCGCTAAAAGCTTGCCCGAGGATCGTGACGGAACAGAACTGTCTTCGGACGGACGGGTTATCGAAATGCTCAGCGAGCACACGATGGAGGGCATGCTCGAGGGTTACTTGCTTACTGGTCGCAATGGTTTCCTCTCTTCCTATGAAGCCTTCGTTCACGTAATCGACTCCATGTTTAATCAGCATGCCAAGTGGTTGTCGATCTGTAATCATTTGTCTTGGCGTCGCAAGATCGCGTCCCTGAATCTTCTCATCACCTCAACGGTATGGCGTCAGGATCATAACGGCTTCACACACCAGGATCCTGGATTCCTCGATGTAGTGCTCAACAAGAGCGCCGCCGTGACCCGGATCTATCTTCCACCGGACGCGAATTGTTTGTTGTCGGTAGCCGATCACTGCCTGCGCTCTGAAAACTACATCAACGTAATTGTTTGCGACAAACAGCGCCATCTGCAGTACCTGGACATTGATGCCGCTATTACCCACTGCACAAAGGGAATTGGTATTTGGAATTGGGCCAGTAATGATGAAGGTCAGGAACCAGATGTTGTGTTTGCCGCAGCTGGCGACATACCAACCCAAGAAGCATTGGCTGCCACAGGGCTGCTTAGAGAACGGTTCCCCGACCTGAAAATCCGATTTATCAACGTGGTCGACTTGTTCAAGCTACAACCTCGCAACGAACACCCGCATGGCTTAACGGATGCAGATTTCGATTCTCTGTTTACGACTGACAAGCCGATCATCTTTAATTTCCACGGCTACCCGTGGTTGATTCATCGTCTCGCCTATCGCCGCACAAACCACCGGAATTTGCATGTGCGCGGTTACAAAGAGAAGGGCAACATCAATACGCCGATGGAACTGGCAATCAACAACCAAACCGACCGGTTCAGTCTCGCGATCGACGCGATTGACCGCATCCCAAAACTGCAGCGGATTGGCGCGCATGCGAAAGAGGAATTCCGTGATTGCCAGATTGCATGCCGGCACCATGCCTACGAGTACGGGATCGACAGTCCGGAAATAACCGAATGGAAGTGGCCTTATGGCCTAGAGGTGAAATAACGATGGGCAATCTCACTTATTCAGTCTTGGCATCCGAACTCAGAGGCTCAGATGCCCTCACTCAACTCGCGCTCGACCTGCACTGGTCTTGGAATCATTCTACTGATGAGATATGGAAGGAACTAGATCCCGAGCTCTGGGAGCTTACCGAGAATCCGTGGCTCATCCTGAAATCTGTTTCGCAAGAGAAACTCGACAGCCTGCATGATTCTAGACGTAGCCGCCTCGAACAACTCTTAGCCGAGGCACAAGCAAAGAACTCAGAACCCGGCTGGTTTCAAAAGGCGCATCCGGATTCCCCTCTGCGCACTGTTGCGTATTTCAGCATGGAGTACATGCTCAGCGAGGCATTGCCGATTTATTCCGGTGGCCTGGGTAACGTCGCCGGCGACCAACTCAAAGCCGCAAGTGATCTTGGAGTCCCTGTGGTGGGCGTCGGCCTGTTATATCAACAGGGCTATTTTCGCCAGGAAATCGACGCGCGGGGTGAGCAACTCGCGTTGTATCCAGTGAACGAGCCTGCACAGTTGCCGATTCGGCCGATCCGAGGCCCTGATGGAAGTTGGCTGAGATTGCCCGTGGCACTGCCGGGCATCAAGATCTGGATTCGCACATGGGAAGTTCAGGTGGGACGAACCAAGCTCTATTTGATAGATACAAACGATCCCGCCAATCTCCCTCGCGATCGGGCCATTACAAGCGAATTATATGGCGGCGGATCGGAGCTGCGACTGAAGCAGGAATTACTCCTCGGAGGGGGAGGATGGATGTTACTGGAAGCACTCGGCATAAAACCGGACGTCTGCCACCTGAACGAAGGACATGCAGCGTTTGCGATACTCGAGCGCGCTCACAGTTACATGAAAGAGACGGGTCTGCCATTCCAAGACGCCCTGGCTGTAACCAGGGCAGGCAACGTGTTCACCACACACACTGCGGTGGACGCAGGTTTTGACCGGTTCGCCCCCGAACTCGTTTGCCAATATTCAGCACTCCTGGCTGAACGCCTCGGAATAACGATGAACGAACTCCTTGCGCTGGGACGTGCAAACCCGGACGACCATTCCGAGCCTTTCAATATGGCGTACCTGGCCATTCGGGGCAGCGGCGCGGTCAATGCTGTGAGCCGCCTTCATGCAGATGTCAGCCGACGCCTCTTTCAACCACTTTTCTCCAGGTTTCCGGAAGGGGACATTCCCATTGGCCATGTGACCAACGGAATACACGTGCCCACATGGGATTCGGCCGGTGCTGACGAGCTTTGGACGGAACTATGCGGCAAAGGCCTATGGCGAAGCGATCTTCACGATACCGAAGAAAAGTTCCGGGCTGTCGATGATCAGCAGCTGTGGACCATGCGTAACGTAGGGCGAACCGCTCTGGTGGAATATGTGCGCGATCGATTGGTGCGCCAGGAGGCAGGTCACGGCGCTTCGCCTCTGCAGTTGGAGGAGGCTCGCTCTGTCCTTGATCCTGACGTGCTGACACTCGGCCTTGCCCGACGGTTCGCTACCTACAAACGTCCCACTCTTCTGCTTCACGATCGGGAGCGGTTCGCACGGATCCTCACCAATGCTCAACGACCTGTTCAGTTGGTGCTAGCCGGAAAAGCCCATCCCCAAGACAAGCCCGGGCAAGACCTGGTCCGGGAATGGATCGAGTTTGCCCGTCGGCCAGATGTTCGTTCGCATGTCGTCTTTCTTAGTGACTATGACATGCTGCTCGCCCAACACTTGCTGGCAGGGGTTGACGTCTGGATCAACACACCCAAGCGTCCTTGGGAGGCTTGTGGCACCAGCGGAATGAAGGTGCTGGTGAACGGAGGCCTGAATCTTTCCGTCCTGGACGGATGGTGGGCGGAAGCATACTCGCCGAGTGTAGGCTGGGCGATCGGCAACGGTGAGGAATCCTTTGGTGACGCTGCCGCGGATCGCGCCGATGCAGAAGCGCTATACGGCATTTTGGAAGACCAGATTGCGCCGCAGTTTTATGACCGGGATGAAAATGGAATACCGGCGTCCTGGATCGCGCGCATCCGAGAAAGTATGGCGCTGCTCACGCCGGCATTTTCCGCCAATCGCGCGGTCCGGCAATACACGGAAGAGCACTACCTTCCTGCCGCAGCTGCTTATACTGGACGCGCCCAGAGTCTCGGGAAAACAGGCAGCAGCGTGCGTGCATGGCAACAGGATATCGCCCGACGCTGGCAAGACGTCCGCTTCGGACAGCTGAAGGTGATTCGACAAGCCAACGAGCTGATATTCGAGGTTGAGGTCTCGCTTGCGGGGATCGATCCGAGTTTCGTGCGGGTCGAGCTCTATGCGGACGCGCGAGATGGGGAAACTCCGGTTCGTCAGCAGATGGATCGTAAGGCATTTCGCCCGGGCACAGCGTTTGCGTACGCCTACTCGGCGACAATGCCAGGTACGCGGCCAGAAACCGATTTCACGCCACGTATCGTCCCGCACCACCCAAAGGCCCTGCCACTCGAAATTGACAGGGTGCAGTGGCAGAGGTGATTTACTAGCCCGTTGCGGCTAACTGGACGCAGGCATAGCAGAAACGAATCGCGAGGAGACTCACGAAACGGCTGACATTCCTACCAGCGTT
>JBAWFQ010000073.1:0-31904 GCA_049592035.1 Terriglobales bacterium
TGCAGATCCCTCGCTGCGCTCGGGATGACAATCCGATAATTGTGGCAGCTGCATTTGCCAACGACCATCGACCATCGACCTTTTCTATCAGAATACTTTCACGTGGAACGTGAGGTATTTCTTCGGATTCTCCCGGATTGCCTTTACCAACTCCCGCGTCTCCACCAGCATCTGGTTGCTGTTGTTGTAGAGAGCTGGATCTTTGAACAGCATTCCCGCCGTGCCTTCGCCCTTTTCCAGGTGATCGGAGAGCGCGGAGAGGTTGGCCATCAGGGTTTGCAGGTGTTTGGCGAATTCCTCATCGTGCGTCATCTTGCCGAGCGCGCCCTTGCCCGCATTGATGTCATCGGTTAACTGGCGGACGTTCGCGATCGTCTTGTTCGCGTTGTCATACAGCTCGGGATCTTTGAGCAGCTTGCCGGCCGCGCCCTTGCCCTGCTGCAAGTCGTCGACAATCGCGTTCAGCTTGTCGATGGCGCCAATCGCTTTCTTGTACATCTCGTCGCTGGTGAAGAGCGGACCGAGCGAACCTTTTCCTTTCTGGATGTCATCCACCAATCCCTTGAATTCAACCACCGTCGCGTCGAGCTGGTTGTAGAGCGCGGGATCGTAAATGACCTTGCCGATCGAGCCCTGGCCGCTCTCGATAAAAGCCATGATGCGATCGACGCGCTTCAGCAGGATGTCAATATTCTCCAGCGTGCTCTGGCTGGCGCGCACCACGTCTTCGATCTGGGGCTGCTCGTGGGCGTCGAGAATGTCGCCGTCGACCGCCTCCGGACCCTTGGCTCGCTTACTATCCACGTCGACGTAGGTTTCGCCCAGAATTCCGGCGGTGCTGAGCAACGTAACCGAATCCTTGCGCAGGTTGAAAGAATACTTGGTGTTGACCTTCATCGTGACTTCGACCGGCGTCAGCGGCTTGTCGTGCACGATTTGGATACGCTTCACGTTGCCGATGTCCACTCCCGCCAAACGTACCGGCGCGCCTTCGCGCAGGCCGCCAGCATTATCGAAGTACGACCGTATCGTAATCTTACGGGTGAACCATCCGCCGGTACCGCTCATGAGGAAAATCAGCACCATGAGCGTGGCGCTCGCGGCCACGACGGTGAGCCCGACTCGGAGTTGCGACCATTTCAGCTGCTTCTGGCTAGGCAAGGTGGTCAGTAAACGACACAACATCATAGCAAACGTTGCAAAAATTCAGGCCAGGAGATTTCATTGGGCACAGAAAAATGAGGCGGGAAGGAAAATGAAGGCTCCCATTCCTCCGCAGCGTGGTGCGAGGGTGGGAGGGTGGGAGCCTTCTTATGCGAGGATTTTCGGCTGGATTCCCGCTAAACGTAAGCCGCTTTCAGGATTGCCGGTTTAACGGCGCTGCTCGCGTTCATTGCGCTTTTGTTCGGCTTTTGCCTGCTTCTGCGCTTTCTTCTGAGTCTGCTTCTCCTGTTTGCTGGGCTTGGCGTTCCCCCGGGACGACGCATGTTCCCGGTTTCCCGCTTCGTTGTTTCTGGTTTCATTTCTGCTTTCGTTGCTTCGAGCTTCGCCGTTTCGCGCTTCATTATTGCGCGATGCGCGGTTCTCCGAGCGTGCCGCCGCGCGATCGTTGCCGCCATTTCTGGCCGACTCACGTTCGTTGAAGCTGCGTTCGCCACCGGACACCCGAGTCACGTTACGTCCCGAGAACTCGCCCGGACGGGCCGTGGCCGCAATCGCCGGACGCCCATGATTTTCAGACGCGAACAACTGGCGGTTCTGGCTGGCCGAATGCTCGTGTTCCCGTTGCACTGCCAGCGCCTCGGTATGCGGTTCGTGCGCGTATCTTTCCTCTTCCGCCGTGGGCCGCGCTACAACGCCGCCGGGGCCGTTGAAAGCCACGTGCGTGTTATTCACGACGACGGTGCGGCTGTAGACATTCCTGATATTGGTCGCGTTCACATTCATTACGGCGCGGTTGTAGAAGAATGCGCCGCCTCTCCACTCGCCACCGAAAAAGCCTACGCCACCGTATCCGAACCCGTAATTAATGCCGCCGTAGAAGCCGACGTGCGGTCCCCAATAGCCGGGGTGCCAGCCATAGAATCCGCCCGCAAAGCCCCAGTAGCCGGGCGTCCAGAGCATGCCGACCGGCGCAACCACCCATGTTCCGGGAACCCAGTAATAGCCGCCGTCTTCATTCCAAGCCCAATAACCCGGAGTCCAGAGATAGCCCGGACCGGGGCAGATGGGTTGCGCGTACACTGGCAACGCGGGCGGAGCGACCCGCACCGAGATGCCAATCCCAATCCCGATTTGCGCCGACGCTGGCGTTGACAGCGACAGCACCGAAACCGACAACATCAAAACTCCCAAGACCCCCACTCCCAACCTACGAACCGAGCGTTTCATATTCATTGCCTTTCCTTGGTCTGATCAATTTGGTTTGATCCAATTTTGGCCCGAGCAGTAACTGGGCCTGATTACGTTTCGGCCATATAAACCCCGAACCTCGCCGCTTGTTGCGAGGGAGCTAAAAGTTATTTCGAATGAGCAGGTTGGTAAGCGCATCCCGCGAGGGCGGGGGCGGACGAATGCGTCCGCCCCTACGTGGGAATTGCTAATTTTCCAGAATGACGTGGGCCAAGGCTTGCTCGGACGTGTGCGTAATCGAGAGCGCGATGTTCTTCGTGCCCAGCTTGGCTGCTATGGCCGCAGCCTCACCATGAAATTGAAGTGTGGGGCGCTGCCCTTGCTGACGCACCACCTCGATATCGCGCCAGCGGATGCCGTGACTCCATCCCGTGCCCAGCGCCTTCATCCCGGCTTCCTTGGCGGCGAAGCGTGCGGCATAGCTTTCAAAGCGGCTCGCCCTTTTTTCGCAGTAACGGATTTCGCCGTCGGTAAATATGCGGCGAAGAAAGCGGTCGCCAAAGCGCTCGATGCTTTCGCGGATGCGGAAAACTTCGGCGATGTCCACTCCGGTGCCCAGAATCATAGAGACATTGTGAATGGGTAATTGATGATTTGCAATTTGGAAAGGCTGGACGAGTCTTCAGGCTAAGGATGCCAGAGCAGCAAAAACATCGGCGTCCTGCTCGGGAAACACGGTGCGCAGATCGAGCAACACGCGCCCTTCTTCGACACGAGCGATGATCGGCGTCGTATGGGCGCGGAGACGGGCGTTCAGTTCGTCTGCGCTGAGATGCGAATGGGTAAGGGCAATCAGGCGCGTCGCCAAGACAGCCGAAGGTGCAGCGCCGCCTCCGATGACCGATTCGCCATCGAGAAGTTCCAACTTGAGGCGCGGAGATTCAACGCGGGATATGATTTTCTCGGCACGCCGCGCAATCTCATCCTTTGATAGGCGCAACATGCGCAGCACCGGCACGGCATCGTGGTCGCGTTTTACGTAGGCGAGCAGCGTAGCTTCAAGCGCGGCGTAGGTGAGTTTGTCCACGCGCAGAGCGCGGAACAACGAGTTCGAGCGCATGCGCGCCACCAGATCGGCGCGGCCGCTGATCAATCCAGCTTGCGGACCGCCGAGAAGTTTATCTCCGCTGTAGGTCACGATGTCGACGCCGGCACGCAGGCTGTCGAGCACCCCCGGCTCGCCATTCACTCCAACCGAGCGCAGATCGAACAGCGCGCCGCTGCCCAAATCCTCCATGAGCGGAAGGTTGCGGCGGCGGGCGAGAGCGACAAGTTCATCGAGGCTCGGTTGCTCCGTAAAGCCGGTGATTTCGAAGTTAGAGCGATGCACGCGGAGCAGGAGGCGCGTGCGTTCGTTGATGGCGCGCTCGTAGTCGGCGGTGCGCGTGCGGTTAGTGGTGCCGACTTCGCGTAGCGTGGCATTCGACTTCGACATCACGTCGGGGATGCGGAAGGACCCACCGATTTCAACCAGCTCTCCGCGTGACACGATGACCTCGCCGCCGTCGGCCAACGAGTTCAAAGCAAGCAGAACCGCGGCAGCGTTGTTGTTGACCACGATCGTCGAAATGGTAGTCAAGCTGCGCTCAGCTAGGACGGGGCCGGGCCCCGCAACCACACGATCCACCGCTAGGAGTTTCTGGAACAAGCGGTCCACGTGGAAGTCACGTTTGCCGCGCTCGCCGGTTTCTATATCGAATTCGAGATTGGAATAAGAGCCGGCCGTCGCGCGGATGTGATCGAGTGCAACGGCAGCAAGCGGCGCGCGTCCGAGATTGGTGTGGAGAATCACGCCAGTGGCGTTCACAAGCGACCGCAGCGAATAACTCAACGACTCGCGAAGCTGGCGTTCAACCGCTGCGGACAGCCCGCCCAGTGCGAGGTCCAGCGATTCTTCGTCCAATTGATCATTGGCGATTTCCTGGCGAAGACACGCGAGCACGACACGGACACTTTCGGCGACGGCCGCGTGCCCTTCGCATTCGACGAGTGCCTGCATGTCGGGATGGCGGAGAAGTTCGTCCGTCGAAGGCAGCTTCTGAAAGAGCGCGGGTTTGTTAGCGGTGGACACTGGGGCCGATTATGCCACAGGCGGCTGGTGTAGCGTGGGCGCTTCGCGCGCGAAAATGCCGGTGCAAATCCGGCACGAGAGGATGCAGTAAGCGGCGGCGCGGGCGAGGGCGCCCGCGCTACACCGGCTACAAAGTGTGCAGATATGCGAGCAAATCTTTGATCTGCTGGTCGTTCATGACTTGGTTGAAGCCTTCCATCTTGGCGCGTCCATACTTGATGATATCGATCATGCGTTCGTCGTTGGCGGGCAGCCCGCTTAGTGACAGGTACTGATGCTTGAAGACGCCCTTCAGGCTCGGGCCCTTTTTGCCGCGCGACGAGTAGGGCTCGTGGCAACGGTCGCAATAATTGTCGTAGAGTTTTCTGCCTTCGGCCTGTTGCGGATTGAGCCCGAGTTCGGCGTCGGACTTGCGGCGCTCGACCTCGCAACCAACCAGCGCGAAAAAGGTAAATGCGACCACGCAGACGCGGAGCCACCAAGAAATCCGTTTCGAGAAGTTCATAGAAATGCGACAGAAGTAGGATAATACGGAAGGCGATGGGCGTTGTAGTCAAACGCGTGTACGAAGCTGTTTCCGCATCGGATGGAGTGCGCGTGCTGGTGGATCGCTTGTGGCCGCGCGGGCTGACGAAAGAAGAAGCGGCGGTCAAGTTCTGGCTGCGCGAGATCGCGCCTTCGAATGAATTGCGGCAGTGGTTCCATGCGAATCCTGAGGCATGGCGCATGTTTCGCAAGCGTTATCTCAAAGAGTTGGCAAGCGCAGAGGGTTCAGCGGCGGTCGAGAAGTTGCATCATCTGGCGGAAGGCAAGCGGCGGGTCACGCTGTTGTACGCGTCTCGCAATGTGGAACGTAACAACGCAACGGTGCTGAAGGAATTGCTGGAAGGGATGCCCAAACCTCCATCAAGCGTGGGTCGCGCCGCGGCCAGCAGTGAGCGGATTCGGAAAGCTAAAAGACAGTAGCCAGTTGCCAGTACTCAGTACCCAGTAAAACCAGGCGGGCTTCGATTTCGCTGGGTACTGGCAACTGGGTGCCTTCGCACTATAATTCCCCAGTCATGTCCGGTTCCTTCATCGAGAAAAAGATCGAAGCTTTGCGCGAGAAGATTCGGCACCACGAGTACCTCTATTACGTGCTGGATGCGCCGGAAATAGAGGACGCCGATTTCGACAAGCTGATGAACGAGCTTAAGCGGCTCGAGGCGGAGAATCCAAAACTCATCACGCCCGACTCTCCGACGCAGCGCGTAGGTGGCAAGCCGCGCGAGGGGTTCGTCAAGGCAAGACATTCCTCTCCGATGCTCTCGCTTGACAATGCCTACTCTGAAGAAGAGTTGCGCGACTGGGAACGGCGCGTGCACGAACTAAGCGGACGCACCGATCTCGAATACATGTGCGAATTGAAACTGGACGGCATGTCGCTGGCGCTCGTCTACAGCGACGGACATCTAGAGCGCGGCATCACGCGTGGCGATGGCAGCGTCGGCGAAGACGTGACTTTGAATGTGCGGACCGTGCGCTCGATCCCACTCTCGATTTCGAAAGACAAGTTGAAAAAGGCCGGAATCCCCGCCGACTTTGAAACCCGCGGCGAAATGCTGATGCCGCTGGCGGCCTTTCGCAAGTTGAACGAAGAACGCGAGCGGCAGGGACTCGCGACCTTCGCCAATCCGCGAAATTTTACGGCGGGAACCATACGGCAACTGGAACCGTCGATTACCGCACAGCGCCGGATGGACTTCTTCGCCTACTTTTTATTGAAAGATGGCCAGACTTTTTTCGACCGCCAATCGAAAACCATGGATGCACTCGAACTGGCGGGATTCAAGGTGAATCCCAATCGAAAGCTGGCGAAGAATTTGGACGAGGTCTGGAGGTTCATTCAGAGCTGGGAATCCAAGCGCGAATCGCTGCCTTACGAAATTGACGGCATCGTCATCAAGGTCGACCGCACCTCGTGGCAACGGGAGCTGGGATTCACCGGAAAGGCTCCGCGATGGGCGATTGCCTACAAGTTCGCCGCGCGGGGAGCGGTGACACAGATCGAAGACATCGTTCCGCAGGTGGGCCGCACCGGCAAGCTGACGCCGGTGGCTTGGCTGAAACCGGTTCCGATTGGGGGCACGACGGTTTCGCGCGCGACGCTGCATAACATGGATTTCATCGAGCAACTGGGAGTGAAGATTGGAGACTGGGTCGAGGTGGAACGCGGCGGCGATGTGATTCCGAAAGTGGTGAAGGTAGTCGAGGATAAAGACCATCCTCGCGGCCACAAGCAGTTTGAGATGCCGGAGCATTGCCCGGTGTGCGGCGGCAATGTGGTGCGCACTCCGGGCGAGGCGGACCATCGCTGCGTGAATGCGAATTGTCCGGCCAAGCTGCAGGGGACAATTTTGCACTTCGCCTCGCGGCACGTCATGGATATCGACGGCCTGGGCGAGGCGCTGGTGAATCAGCTTACCGAGCGCGGCCTGGTTAAAAATGTCGCCGATCTGTACCGGCTGACGAAACACGATCTGCTGCAGCTCGAACGCATGGGCGACAAGTCAGCGGAGAACGTGCTGGCGGAGATCGCGGCCTCCAAGAAACTGCCGCTTGAGCGTGTGATTTACGGCCTCGGCATAAGGTTCGTGGGCGAGCGCACAGCGCAGTTTCTGGCCGAGCACTTCGGCTCGCTGGACGCAATCATGAAAGCCAGCGCGGAGGAACTGGAGGAAGTGAACGAGGTCGGGCCGCGCATTGCGGAGAGCATCGTCGAATTTTTCGCCGACGAACACAATCGCAAGCTGGTGAGCGATCTGCGCAAAGCGGGACTGACCTTCACCGGCCAGAAGAAAGAAAAAGGCACGAAGCTGGCGGGAAAGACTTTTGTGCTGACGGGCACACTGCAGCGCCGCACACGCGATGAAGCGAAGAAGATGATTGAAGATGCGGGCGGCCGCGTTTCCGGATCGGTGAGCAAGAAGACGGACTACGTGGTAGCAGGAACCGATGCGGGATCGAAGCTGGATAAGGCTCGGGAGCTAGGCGTTAGCGTAATTGGGGAAGAGGAGTTGGAAGGGCTGGTGGGTTAGCGCAGTCCGCTTCATCCAGCGAATATTTATGTTGCGCCAGAGGCTGAGCTGCGCTCAGCTGGGACGGGCGAGACGCCCGTCCCTCCACCGGCTAAATTGAAGTTTTACTTCTTTGCGGTTGGCGGCAATATGCCGTTCTGGCGCAGATACATTGCGGCCTGAGTGTAGTGGTCGGCCCAGTTGCTGGCGATTCCCAGAGCGAACCGGGCGCGTGAGAGCTGCTGGCCGCCGGGACCGGCGGTCATTTCCCCCAGCTTCGAATCATCCATTTTTGAAAGCGCGGCGGCGCAGAAATCAAACGACGCCTTGAGCGCGACAACCAGCTTGTCTTTCGCGTCCGTGTCCTTCACTTCTTCGACCGTTGGAGCGGCCACGGCGGCAGCGCCGCTGCACAGCCCGTAGTTGGCTTCGACCATGTGGGCGACGAGATGGCCAAACGTGATCTGATCGGCGGTCGGTTTGAAGCTGAATTTGTCGGCAGGCATGGCTTCGACGGCGGCGATCGTGTTCTTCTGGCGGTTGGGCATAATGTCTCGAAGCGCGCTGCTGATGGGGTCCTTGACCTGTGCTGGCCCTGTCGATTTGGGCGCTGTTTGCGCAGTGGCTGCAGCGATCAGAAACAATACCGGGATCAAGAGAGTCTTCTTCATTTTTCCTGTTCTCCTTGTGCGGGGAATAAGAATATCGCGCCCAGGAGGATGTGCGCTACTGGGCTCCTTCCGTCGCTCGGGCCCAATTTTCACAAACTTGACTGAATGAGCTAGGCCGGCAGATGCCGAGCTCCGCTCGGCTGGACGGCCGGGGGCGGCCGTCCCTACGCAAGCTTTGCCCGCCGCCGCCGTGCTCGGTCGCCCTTGCATGGTCCCAACCAGAGGTCTACCATTTCCACAGTTGGCTTGGCGGTTGCCAGCTTCCCGTCTAATTTTCCTCCCGCTGAGAGGAGCACTCCCATGTCAGTGCGTCTCGCTAGCGCTCGCCGATTTTCAACTTCGTTCACTCAAGTTTGCGCGATCGTTTGCGTTGCCTTCTTTCTGGTAATCCCAGCCTGGGGCGGCAGCAGAACGAAAATTTTGTACCGTCCCAAGCCAACCCAGGGAGCGCATTTCTGGGGAACTATGGTTTTCGACAGTGCCGGCAATCTGTACGGCACAACGCAGCAGGGAGGCATCATCCCCTGTGGGCCTGTACAGGGCTGCGGTACCGTGTTCGAGCTATCTCCTCAACCCGATGGCACGTGGACGCCGCAGGTTCTCTACCAGTTTAAGGGAGGTACAGACGGAGATTTGGTTTACTCCGGTGTAATCCTGGACAGCGTCGGCAATCTCTATGGCACGACCGCAGCGGGCGGTGCCAACGGTTACGGCACGGCCTACGAACTCTCCCCGGGTGCGAACGGATGGACCGAAACCCTGCTTCACACCTTCGCTTCCCAGTCGGGAGACGGGGAATATTCGGTAGGGCCTCTTACGTTCGACCAGAGCGGCAATTTGTATGGCACCACCTACCAAGGCCGCACTCCATGCGACTATGGCACGGTCTACCAGTTGTCGCCGAATCCGCAAGGCGGTTGGACCGAGAACGTTTTGCACTGCTTCGATGGCAGCGACTCCGACGGCACGTATCCGTCCGCGGGCGTCATCTTTGACCCGGCGGGCAATCTGTACTCCACAACCTTTCTTGGCGGGCCGAACGGAGATGGCACCGTCTTTGAACTTTCACCGTCAGGTGGGAGTTGGACCGAAGACATCCTTTACAGTTTTGGTCAAAACGGCTCCGGAATCTATCCCTATGCATCCTTGGTCCGCGATAAGAGCGGAAACTTGTACGGGATCTTTTATGGCGGCGTATTTGAGTTGACGCCATCCGGCGGCGGCTGGACTTACTCCACGATCTACGAGGCGCAGCCTGGCCTCCATGGCGTGGCACCGAACTCCCTGATCATCGACGAAGCGGGCAATCTGCTTGGCACGGCCGAAGGCGGCTCCAGTTCGAACTGCCATGGCGGCGGATGCGGGGCGGTTTTCAAGCTCACCCATCGCGAAAAAGGATGGCAGATGACCGTGCTCCACAACTTCCCGGGAGGCGCCGGCGGGGCCGACCCTTATGGAGGCTTGGTCATGGATCAACAGGGGAATCTTTACGGCACCACCTATGACGGCGGACGGAAGGGATGTGGGGGCGGCTGCGGCGTAGTGTTTGAGATTAGCGCTACGCAGCCAGAATGAAGCCCCAGTGACGTGGATACTGTTGTCCGCGAAGGCGCTCTGAAAGCTGGCGTCCACTCTTCTGCGCTATCCTGATAGCATGCACTCGCACGGCGCGCACGGACATACCCACGGGACGGGACGGGTGCTGCGCATCTCGCTCGGTGTCACCATCGTTTATGTGGTCCTGCTGGTGGTGGCCGGCATCCGCGCGCACTCGCTGGCGTTGCTTTCCGAGGCGGGACACAACCTCTCCGACTTTCTGGCGCTGCTGTTGTCGCTGGTCGCGGTGTTTCTGGAAGGCCGTCCTCCGTCCGCGACCAAGACCTACGGCTACCGGCGCGCCGGAGTGCTGGCGGCGCTGGTCAACGCGCTATCGCTGGTGGCGGTGTCGTTTTTTATCTTCTACGAGGCAGTTCGGCGGATCCAGCACCCCGAGCATGTCCGAGCCGCAGTGATGATTTGGGTGGCGGCAGCAGGCGTGGTGATGAACGGCGCGATCGCGCTGCTGCTGTGGCGTTCGGGGCGCGATGTAAATGTGCGCAGCGCGCTGCTGCACGAGGTGGGGGACACGCTTTCGACTGCGGCCGTGATTGTGGGTGGGTTTGCGATCCTGTGGACAGGACAATACTGGATTGACGCAGCCCTGTCGTTCGCGATCGGCGCGCTGATTTTGTGGTCGAGCATCGGCATCGTGCGCGAGACACTCAACATTCTGCTCGAGGGAACGCCGCGTGGCATGAGCCTGGAGGCGGTGGAATCGGCGATGCGGGCGATCGCTGGCGTAAGCGATGTGCATGACCTGCACGTGTGGAGCATTGGCTCCGAGAACCACGCGCTCTCCGCGCACGTGAAAATCGCCGACATGGCGACCTCAGAGAGCGACACGATTCTGCGGGAGATCAACGAAAAACTCGGGCAGGGATTTGGGATCCACCATACGACGATCCAGCTGGAACACGTAGTCTGCGAAACAGCCCACAGCTGCGTGATCGCAGTGCGGGAGGAGGCACGCGAGCACGAGCATTCCGGGCACGACCACCATGATCACGCCCGCTGAGAGTAAGCGAGCCGTGAGTGTAATCGCCTGTTAGGGGAAGTTGACCGAAAAACACCAGACATCTAAGGCACGGCCTATATCGCTTTTTGCAGCTACTGCAGCTTCGCGTATTCCACTTTGGCTGCTTTCAGGATGGGGACGTCGGGATCGGCGTCCTTCCAGCGAGTGAGGAAATCCTGATAGGCGGCCTTCGATTTGGCGGTGTCGCCCTGCATAGCGTAGGCGCGAGCAAGTCCGAGATTGGCTAAAGCACCTATCGGTGAATTCACCACAATTCCGCTATGATCAAGAATTTTATGAAATTCGGCGGCGGCTTTGCTGCCCTGATGCGATGCCAAGTATGCTTCTCCTCGCACGTATACCGGATACATTGCAGTCCAACCGTAAGTGCTGTACGTCGAATATCCCAACTCATACGGGCTGGCAGCGGCAAGAATGTCCACGGGCTTTGAGGCGTTTCCCTGGTTGACGGCAATCTTCGCGCGCAGTGTCGGCAAATAGTTGAACTGCACAATCGTAGCTTCCGGGAACCTCTGGCCCAAATTGTCAATTAGGGTTTGCGCTCGCTTGTCGTCCCCGGCATAAGCGGAGGCAAGCGCGGAGCCATACTGCACATCCACGCCTTCCGAATGATCTATTGCCAACGCGGCACGGGTTCGTGCTTCGTCTCTGTTACCGAACAAGGCCTCCCGCAGACCCGAGATGGCTTGATAGGTGGCGGCAGCCTCCTTGTTCCCGGTCCGCTCGGCGGACTCCACCGCCCTCCGGGAAAACTCTCGTGCCTCCCTCAGGCGCCCGAAAAAGGCGGCAGTATCGGCCTCGTTCGCCAACAGCGTATCTTGTAATTCGCCTAGCGGACTTTCCGCCTGCTGCGCCATGCCTGCCGCATCGTTCTGCAAGAAGGCGATCTGATAGAGAATAAGAGGGAACCTGGGATAGTTCAGATTACGTTTCATTGCTTGCTGGTAGATGGCTTTCGCTTCGTCGAGGCGATTTAGGGCGATATAGTCGTACATCGGAAGCGCATAGGCGGCGGAAAAGTCCGGACTCAAACGTATCGCCTCCCTGCCTTCTTCAGCTCCTTTCCGCCATTGGCCGGTCATCGGGTAAATTGCCCCGGACAAGTGCGTGTGTGGCATCGATGAGCGGGGATAAGCCTGGATCCAAAGCTGACATGCTTGTTCGGCCTTTTCCATGTTCCCGGTCACGGCCTTGTAGTAGCGAGACAGGATGAAGAACTTTTCCCACTCTGTGGCCCGGTCGCGCAGCTCATAGGCCTTTTTTGTGTAGTCGGCAGCGACACCGGGCTCTCCAAGGTCCGTATAAGCTAGGCCCAACCAGGCGTAGGCGAGAGCGAACTTCGGGTCGAGTTCGATGGCGCGATTAAGAAACGTAGTCGCTTCGATATCTCCCGAGGCGGTGTGATATTTAATCGCTGAACTAAACGCTTTCAGCGCTTCCAGCGACGACGTAGTTGCTTGCTGAAGAGGGGTGTCGAACTTCTCTAACGTACTCAGCGACTCGCCCAATTTGCCGCGGATGTCCGATGCGGTCTTTCCCAATGCGTCGAGCACATGGTTCTTGTCTATCGCTTGCGCTTCCGTGCTCGCCAGCGATTCGCCGTTTGCGCAGTTGACGGCCTTGAGGGTCAGCAGGTACCGCGTGCCAATCTGTCCGATTGAACCGTCAAGAACGGCCGCGCTGCCCGTTCGCTGACAGATTTCCCTGGCCACGTCGGAGGTGAGTGTTGTATCCGGCTTCCTGTCCATCATCATCAGAGTCTGCTGGACTTGCTGGTCAGAGACGATGCTCAGGAAGGGTGACTGCTCCAGTTGCACTGAAAGCCCCTGCCGCAACGTGTCGTCGAATACCGTGTCGCCGGTCGTGTTCGTGAAGTCCGCGAGCACGATCGTATCTTTATCAGTGAGCTTGGGCGTGCGGTGGAGATAAAAGTAGCCGCCGACGGATGCCGCCAGTACGACAGCTGCGGCGGGCGCGACCACCTTCCAGTGTCTTCCAGTGCGCGTTACGCCCTTCACCCCCGCGGCGGTCACAGCCTGCCCGGATTCCGTGTCCCTCCTCAGCCGTTGCAAATCTGTTCGCATCTCTGACGCGTGCTGGTAGCGCAGGGCGCGGTCTTTTTCCAGCGCCTTATTGATAATCCGTTCCAGTTCGGACGGTACATCGGGATTCAGTCTAACCGCTGGCGTGGGGGCGGCATCCAGAATGGCTTTGAGGATGACTCCAGAGCTTTCCCCACGGAACGGCAACTGCCCGGTGGCCATCTCATAGAGAACCGCTCCAAACGAAAACAAATCCGTTCGTGCATCTAATTCCTTCGCTCGGACCTGCTCTGGCGACATGTACGTCACCGTTCCCAGCGTCGTCCCCTTGCTAGTCAAGTCCGTGCTCAGCGAAGTCGTTGATGCGTTGGCGCCACCTGCCTCCGTGCTTGAACTCGCGGTTATCTTCGCCAGCCCGAAATCCAGAATCTTGGCGTGGCCGCGGTCAGTGACAAAAATATTGGCGGGCTTAATGTCGCGATGCACAATCCCCTTAGAGTGGGCGGCGTCGAGTGCATCGGCGATCTCGATGGCCAGCGACAATAGCGTCTCAATTTCCAGCGGACGGCCGGCGATGCGCTGCTTCAGGGTCTCGCCGTCCAGAAACTCCATGGCGATGAAGGACTGGTCGCCGTATTTGCCGATCTCGTGGATGGTGCAGATGTTGGTGTGATTGAGAGCGGACGCCGCGCGTCCCTCGCGGTGGAAGCGCTCTAAAGCCTTAGAGTCTTGCGATAGTTCATCGGGAAGAAACTTGAGAGCAACGAAACGGCCAAGCTCAGTGTCCTCGGCCTTGTAGACGACACCCATCCCCCCGCCGCCAAGCTTTTCGACGACGCGATAGTGCGAGATGGTCTGACCGATCATGAGTGGCGCGGGAACTCAGGGAGCAATCTTAGGGATGGCGAGAAGCAGAAGTCAACGCGGACGACTTACTGATCGCGAGAATCGACAAAGTAGGCGTAAAATGACGATTTTTAAGTCAACAAGGATATTCCGAATGATGAGACTGCGCTGTGCTTCTATGTACATTTCACTCCTGCTGCTCGGGTTCCGTGTCACCGCTGTGGGCCAGAGTTCGGCGTCGGCGTCATCGGCGCATCCCATTGTGCTGCACGCCGCTCGACTCCTCGATATCAAGAACGGTCGCATCGTGAAGCCCGGAGAAGTTCTGGTCCAAGGGGAGCGCATTGTCGAGGCGGGGACTTCGGTGAAGCGTCCCGTAGGAGCGGAGGTGATCGATTTGGGAGATCGCACGCTGCTGCCGGGATTGATTGATGCGCACGTCCACCTGTTTCTACACCCTGGCGCGGAAGACTTGCAGACGGTGCAGGAATCGGTGCCGCAGCGAACGATCATGGCGCTGCTGGCCGCACGCGATGACCTGATGGCAGGATTCACCGCGGAACGTGACATGGGGACGGAGGGTGCGGGTTCAGCAGATACGGCGGTACGCGATGCGATTGATGCAGGACGGATTCCCGGCCCGCGGCTCCGCATCAGCGGGAATGCAGTGAATATCCTCGGCGGTCACGAGGATGCGATCGGCTACAACCCGGAGCAGCACGTTCTGCCGAATGCCGATTATGCGAATGACACCGCGGAACTCGTCGCTGTGATGCGGCGACAGTTCAAGGAAGGCGCGGACTTCATCAAGATCTATGAAACCGGGGTGGACTCGGTGCGGGAGGGCAAGTTCCACACCTTTTATCAGTATACGAAAGCGGAACTTGAGGCCGCTGTGCAGGAGGCGGCGCGGCAGGGCCGAAGGGTGGCGGTGCACGCGACGGGAGAACCGGGGACGCTTTATGCCGCGCAAGCAGGGGTGGCCTCGATCGATCATGCCTATCAGCTCAGCGACGAAACCATGCGGGTGATGCGCGAGAAGCAAATCTTTGCGGTTCCAACTTTTACGATCTCCGAATATTTTGCAGATCACGCGCCCACGCCAGAAGGGGCAGCCCGCGAACACCTGATGCTCGATCTGCATGTGCAGGAATTCAGGAAGCAGGTCGCAGCCGGAGTGCCGATAGCGCTGGGGTCCGACGTCGGGCCCTTTCCGCATGGCACGCAGGCGCGCGAGTTTGTGCTGATGGTGAAATACGGCATGTCGCCGCTGGCGGTGCTACAGGCAGATCTGGTAAACGGCGGAAAACTGCTGGGCTGGGAGGGGCAGATTGGAGCGCTGGAGTCTGGCTATCTCGCCGATGTGATCGCGGTGACGGGCGACCCGTTGCAGGATATTGGAACTCTGCAGAACGTCAGCTTCGTGATGAAGGGCGGCGTGATTTACAAGAAGTAAGCCGCAGGGATTCGAAAAAACGTGGGCAGGTTGTGTGGTCAGCCGTCCCCCTGAAAAACAAATGAAGTCAGCTTCTGGGATCGCCATTGATGTCCCCTAAGCCCGTCTCTGGACCGCGAGACGAAGCGCAGAAGAGCGCCCGGATTATTCAGACTAGCTTTCGTGAGGGCTGTTTTCGCCGAGGCCTCGCGATCTGAACTGCGCGTCCGGTCTTTCTGTTTCCGAGCGGCTCTTTCCCTGCCGGAAAAGGTCGATCCCGATCCAGAGTCGCCGGGTCGAGAAGCAGAGAGAGAGCCCGCTTCAAAGAAAGCAGGACTCGGGCACGATGTGGCTCGGGCAAGGCGAGCGCGAACCTCGTGGTCGAACTCGCCATCTCAATTGCTATCAAGGCACGGTCGTAGAGGGCTGTCGGGTCGGCCGCGGGATGCTTCCGGTGCAAAGCAGACGTGATGAGCCGGGCATTTTGCATCGTGTCTTCGACATTCAGCGCACGCAGTTCGATCGAAGCGCCCACGCAACTCCAGATCTCGATAAAGGCCGGGTGGGAAGCCTGCGATTCGGCCATCCGGTCAACAATGGTTCCAATGATGTCGGTCGTGTCGTTCGTTTGATCCTGATCGGCACGGCGAATCTCTTCCGCCAGAGTTTCGGAGATCGTGCGAGTGTAGCGGGTCCATATCTCACGCACGATCGCGAGTTTCATGGGGAAATATTGGTACACGGTAGCGATCGGCATTCTCGCCTCGCGGGCGATTTCACGCATGGAGACGCTTTCATATCCGCGGGCCGCGAATAGGCGGAGGGCAGTCTCCAATACGGCTTCAAAGCGGACCTGGCTGCGCTCCTGACGTGGTATACGCTTGATTTGCGTTCTTCTCTTTGCGTCCAACATCTTTCCTCGTATCGTTTGTATCGCGGAAGTGAAGCATCGGATTTCGCCCTGTCCGCGCAAGATTCAGCTCAGCACTGACTCCAGAATAGCGATTTGACAAAAGCTGACTATTGCTCATATTCTACTAAAATTAACTCCCAGATGCACGGGTGTGGCTGAGTTGGCTGAGTTGGATGGAGCAGCAGAGTCGATGGCCACGACGTCTCATAAACGGTTTGTGCTCGCTGTGGACCTTGGGACCTCGGGCTGCAAATGTGCCTTGGTAGGGGCGGATGGAGCCGTGCAGAAATGGGCTTTCCATCCTGTCCATCTGTACGTCGTCGATCAAGTCGGCGCAGAGCAAGCCCCGGAAGATTGGTGGACGGCATTCCTCGCCACGGCCCAGGAGGTGATCGCCGCCTTACCGGAGCTGGGGGGAGAAATCGCGGCCATTTGCTGTTCGTGCCAGGGCGAATGTACGGTCCCTGTCGATCGCGCTGGCCAACCGCTTCACCGCGCTATGTCATGGATCGACATGCGTGGCGCGGGGGCCATCAGGCGTAGCGCGGGAAACTCATTGTTCTCTGTCGCCGGCTATGATCCGATCAAGTTGTGGCGATGGCTCCGGCTCACCGGTGGAGCTCCCGCTCTTTCCGGCAAAGACTCCGCCGGACACATCGCATTCATTCAACAACAATGGCCTGCAGTTTACGAGAAGACTCATAAATTCCTAAACGCTCTCGACTATATGAACCTGCGCCTCACGGGCAGGTTCGTGGCCACGGTCGATTCGATTTTGACGACGTGGCTTACGGATAATCGCGACGCCGGCAACATCCACTATGACCCGACGCTCGTTGCGCAGTCGGGCATTGCGCTGGAAAAGCTGCCGGAAATTGTGCGCTGCACCGATGTCCTCGGTCCGCTGTGCGCTGCCGCTGCGAATGAACTCGGGCTCTCCCGAGAGACGCTCGTCGTGGCCGGCAGTGTCGACAATTCCGCGGCAGCCATTGGGTCGGGAGCAGTTCGGGATGGCGAGGCTCATCTTTATATCGGAACATCCTCCTGGATCGAGGCGCATGTTCCCTTCAAAAAAACAGATGTGCGTTCGCAGATCGCATCGGTGCCTTGCGCGATACCCGGGCGCTATCTGGCGGTTGCTATGCAGTCGTCGGCTGGCTCCAATCTCGCTTTCCTCTGCGACAAGTTCCTCTTCCATCAGGATGGACTCAGCGCGGAGCGGCCAGCCGATGCCTATTCCATTTTGGACAAAATTGCGGCATCCGTTCCCGCGGGAGCACGAGGTTTGCTTTATACCCCCTGGCTGTTCGGGGAACGGAGCCCGGTTGACGACCCGAGTCTGCGGGCTGGCCTGTTGAATCTCTCTTTGGAGCATTCCCGTGAGGACGTGATCCGTGCCTTCCTGGAAGGTGTTGCACTGAACACGCGGTGGATGGCGGAGCAGTTTGATCGCTTTCTCGGCAAGCCCCTCGCTCAACTGATCATCGCGGGCGGGGGCGCGAACTCCGATGTGTGGTGCCAGATATTTGCCGACGTGCTCGGCATTCCGATCCAGCAATTGGAGTGTCCGATCCAGGCAAACGCCATCGGGGCGGCCTTGATCGGCTATGTGGGGATTGGCGCTCTTTCCTATAACGATGTCCCGAAGTTGACGCGAATTCGCAAAACTTATCTACCCGATGGCGAAAGGAAAGGCGTCTACGACGAAGGTTTTGAAAGTTTTGTGGATGCATACAAGCGTTTAGCACCTTTATATCGGCGGTTAAACCGTCACAGGAAAGAGCGTCCGTGAGCTTCGCTGAAATGAACTTCGATGAAGTGCGCTGCGAGGTCGTCCGGACCTGCCTGGAGTTGGCCAACAAGGGATATCTCGCGGGCACAGGAGGAAATGTCGCCTGCCGGATCGACGACGAGCATTTTGCCTGCACGCCCTCAGCCACCGATTACTACGCAATGAGACCCGAGGATATCTGCGTGCTGCGTCTGCGTGACTGCCTTCTGGTTGCAGGGGAGCGTCGCCCGTCGGTCGAACACCATCTGCATGCCAACATCCTGCGTGCGCGGCGAGATTGCCGCGCCAGCATTCACACCCATCAGCCGATTGCCAGCGCCTATACGCTGCTGGGACGAGAATTGGAAATTCAGCATCCGCGCTACCAAGCGATGCTGGGTGCGAAAGCTGTCTTGGTTGGCTACGCTCCTTCCGGCACGAGTTGGCTCGCGAAGAAGTTGGAGAAGGCGCTGCGGCCGGGAATCAACGCTTATCTTATGCGCAATCACGGTGTGGTCTGCTGCGGTCCGACGTTGGCCGAAACGGTGGCGAGGTTGGAGGTGTTAGAGGCGGCCTGCGCGCACTATTTTCAAGAGGCAATCGAACGCGGCACCGATCCGGAAAAGCAGGCGAGCCGGTCCGAAGTCCTCATGCTATTAGCCGATTCATTGAAGATGGAGTCAGTGTCATGAATGCCACATATGCAACCCTATCCACGGTGACCCACAACACTGCCGACCCTGCCTACGGAATTTCTGCCTGGCCCGATACGGATGAGATCTACGCCCGCCTTGCCGCACTTGTGAAGCAGCCGATTCGTCCCATTCGCCGCGAAAACATGGAGAAGGTGCTCAAGTATTTCGACGAAAGATGCCGGCAATCGCGGCAACTTTCGGAAAGAGCGGAGAAAGTCATTCCCGGAGGCGTGCAGCACAATCTCGCTTTCAACTATCCGTTCCCGCTGGCAATCAGCGGCGCTAACGGCGCCTACCTCACCGATGTCGACGGCAATCGCTATATCGACTTCCTCAAAGCCGGAGGACCAACCCTGCTCCCCTCCAATGACGCTACCGTCCGGCAGCAAGTCCATGCGTTGCTCGATTCCTGCGGCGCCGTCACCGGCCTGTTGCATGAGTATGAAGTCAAGCTGGCCGAACTGGTGTGCGAGGCCATGCCCGCCGTCGAAATGTTCCGTATGCTCGGCTCGGGAACCGAATCCGTAATGGCCGCGCTCCGCCTCGCCCGCGCCTATACGGGTCGAAAGTGGGTGATCAAAATCGGCGGCGCGTATCACGGCTGGAGCGACCAGATGGTCTACGGCATGCGTATTCCCGGCACCGGCCGCAGAGAAGCCGTCGGCATCCCGCGCGCATCGACTGCGTACACCCAGGAAAGTTTCCCGAACGATTTGGATGCTCTACGGCGAACCCTCTGGCTCAACCGCCTCCGCGGCGGAACCGCTGCCATTATCGTCGAGCCCCTGGGACCGGAAAGTGGCATGCGTCCCGTCCATCGCGATTTCAACCGGCGTCTTCGCGAGCTCTGTAACGAGTTTGGAGTGCTCCTGATCTTCGACGAAGTGGTCACCGGATTTCGCGTCGGCATGGGCGGCGCGCAGGGCTATTTCGGATTGAAGCCGGACATTACCGTGTTCGGGAAATGCCTGACCGGCGGCTACCCGATGGCCGGCGGCATTGGTGGACGCCGCGACGTGATGATGTTGCTGGCTGGCGGAATCGGAGTGACCTCGAAGCGCGCATTTGTGGGAGGAACCCTGTCGGCCAACCCGCTCTCCTGCGCGGCGGGCTATTTCGCGATTCAAGAGATGAAGCGCACGAACGCCGCGGTAAAAGCCGGGCAAGCCGGAGATCGTTTGCGCAAAGGCCTCAGCGAAATTATCGACCGGCTGGGATTACCGTTCGTCACCTACAACGAAGGTTCGATCGTTCATCTGCAGACTTCGGGCGTGCTGCTCATGAGTATGCGCAATCCCCTCAAACTGATGAAAGAACTCGGGCCGCGCAAGCACATGATGGAAGAAATGGGGGCGGCGTTCAGCGCCCACGGAATCGTCACGATCGCGGGCAGCCGCATGTACACCGGACTTGCCGATACCGATGCCGTCATCGACGACGCGCTCAACCGTTTCGAGGATGTGCTGAAACTCGTCTAATGCAGGGAGCCATCGTGCAACCGACGCAGATTGAAACGCAATTGCTGGCGGGATGCCGGCGTCTGGCCAGCAAAGGGTTTCTCAAGACTCCCGCGGACAGCTTTTCCCTGCGCGTCCCCGGGAGCGCGGAAATGATCATCGCGTCGGGGTGCAAAGATTGGCGAGAGAAAGATCGGCGAGAGAAAGATTGGCGAGAGATTGGAGTCGCCGATCTCCACACGGCTCCGTTTTCGATCAGTGAGGGAGGGAGCGGACCTCATGCCGCGATCCTGCCTACGACGATCTTGCATGCAGCCATCTTGCATGCGGCGATCTATCGAGAGCGGGCCGACGTTGGCGCAGTAGCGATCTCAAGCCCCAAAGGGGCGCGTCTGCTTGCCCACTGCGGCGGCTGCTTTCCGACGCTCTTCGACGAGCAGGCGCGGCATCTCGGTGCGCCGGCCGAGCCGCTGGCCGATGCCGCAACCCTACAGCCGGATGTGGTGAGAAACACTTTCCGGCGAGGTACAAATGCGGTGCTTCTGGGGGAGCAGTTGCTATGCCTGGGAATGACATGCGAACGGGTTCTGTGCAATGTCGAGCTCTATGAAAAATGCGCGCAAGCCTATGTCATTGCCAAGGCCTCGGGCAACCGCATCCGGGTGATACCGGGGTGGGTTCGGCTCATTGCCAATCGCCGGCTGTTGCGGGACGAACGCCGCGCTGCGGCAAGTTATCGCAATGGTGTCATTCCCGAAGGCATAGGTGGATATTAAGAACGGCCGCCAGGCGCACGCCAGAACCTACCCCTGTTGAATCCTGCAACAACCGAAGCGCAGGTGTTTCCCCGCGGGACCGGTTCCCCAATGCTCGCCGTCTGCAACTCTTTTTTGGCTTGCAATCCGAGCATTGCTCATATTACGCTGATGCCATAAATTTGCTCGCAACGGCGGTGATCTATGAGATTCCTGGTTCGGTATTTCGTAGTGGCCTTGCTCTGTACCACCTTCCTTCACTCGCAGACTCGAACCACCGGAGACCTGAGCGGTGTAGCCACAGATCCGAGCGGCGCAGTGGTGGCGAATGCGACGATCACGCTGACACACAAAAGCACGGGGGCGACGCAGACTTCAACGACCGACGAGGCAGGCTCTTACCGGTTCGCCCTGTTGCCGCCCGGCGAGTACGTTGCAACCGCCGCCAAGTCGGGGTTCCAGACGATCACGAAAACGGTGCAGGTCTCCCTCGGCGGCAGTTTGACGGCAAATTTTCAATTGAGCGTGGTTTCATCCACGTACGAAATTGCGGTAACGGCCAGCGCCGGGGAAGTTGAGACCAAAGACGCGAACCTGGAGACGAACTTCACCCAGAAACAGATCGAACTGCAGCCCAATCCCGGCAACGACCTGACGGCGGTGGCGCTGACCACTCCGGGCGCGGTCATGAATACGGCCGGTGACAGTCTGAGAGGAGGAAACTTCGAAGTCTATGGCTTGCCGGCCACGTCGAACTTGTTCACAGTGGATGGCGCCAGCATGAATGACCCTTACTTCAACATTAACAACAGCGGTGCCGCGAATATGGCGCTCGGTCTGAACGACATCCAGGAGAGCACAGTCATGGCCAACGCCTACAACGGCGCTTATGGGGGCGTGGCCGGAGCGAATGTCAGCTACGTCTCGAAATCAGGCACGAACACGTTCCATGGCAACGCTATTTACTGGTGGAACGGCGACGCGCTCAACGCCAACGAGTACTTCCGCAATATGCAGGGGCTCCCGCGCTCGTTTGCCGACGCCAACCAGTTCGCAGCTTCAGTCGGTGGACCCATCAAGAAGGACAAGGCATTCTTCTTTTTCGACATGGAAGGCATCTATCTGGCGGTTCCGTCGCCGACCCCCGTGAATCTACCGACTTTGCCCTTCGAGACTGCAGTCATTGCCAATTTGAACAACCTCGGACTGTCTGCCTCGGTGCCTTTCTATCAGCAAGCCTTTACTCTTTTTAACGGTGTTTCTCAGAAAGGAGCGCAGCCACTGCCAGGCGGTGGTTGCAGCGATGTCGCCGAGTACGGCTTCACTGGCTTCGGCGCATCGAACCCATGTGCTGTCCTGGTTCAGGCTGGCCCCTTGGGACACACCCACGATCTTGTCTATATCGGCCGCTACGACCAGAACTTCGGCAGCAAGGACTCGATCTTCGTCCGCGTAGTGCACGAACACGGACAGCAGGATACCTACGTCGATCCCATCAGCCCGAACTTCAACGTCACCAGCGATCAGCCGCAGTGGCAGTCCCAGGTGCAAGCGATCCACGTCTTCAGTCCGGCGAAGGTCAACGTCTTCAATGCTTCGCTCTTGTGGTACAGCGCTTACTTCTTCATGAAGAACCCGGCAGGGGCGATCAACTCATTCCCCGGGTCCCTGGTTCTTGGGGACGGAAGTTTAGGGACGCCGAATGGAGCCCTTAACGTCGGCAACTGGCAGGTTCCGCAGGGTCGTAGCACGACTCAGTATCAGTTCACCGACGACTTCAGTTGGACGCATGGCCGCCACAGCCTCCGCTTCGGAGCTAGCTTCCGCCGCGCCGACGTCAGCGACAGGACATTCCTCTATGTAACTCCTCTAATTCTTGAAGGCAGCTTGGGCGACTTTGCCGCCGGTGGCGGGGGATTCCCCACGAATCCGCTCTACCAGCCCACCGGCAACGAGATCGTGCAAAGCTTTCCTACGCGCACCGACGTGCCGATAGCGCTCTACCAGTTGGGCTTTTATGGGGCCGACGATCTGCGCGTAACCAAGAACTTCAATTTGACGATGAGCTTGCGTTTCGATCATTTCTCCAACCCGGTCTGCCAGATTCACTGCTTCCAGCGTCTCGCCGCGCCCTTTTACCAGCTCGACACCTCACTACCGGTCAACCAGGCCATTGATTCCGGATTGAGCACAGCCTTTCCTTCAGTCTCGACGCTGGTGGCGCAACCGAAAATCGGTTTTGCCTGGACCCCCTTCGATCGCCGCCGCAAAACTGTGATTCGCGGCGGCGCCGGTATCTTCGCCGATGCGCTCCCCACCGGCGCCATCGAGAGTTTCACGCAGAATCCGCCCCTCGATCCCAGCTTTGTCAACGCCTTCGGGCCAATTTCACCGGCGCAACAACCGATACCACCGTTTTATCTTCCGAATCTTTGGGCCGTTTCGCAGGGAGCGTATGCGGAGTACCAAGCCGGCTTCGCCAGCGGTGGTGCCGTTCCCCCGCTCAATTTCTATAACGCCACCTCGGTCAAAGCGCCTCGTTACTACGAATGGAGCCTGGAAGTGCAGCAGGAGCTGGGCTGGAACTCCGCTCTCAGCGTGAAGTACGTGGGCAACCACGGTTCTCACGAAGAAATCTCGAACTCGGCGCTGAACGCGTTCAACGCCAACTTTGCGCCCCAACAGTTTGGCGATCTCCCCATTACTCCGCCAGACCCCCGATTTGCCGTGGTCTCGCAACAGCAAAACGTCGCCAACTCCAATTACGACGGTTTGGTCATCGATGCGAAACACGATTTCAACGGAGGCTTCCACTTCGAAGCGGGCTATATCTGGAGCCATGCTTTGGATGAGATTTCCAATAACTCGCTCTCACCCTTCGGCCAGAACACGATTGGCGTGTACGCCGACATCATCTATCCCCAGGACCCCTACAACATTCGCAAATACAACTACGGAAACGCGGACTACGACATCCAGCACAGCTTCACCATGAACTACGTGTGGAGCGACAGCTTCCGGCACCTGACCAGCCGTGGGCCCAACGCCTTGATGAAAGGTTGGTCGTTCTCGGGGACAATTCTGCGCCATAGCGGCTTGCCCTTTACCGTCATCAGCGAGAATGCAACCTCGGCCCTGCAGTTAACCCCAACCGCTGCCTACTACGGTCTCGCCGGCCTCGGCACTCAGTATGTGTTTGCCGATATCACCGGGCCGACCAGCCACTCCTGCAGCGGGTCGGCGGCGCACCCTTCAACTCCGTGTCTCTTGGCAACGAATTTCGAGGACCCCACTAACAACTGGGGCCAGCAGCGCCGCAATCAGTTCCGCGGCCCGGGATACTTTGGCAGCGACTTCGCCGTCGAGAAGGCATTCGGATTCTTCCATCGCGAAGGCAAACAATTCTCGATTGGCGCCCGTTTCTTCAACGTCTTCAATCATCCCGATTTCGGCTTCCCGGTCATGAACCTTGACAACTCTCAATTCGGATCCATTATTCAGACCGTCAGCTCACCGACCAGTATTTACGGTACGGGATTGGGAGCAAACTCGTCACCGCGCCTGATCCAATTGCAAGCTAAGATCACGTTTTGAGGAAGCGCTGAGTCAGTACCTCGAATGTCCGGTAGTGGTGCAGTTTGGATCGGTTTTGAAAGGCTTCACAGGCCGTGGAAAAACTCGTGTAGAGACGGGGCTTGCCCCGTCTGGCACCACCTCTAATCCAAGGTTTTGATTTTGCTTTGAAGGCGTGCGGCTTTACAGACTGCTGAAAAGCTCGATTTTGGTCTTGCGTTTGGGTGGCGCAGCGGTTTACCGCTGCGATAATTGCTCTATTCTCAGCGCCGGCTTCAGCCGCTGAGAGCGACGGCGAGCAAGTCTGATTTTCTACATCCCAAAGCAGGACTTAACTTTCACCGAATGCAAGTTGACCTTCCGAATTTTGAAGCGCCAGCGCCAAGCCGCGCGAACATTGCGTCGGCTCTGACCATCGGCACCATCGCCCTCCTGGTGATCGGCGTCCAGCCGATTCTGCTTGGCACCATGGTCGAAGCGCGCAATGCCACGCTTTCGGGCGTGGGCGTAATCGCCATGTGCGAGATCGTCGCGCTCGGCTTGGGCATCGTGGTGTGCGATGCGCTGATGTCCCTCTCGCACCTGAGGATTGTCGGCATCGCGGCCGCCTTGTTCGTCGCCACGCTCGACGTAGCCACGACGTATTTGAGTGGCGACGCTCGCCTGGCTGTGGCGCGCTCGGCAGCGGGCTTAGGCGAGGGAGCGTTGATGTGGGTCACGACCTGCATCATCGTTCGCACTAAGGTTCCGGACCGCATCGCCGGCATTTTTCTGGTAACGCAAGCCCTGGCCCAAGCAGCATTGGCCGCGATATTCGCGGGCCTCGTCATCCCTCGCGCAGGCTGGCACGGAGGTTTCGTGGTGCTGGCTGCGCTTTCGCTGGCGCCCTGCATCGCTGTAGCTTGGCTGCCGGCGCGCCTCGCGCCGCTGGCCGCGCCCACTCTCGGCAAGTTCAGTTGGTCAGTTACCGCCGCGTTGCCCCTCGCCGTTGCCCTTCTGCAGTTGGCGGCCATTGGCGCGATCTGGGCGTATCTGGAGCCCCTCGGAAAACGCGCCGGGTTTGGCGCTCAGGCGGCACAAACCCTGACTGCCGGAGTGCAGTTGATGCAGGTGCTGGGAGGCACGACCGCTTCCCTAGCCGTGCGCCTCCCCGGCAAGGTTCGAACCCTGATCGTTGGCGCGTTGGCGCTGGCGGTGATCCCATTCGGAATGCACGCGTTGCCTCCGGGCGCGACCATCGGCTTCGCGCTTGTGTGCGCCGCGTTTGGCTTCGTGTGGATGTTTCTGATGCCGTTCCATGTCAGCTTGGCGTTCCTCGCAGATTCAACGGGACGCGTCGCCGTGCTCATCCCAGCGATGCAATTGCTGGGATCGGCACTGGGTCCGCTGGTCGCCTCGTTCGTGGTTAGCGGTGACGACGCATCCTCGGTACTCATCGTGAGTTTGAGTTTCGCTTTGGCAGCGGCGGCTCTGCTTGTCTTTTGCCATTTCCGCTTTGCGAGAAGGGACCTCCTGTAGCGTAATCGCTGAATTCGCCCTGGCGACGCCCTGTTCGCCTCAGGATCGGTGGCGGAGATTCCAGCTTTGCTCCGGTCAACTTGGGCTTGGCCGTGACCCAGGAGCGATGCGCAAGAGAGGTCTTAGCGCTAGGTCGGCTTGTCGAAAGCTCTGCTGGCGGACGACGGGCTACTCGGACGTTATTCCGGGCCAGAAGTCCGCTTCGAGGAGATCGACATTGATGTCTCCCAAGCCCGTTTTTGGATAACATCCGTTTGGCCGACCAACCGGACGGAATTGGTGAACATCCTCTCCAACATGCTGCGCGCGCTATAATTGCGCCCACGCATGGTTCTCGCCTCTGGCGCTAAACTTGGCCCCTACGAAATCCAGTCTGCGCTTGGAGCAGGCGGCATGGGCGAAGTGTATCGCGCCAAGGACACCCGTCTCGACCGCACCGTCGCCATCAAAGTCCTGTCTTCGAATCTGACCGCAACCCCGGAACTGAAACAGCGTTTCGAGCGCGAGGCCCGGACCATCTCGTCGCTGCAACATCCGCATATCTGCGTGCTGCACGACATTGGGCACGATGCCGCCAGCGGCACCGACTTCCTGATCATGGAGTACCTGGAAGGCGAAACCCTGGCTGATCGCGTGCGAAAAGGCCCGCTGCCGTTGGCTGAGAACCTGAGCATTGCGATCCAGATCGCAGATGCACTTGCGGCAGCACACAGCGCGGGCATCGTGCATCGCGATCTGAAGCCAGGGAATGTGATCCTCACCAAATCCGGCGCAAAGTTGCTTGATTTCGGACTCGCGAAGCCGTTGAGTTCGACCGCGGCGAGCAGTGTCATTTCGTCGGCCCCTACATTCACCGCGGCCCAGACGCTCTCCGGTCCGAGTCCGATGGTTTCGCCCCTCACCGCACAGGGAACCATGATCGGCACAATCCAGTACATGTCGCCGGAGCAGATCGAGGGGAAAGAAGCGGATGCGCGCAGCGACATCTTCGCCTTCGGAGCCATGCTTTACGAGATGGCCTGCGGCAAGCGTCCGTTCGAAGGCAAGTCGCAGATCAAGGTCGCTTCAGCGATTCTCGAGGATCACCCAACTTCGCTGCGCTCGCTGCAGCCAAAAGTTCCCGCGGAATTCGAGCGCCTGATCAATAGCTGTCTGAGCAAAGACCCGCATGAGCGCGTGCAATGTGCGCACGATTTGAAGCTGCAGTTGATGTGGCTGCGCGAAAACGGGATGCAAACGGCATCGGGACAAACAGAAAAGGGCGCGAAACCCTTGACTTGGGCGTGGTGGCTCTTCGCCGCTGTTTTCGTTTTGTCAGCCGCTGTGATTACGGCGCTCGTCTTGCGCCCTGCGCCTGCTCCGATGTCGGTCGAGGCCTACATTCTTCCTCCCGAGAAGACAAACTTTACCCTGACACTCGACGATGCGTCGGGGCCGGTCGTGATTTCGCCTGATGGCATGAAAATCGCTTTTGTCGCGCAAGACGACCAGACAAATAACCGCATTTACGTCCGCGCTCTCGACGACAAAGATGCCAAGCCGGTGCCGGGCACTGAGAATGCGACATATCCGTTCTGGTCTCCCGACGGCGAATCCCTTGGATTTTTTAGCGGAGGGAGGCTGCGCCGCATTTCGTTGAATGGTGGTCCGGTGCTCGACATCTGCAAGGCCGAGCGCCCTCGCGGTGGAAGCTGGGGACGAGACACGATTCTGTTCACGCCGGATGTGGTGAGCGGAGTGTTTCGAGTGTCTCCGAATGCCGGTTCCACTCCGGTGCAGGTGACTAGCGTTGCAAGCGATCACACAACGAATCGCTGGCCTGTTCTGCTGCCCGATGGCAAGCACTTCCTGTATCTGGCAACGAATCATTCGACCCCGGATCCGAGCGCCCGTAACGGCATTTATTTCGCCTCGCTGGACGGAAAAGAGAACCAGTTTGTCGCGCCGGCAGAATCGCATGGAGTTTATGCACGCGGACATCTACTCTGGGAGCAGAGCGGCTCCTTGCTCGCTCAGGCGTTCGATCCCGCAAGAGGCAAGGTAAGCGGCGAGACAGCGGCGGTTGCTGCGGACGTGGGATTCAACTTGTCGACCTGGAGAGCGGGGTTCGACGCCAATGAGAATGGAACGCTGATCTATCAAGCCAGCCAGAGTCATGGTAACGAAAAGCTGCTTCTGTTTACGAGAGACGGAAAATCTGTTCCGGTGGGCGACAACAATGCTTATGTCGATATACGCATTTCTCCAGATGGCCGCAAGGCGGCGGCCTTAGGTACTGGCGCGTCTCATGATATCTGGCTGCTCAACCTCGATCAGGGAACGCGGGTTCGTTTCACCTTTGGATACGCTTCCGACGGCATGGCCTGGTCCGCGGATGGCAAGTACCTTTATTACTCCACGGTTGGGAAGACCTGCCGTATTGTGCGCAAGCCGGTCGAAGGTGCGGGGCAGGAAACCACGGTTTATGAAAACGACGCGCCAGTTCACATCACCGACGTGTCGTCGGACGGGCGCTACATGCTGGTCGAGCAGGGCTACGGGAAGATTCCGCTCACGACTTTGATCGTGCCGTTGGCGCAGGATGCCAAGCCGCGGCCATTGACCGACGACCCTATCGCCACCTATTACGCCCGCTTCTCTCACGATGGGAAGTGGATTGTCTATGTAACCGCTGAGACTGGCCGGAACGAGTTGTACGCGACCTCGCTATTGCAAGGCGGCAAGCAGCAGCTCACGAGCGCAGGCGGATTTTGGAACCGTTGGACAGCGGACGGGAAAACCATATTCTTCGCTACCGGCGCGGGCGGAGTGTTTGCACTCCCCATAAAGGTCACAAACGACGCCATCGAACCGGGCAAACCGGTGCCACTGTTCACGGTTGCGGGATTGCCGACAATGGGCTTCTATGATGAACCGTTCGATGCGACGCCAGACGGTCGCCGCTTCCTGCTCAAGGTTATCGGCGAACGAACCGGGCCATCGCGGGCGGTGCTGGTAACGAACTGGCCGATGAGGCTCAAGAAGTAAGACGGATTTCGCGGTCGAGACGTGTGAGTAACGACAAGTGTCAGCGCAACTCGGCATCCCTGGCGTCTAGAAAGCGATGCTCAGAAATAGGACATCCCTTCGATAACTCCCAGTTGACGGGCAACCCTGACGTAACCAGATTAGTTAAGGGTTGCCAACGCAAACTGACAGCCGGTCGGACTTAAACTGCGCCTTCACTGTAATTGCGTTGCGAGAAGCCGCTTTAGCGTTCGACGTGAGCTCACGGCAACGCAAAGAGGAAAACCGTCGGCGCACCGGCGATCTCGTTTATCCAGTAATTCGAGGGCCTGCCGGACATGACCGCCACGTACTGCTTGCCACCCTCCTCGTAGGTGACCACTCCCCCTCCGATCCCACCGCCCGTGTTGAACCGGTACAGCACTTTCCCACTATGCGCATCCAAAGCCAAAAAGTCGCCGGTCAACTCGCCGGTGAACACAACTTTGCCCTTTGTGGTTGTTACCGCGGACACCATAGGCCGCGTCGATTGATACTTCCATTCCACCGCTCCCGTCGAAGCGTCAATCGCTGTGAGCCATCCTTGCGACTGGGCCCCGAATTCCACCGTGCCACCCATATACATGCGCCCCGGAATGTGCCGCACCTTCTCTGCGGCCCTGAATGTCGAGCACCAGTCCACCGCGTTAACGAAGAGCGTGTTCAGTTCCCGATTGAGCGCTGGTCCGTTCCACTCGACCCCGCCCAACACCCCCGGACACGCCTCCACACCTTCGTTTGTCACCGGCACGTCGGCGTTCTTGATCGTCGTTACCGGAGTGGAAAAGACGACTTCGTGATTCTCGCGGTTGACTGCGCGCAGAATCCCATCCTTGCCCACCATAGTCAGCAGTGAAGTCTCCCGCCCGTCAATCTTCGTCTGAAACAGCGGACTCACTTGCGTTAGATCCCAGTCGTGGGAATCGTTCGGGACCATCTGTCGATACCACAACAGTTTGCCGGTGTGGACATCCAATACCACCACCGAATTTGTGTATCGGTTATCGCCCGGCCGTAGGTTCGCGGGTAAGTCCGGCGCGGGGTTGGTGACCGCTACAAACAGTTCCCCCTTCCCCGCGTCAAGTGTGAACGGCGTCCACACCGAACCGCCGCCTAGCTTGATCCCTTTGGGATTGCGCCACGACTCGGAACCCGCAAGCGTGGCTCCCGGAACCGTCTGAAACTTCCATACTGGCGAACCATCCTGCAGCCGGAAAGCTCCCACCCAACCCGATATGCCGTTCTCGCTGCCTGCTGGCCCGATCAGCACCAAATCCTCAAACAACAGCGGCGCCATGGTGAAGGTTTCTCCCTGCTCGGCATCTGCCGCTTTGACGGCCCACACCAACTTCCCGGTGTCTGCGTTGAGAGCCAACAGATACCCGTCCGACGTTCCGCGGACGAGATAGCCATCCTTGATTGCCACCCCGCGGTTGTTCGGCCACACGTCGGCGGCGCGAGCCACCCATGTGTAACGCCACTTCGGTCGGCAGTCGGTGGCGTTCAAAGCCACCGTGCTGCGATTCGTGGTGATGTACATGGTCCCTTGATACACAATCGGACCGGTCTGGAAATTCCCCTCGTCCCCCACCTGGAAAACGCAGACTGGCCGGAGTTGTCCCGCGTTTTGCTCATTGATCTGATCCAGCGCCGCATAGCGCGTGCCGGAGTAGTCGTGGGTGTGATAAAGCCAATTCCGAGTCGAATTCGCGGCTAGATTCAGCTCCTCCTGGGTCGGCCCTCCACCTTTCGGAACGGCTGCTGGGTCGCCCGGCACCCTCAACGGCGGCGCCGTCGCCGATTCCGTCCCGATCCCGAATCGCAGTCGCGTCTGCTTCATTCGCGCAGACCCCGCCACCAGAGGCGTGGATGCCCCCCCTTCATATCCGTTCTGCTGCAGAATGTACGTCAGCACCGCCGTGTATTCTTCAGCGGCCATTTTTCCCGGCGATCCCTTGGGCATGGTCGTGCGGATGATGAAGTCCAGGTCATCCACCGTCAACTTCGAATCGCCCCAGCCAGAAGTCCACCTGGCCGCAAACGCAGGACCAGCCAGCGCGCGTGCCGCACCGCCCTGCAGTTTCTCGCCGTGACAGGCTGCACACTTCTCCGCATAGAGCGTCTTGCCTTGCGCCACTTGCTGGTTGGTGAACAGCGGTGACTCCTTCGCTTGGCCCATCGTTACCGCAACACCTGCTGCTACAGTGATTGCCACTGCAAGCCATCTGGTCATGCTGGGTGAACTCTCCGGTTTATTTACGATCGCAAGACGCCGTGAGTATACGCCTTGCCGCCACATTCCTGGTCCTGAGCGTTGATCGGCGGTCTGCGTTGCGGCTAAGTCATCTGAGCCCCGCCAATGGAACGCTCCCTGATCGGCACTCGTCTATCGAGATCGCATCACGGGCTAAGCGGAAGTTATGTTTTAAGGCGGACTCGCCACGAGGTTGTCCAGAAGTCGGCTTATGGGAAGTTTACGCAGAGCGGCAAAGCTGCCCAAAATCCCCGTTCACGGTGCGTACAGTACGCCCAAGCACTTTGACAAAATCCGGACGACGAGCGGACGGCATCTGACGCAGATGGCACCGTGCCACCCAGACCGTTGCTGCTCTAGCAACTCCGGGACTTTTCTTGGAGCATTCACGTTTGTGTAATGCAGTATTAACAACGCGCGACTATCGTTCTCTGTTCTGACCATTTGGGGAACGCACATGGACGCGAGGGGTGATAGATCTATGAAGCTAGAGGAATGCCCTTCAGCCCTGCCTTTGACGCACGTATTGATGACCATCATTCGAGCAGGGACAGGAATGCTCCCCCTGCCCAGTCGCGTGACCATCTGTGGCATCTTGATGGTATTGGCAAGCTGCGTATCAATGACCGCTCAGAATGTGGTTTTGACCGGCTCGCTCGGCGGTCGCGTCACCGACTCAAGCGGGGCCCTGGTGCCGGGAGCGTCGGTCGTGGTGCGGAACCTCGCGACCGGCGTGGAGCAAACGGCCGACACCA
>JBAWFQ010000074.1:0-9892 GCA_049592035.1 Terriglobales bacterium
GAGTTGATGCAGACAACCATTCGGCCCCGTCGCCATTACGCGAACTTTGCCGCCAAGGCAATCGCCTGCTAACCTATCGCACCGGGAGTCTCTCACTCCCAACGATCGCCATGCCAAAAAAATCCGCCGCGCCTTTCGTTCTCGCTGAGGCTCTGCTTTCCGCCTTTGACACCAACGACCGCATCAACCATTACCTCCTTGAGAATCTGCCCGCCGACGCGTGGCGCGCCGAGCCTCCTAGGAAAAAAGGCCGCGACGTGGCCGGCGTGGTTGCCCATATGCACAACGTTCGCGTCATGTGGTTGAAGGCGACAAAGGGAAAAATCCCCGAGCAACTCGACCGCTTCACCGTCACGCCTGCCCAGGCGAAGAATGCTCTCGACGCAAGCCGCTCTGCGCTCCGCGAAGTTCTCCAATCGGCCCTCGAAACCGACGGCCGCATCAAAGGATTTCGCCCCGACGTAGCCGGATTCTTCGCTTATTTGGTCGCGCACGACGCTCACCACCGCGGACAGATCGCCATGCTGGCCCGTCAGGCTGGATACCCGATCCCACAAAAAGCGACGTTTGGGATGTGGGAGTGGGGTGTACGTTAAACTGAAAGCGAAACTCAACGCAGACTCGAAACAGAAACCAGCCGACGCATGAACAAAGCCACGATCCTGTTCAATCCCAACTCCGGACGACGCGGAAAAAAGCGCGACGCGGAATTGAACCACGCCATTGGCATCATCCAGTCAGCCGGCGTGCGCACCGAGCTAACCGTTTGCCGGTCCAGCCAGGAAGCGACGGACAACGCGCGCTGCGCAGTAGCGGCCGGCAGTGACACCGTGTTTGCCTGCGGGGGCGATGGGACGATTCACGACGTAATTCAGGCGCTAGCGGGAACGCCCGTCGCGCTTGCCATTCTTCCCTTCGGCACCGCGAACGCTCTCGCCCACGATCTCGGAATCCCGGCCCGGCCGAGCGCCGCCGCCAAGATCGCGGTCGCCGGCAAGGTTCGCCGCATTCCTCTCGGACGAGTTGAGTATGAGAATTTCTCTGGCCAATCCGGCGCCCGCTACTTTACCGTCGCCGCCGGAGTCGGCGTGGATGCGCACCTGTTTTACAAACTAACCGCCGAACTCAAGCAGCAGTCGGGCATGGCCGGCTATTACCTGAAGGCGTGGCAGTTGTGGGCCACTCATCGCATGAGGAAGTTTGAGGTCGAGTATGCCAACGGAAACGGCTTGCGACAACGAGCCGTTCTGACTGAACTCATGGCAGTAAGAATCCGCTTTTTCGGAAACGTTCTGCGCGAACTGGTTCCCGGGGCATCTCTCGACCGCCAGGACCTGCGCACCGTGATGTGCCGCACCGCCAGCCGAAATGCCTACATCCAGTATGTCGCCGGCGCGTTGCTCGGCCGCCAGTGGAATATCGACGGCATCGATCTGGTCAGTTGTTCGGAGGTTGTCTGCCGCTTGCAGGAGAAGAGCGATGGTCATGATATCGGCCACGCCGACAATCGCGTCTACGTCGAGGCCGATGGCGAACTCATAGGCCGCTTGCCCGCTCGTATGACGATGCAGCCCGATGCCTTATCGCTGGTGGTACCGGCATGACTTGCGGGAAGGTACTTGGGTAGGTCGAAGATCCGCTTATAGAAGAGGAGCGAGAGATCGCGTCGTGTTGTCTTGTAAATCTGTATCATAAATCTCGCATATGCCAACCTCGAGCCAAGGCGCGATTCGCCTGTTTCGCTTCCAAGGGATCAATGTGTTCTTGCATTGGTCCTGGTTTCTGGTGGCGGCGTACGAAATCCAGAGCCGCAACGGACGTTACTCCTCAATAACGTGGAACGTCCTGGAGTACCTGGCACTGTTTCTGATTGTGACGTTGCATGAGTTCGGCCACTCACTCGCTTGCCGGCAAGTGGGGGGACAGGCGAACCAGATCGTCCTCTGGCCTCTCGGTGGCGTGGCGTATGTGGATCCGCCGCCGCGTCCCGGCGCGACCTTGTGGAGCATCGCCGCCGGACCGCTGGTGAACGTCGCCCTCATCCCAATCATCGTTGGCTTCGGACGTGTGAGCTTCGTATTGGGCTGGTACGCGGCCGTCCCCGAATTGCGGACGTTGGTTCACGCTATTTTCTTTATCGATGTTGGATTGCTGATTTTCAACATCCTGCCCATCTACCCGCTCGATGGCGGCCAGATTCTTCGGGCGCTGCTCTGGTTCGTGATGGGCCGCGGACGCAGCCTGCTGGTTGCCACCATCCTCGGCCTGATCGGCGTGGTTGGGTTTATCGGCCTGGCCATCTGGACGCGATCCGTTTGGTACGGAGCCATCGCCGCTTTCTTGCTGCTGAATTGTTGGGGTGGACTGAAGCACGCGCGCGAACTCTTGCGTATCGCGAAGTTACCGCGCCGCGACGGCTTTGCCTGTCCGGCGTGCCAAAGCGCGCCGCCAATTGGCGAGCTTTGGAAATGCGGGCGGTGTGGGCAGCCCTTCGATTTTTTCCAGGCGCAAGGCGTCTGTCCCTATTGTTCAACCCAGTTTGCTTCGACCAGGTGCATGGATTGTGGAGTCGTTCGTCCGATAAGTGATTGGTCCAGCCCTTCGAGCAGCCTGAGTTCGACGTTCGCAAACGAGGTAAGAAGTTAAACTAGGTCAGAGGTGAGAGGTCGGAATGGAGAGTAACATCGGTCTTCACCTCTGCAATCTGACCTCTAACCTCTGACCTCTCATGGAACCCGTCACTCACTTCTTATTCGGCGCCGCCATGGGCCGCGCCGGCCTCAACCGTAAAACGGCCCTCGCCACCGCGACGTTGACGCTGGCTGCCGAGGCTCCCGATCTCGATGTCCTCAGCCGCTTCGGAGGCTCCGCCTTCGGCTTGAACCATCATCGCGGCTTCACTCATTCGTTCCTCGGAGTGCCGCTGGTAGCCGCTGTGGTCGTCGCATTTATCTATCTCCTCTGGCGTCTGCGCGGCCGCAAAACCCGCAATCCAAATCTGCCTCCACGTTGGGGACTGCTCTTCGCCTATGCCTGCCTCGCCGGTCTCAGTCACATTCTGCTCGACTACACGACGGCCTACGGAGTGCGTCCCTTCTGGCCATTTTCTGAGCGCTGGATTTCCTGGGACATCGTCTTCATCGTCGAGCCCGTCCTGCTGGTTGTTCTCACGCTGGGCTTGATCACTCCTGCATTGTTTTCGCTCATCAACGAAGAAATCGGCGCCCGCGGCAAAGGCAAGCCGGCGGGAAGGCTGGCCGCGACGATCGCTCTTGTGGCCGTCGCAGCCTACTGGGGACTTCGCGATTACGAGCATCGCCGCGCCATAGCCGCGCTCCAGGCGCGCAGTTACCAGGGCGCCGACGCCATCCGGGTTTCCGCCTATCCCTACTGGGTCAATCCCTTCCGCTGGTACGGAGTCGTCGAAACCCCCAACTTCTTCGCCACCATGGATGTCGATTCGCTGAATTTCAATTCGATGTCTCCCGAGGTCGATCCCGAAGGCCAGATGCAGATTCAATACAAGCCCGAAGAAACTTCCATCACTCTAGCCGCCAAGAAAACGTACCTGGGCCGCGTGTATCTAAGTTGGGCGCAGTATCCGGTGACTGAAACCGAAGAACTGGCGAACCATACCTCCGAGAACGCTCGCGCCACTTACGTAGTCCGCTTCCGCGACCTCCGCTACGATTATCCCGGTCACGATGCGCGCGCCACTTTAGGCGCGAGAGTGGTCCTGACCCGCGATCTCCAAGTGATAGACGAACGCTTCGGAATGCGTGCCCCCAACAAGAAGTAAGGTTTGCGTAGGGACGGCCGCCCTCGGCCGTCCAAGCCGAGCGCAGCTCGGCACTCTAACAAAACGCATTGCGCGACACCCGTATTTTTCGCTCTTCCCTTGACCGGTGGCCTCGGCTCGCGCAACAATCCTAATTGACGTCAACGAGGTGGATCATGCTGGCTTATCTATTTGTCATTTTTGCGGTCCTGGCGAGGATGCCGTTCATGCCGCACCCCTGGAATCTCACTCCAGTAGCGGCGGCGCTGCTCTATTTTGGCGCGCGCGGTTCCAGACGCCAGCTGTGGGTGCCGTTGGCGCTGCTCGCCGCCTCTGACGTAATCCTCGACAAATTCGTGTACGCCTACCCATTTAGTTGGGACCACTTCATAACCTGGGCGTGGTATGCGGCGATCTTGTGGCTGGGGACATCTCTGCGCGGAATCGATCTGCGCGAAAACGCGGCCTGGTTGCGGATCGGCGGAGCCGCGCTAGCCAGTTCCGTCTCGTTCTTCGTCATCAGTAATTTCGCCGTCTGGGCCGCGTGGAACATGTATCCGAAAACCTTGTCGGGTCTGATGATCTGCTACGCCGCCGGCCTGCCGTTTTTCCGCCATGCAGTCGCCGGCGACATGCTCTTCACCGCACTCGCCTTCGGATTGCCAGCACTAGCCGGGGCGCTAGCCCGCTCCGCCCATAAGCCGCAAGGCACCGCAGCCGCCTAGGTAGGATCGTGTAGGGACGGCCGCCCTCGGCCGTCCAGGCTGAGCGCAGCTCGGCTCCGCTTGGCGCGCCGCCACATCAGCCACGCTACCAGCATCATTACGACCCCCGCCAGAATCCACACAAAGTGGTGCGCGAAAAGGTTCACCGTCATCGCGACAATCTGCGGACCAAACCACAGCGTCAGCAGCGCCTCAATCAGAAAACGAACAAACCGGCCCAAAAAAATGGCCAGCAGAAAATGCCCGAAGTTCATCTCAAACGCCGACGCCGCCAGCACAAAGATCTTGAAAGGCGCAGGCGGCGGCAACATTGCCGGAAACATCAGCGCCCAGAATTCGTGATGATCGAAAGATTCGTGAACCTTTTCGAAGCGCTCCGGCGAAAGGCGCTTGCGCAGCAGCACCTCGCCCCCCGTATACCCGACCACGTAGAGAACGATGCTCCCCAGCGCCGACCCGGCCGAAGCCAGCAGCACATACAACAGAAATCGCGAGCGATCGTTGTAAACGTAGCCCACGAAAATCGCATCGAGAGGCATGCCTAGAAATGCCCCATCCACGGCCGCAAACGCCAGCATGCCCCACGGCCCCAGAGGCGCGAGCACGTGCTTGATCCACTCCCCGTAAGCGTGGACAAAATGTTTGATCTTGTTCAAGTGAATGAGATTAGTTTACGCGAGAAGCAGAGAGCGGTCGCTGGTCGTTGGTCGCTGGCAAATGCAGATCCCTCGCTCCCCACCCCAGCAGGCCCAACACCGGGCCTGCCGGGGACCCCGGTCCGCTCGGGATGACAATCCGAAGCAGGAATTGCCAACGACGAACGACTATCGACCTTCATGCGCCGTCAGCCCCGCAATCAACTGCAGCGCATGCGGAAGCAAATCTATCACCGCGCCCAGCGACACGACCGCCCCTGCCGGGCTGCCCGGCAGATTCAGAATCAGGCTAGTTCCCCGGATCCCGCACACCGCGCGACTGAGCGCGGCGAAGCGCGTCTTCTTCGCTCCCTGCAATCGCATCTGCTCTGCGATCCCGTCGACCTGCCGTTCGCAAACCGCCGCCGTTGCCTCCGGCGTCACGTCGCGCGGAGCGATCCCCGTCCCGCCAGTAGTGACCACCAGTCGAGCCGAGCGGCACAGCTCAATCAGTTTTTCCTGAATTGCGGCGCGCTCGTCGGCCACAACACCGCGCGCCACCACCTGAAAATTGTGTTGCCCCAGAAATTCCGCCACCGCCGGGCCGGAGAGATCCACGTTTTCGCCGCGCGAACACGAATCGCTAACCGTCAACACGGCCGCTGTCATGCTCTCCAACGAAGCATCAGGTGTCGAGGAGGACATCTTCACCCTCAGCCGCGGCGTCGCGCTGCGCCTCGTCCAGTTGTCGCAATCCTTCCATCAACAGGCCCTGCGTATTCAGCGTCGTCGTTTCCTGCGACGACTTGCCGTTGAAATCGATCTGAAAGTTCCCATCCGTCCAGCGCAGCACTTTGAAAACCGCTTCGTCCCCCGTGGTCGGGCCATAAACAGCGTGTTTCGCCTGCCCCTGGCTAAAATAAATCTCGCACTTGTCATCGCCGTTCGTCATGGTAAGCGAACAACTCTTGCGTCCCATCTCCAGCGATTGCACCAGGTCGATCACGTTCATCTGCGACAAGCTGCCGCGCAACACGCCATCGGTCGATGCCGCCTTGCTCATTTTCTCCAGCGCAATCCGGTCCACCACGCGCTTGATTTTGTGGGTGGCATCTTTCAGAAAAAAAGGCTTCTCCAGATAGTCTTCAATCGGATCCTGCATCGACAATCGTTCGCTGATGTCGGCCTTGCTCGCCATCAGGATCACCGCGATTCCCGCCGTGGCCGGCCTGCTTTTGAGCTTCTCCAGTAGTTGCCGCCCATCCATGCCCGGCATGCGATAGTCGCTGATCAGCACATCCGGCAAGTCGTCGACCGCTTTCAACAACGCATCGGCGGCGTCGGTCGCCACCGTCACTTCGCCCAGCGCCGAGAGCGCCTGCTGCAACATCCCCAGCACCATCGGGTTGTCGTCCACCAGCAGGATTTTGACGTTGCTCGCCATAGTTACTTGCGCTTCCCGCTCCTCCGATACCCGCCGCTCTTGCCGCCCGACTTGCGCTCCAGCATCACGTCCCGGATTTCAATCCCCTTATCGAGCGCCTTGCACATGTCGTAGACAGTGAGCGCCGCCACGCTGGCCGCGACCAGCGCTTCCATCTCCACGCCCGTCTCGGCGGTGGTCTTTACTTTTGTGGCAACAGAAACGCCATTCTCGCACACGCGTAGAGTCACAGCAATGTGCGACAGCGTCACCGGATGGCACATCGGAATCAACTCCGCCGTCCGTTTCGCCGCCATGATTCCCGCCGTCCGCGCCACCTCCAGCGGATCGCCCTTGGGATTTTTCGGCAGCGCCCGCAACACTTCGGGACTCATGAGAACGAAGGCGGAAGCCTCTGCCTCGCGCGCCGTTCGTGCCTTGGCCGACACGTCCACCATGCGAGGCTGCCCGCGAGAGTCATAATGCGAAAGGTGGGAAAGTTTCTTAGGCATCACCACAGGTTATCGTATCTAGGCTCGCGTAGGGACGGACGTCCTCGTCCGTCCAAGCCGAGCGCAGTTCGGCTTCTCCACAGACCTCGCCGTCACCGCATCAGCAGCGCGACCCACTCACCCGCCTCGATCCGCTCGCGGTCTGGAGGAATCACTACATAACAATTCGCCCGAGCCAGCGCAGCGATATCTCCCGAGCCCTGCCACCGCGCCAGTTCCACCTCGGCATTCTCAAACTCTCCCGAAAGCACCGCTGGAAGAAATCTCTTCAACCCAGTCTTAGTCCGTATCTCCGACTTCAGCCGCGCTCGAAGAAAGATCAACCGCCGCGCCGTCATCCCCGCCAAAGCCTCAATCATGGGCCGGGCAAACAGCTCAAAAGTCACCATGGTCGACACCGGATTCCCCGGCAGACCAAAAAAATATTTCTTGTGTGGCGCGGGCGCCATCGCCCGCGTGCCGGCAGCGTCGTTGCTTCCGGAGCGGGCGACGGCGCCCGCTCCGCAAGACCCAAACACCACCGGTTTCCCTGGCTGAATCTCCGCTCCCGTAAAATAGAATTCCGCTTTCAGTTCGTCAAGCACCTGCTCCACCAGATCGTACTTCCCCATGGAGACACCGCCCGTCAGCAACAAAAGATCGCATTGCAATCCTTCTTCGATCAGAACGCGAAGGCGCCCCCGCTCATCCGGAGCAATCCCAAGCCGCACCGCCTCCCCTCCTGCATCGTGCACTTGCGCTGCCAGCGAATAGGAATTCGAATTCCGAATCTGTGCCGGCGCCGGCGCAGCCTCAATCTCCACCACTTCATCTCCGGTGGAAAGCACCGCCACGCGCGGCTTCCGGAAAACCTGCACCCGACTCTTGCCCACCGATGCCGCAATGGCGATCGCCGCGTGATCCAGCCGCCGTCCGCGATCGAGCAGCAGTTGTCCCGCGCGCGCTTCCGCTCCCCGAGGAACAAAATTCTCGCCGACGCGAACACCGCGCTGAATGTCAACAAATTTTCCGCCGAAGGCGCCCCATCCAGACGTCGCGTTTCGTGCGGGGTCAAGGTGGAACTCTTGTGCCGCCGAAGCCGTGTGTTCCACCATCACAACCGCATCCGCTCCCGCCGGGAGAGGAGCCCCCGTCATGATCCCCACCGCCTGCCCGCGTCCAACCGCGAACCCTGAAGCCTCCGGCCAGTGGCCCGCCTTCACCTCGCCGACTATTTCCAGCCGCGCCGGAACCTGCGCCAAGTCCGCCGCCCGCACCGCATATCCATCCCGCGTCGCACGATCAAAAGGAGGAAAGTCGCGGTCCGCCACGATTCCCTCCGCCAGTACCCGTCCCAATCCCGCCAGCAGTTCCACCGATTCCGCTTGCCCCGGAGACACGCTGGCCGCATGCTGCTCAACCAGCCGTCGAGCCTGTTCGAAGCTCACAATTCCCGCCGTGGAAGCAGTCGAGGACATGCACGGATGATACCCCGCCTGCTTCTTAGGGAGCCACCACTGCGCAATCACCACTCCCCAACCCTGTCATCCTGAGCGCAGCATTGAGTTCACGAAGTGAAGTCAATGCGGAGTCGAAGGCCCCCTACACCATTCCACAACCACGATCGCCGCAAGGCATTCTCACGATACCTTCCTATACGGACCCGATACATTTTGGCGTTTCCGAAACAACAACGAAGGCGATAGGATTTTTCCTAGATGGGATGTCATCCGCTACCTTTGACGAAATCATCACAAAAGCGATGTGAGGGTAATCACCGACAAACTCAGCCGATATGCGAGAAAGTATCTGAAGGTGCGCCTGGGCGCACCACGCGGATGGCGTGTGCGGAACATCGTAATCTTCCGCTAAATAGAGTTATTTGACATGAATGTTTGCAAGGAGTCAGCCACCGGCACAAAATCTAAGTATTTGATTCTAAAGGGTTACAATTTACGTTCGTGGCATAACTCATTTACTTTGAATGCTTTGGAGTTAAGTATCGATTTATCTATGCGTTAGCGAGAATGGGGGGGAGGGGGGGTACCCCCCGAATTTGGGCGTAAAGCTCCCCTACCGCGCCAGTTCCTGACCCAGCACCGTGGCATTGCTGGCGAAGCAAAGGCCGGTTTCTAGATCCACCAATCCGGAGCGGACCAGTTTCGCAATCTCGCCATCGAAGTGTTGCATGCCTTCGTTGCCGCTGGCCTTGATCGCATCCAGCAGCGTGCGGCCAGGACGCTCGCCTTGCTCGACGCAGTCGCGCGTGCGCGAATTTGATTTCAAGATTTCCACGACCGGGATGCGGTCGCCGCCATCGGTGCGCGGAATCAGTCTCTGCGCGACGATGTAGCGGAAGGTTTTAGCCAGACGTTCCCGCACCGATTGCTGTTCGGTTATTGGGAACGTACCAACAATGCGCTCCACCGTCTTCGAGGCGTCGACGGTGTGCATGCTGGAAAGCACGAGATGGCCGTTTTCGGAGGCTTCGAGAAGAATCTCAAGCGTCTCCCGGTCGCGGATTTCGCCGACCATAATCACGTGCGGCGCCTGCCGTAGAGCGGCTTGCAGCGCCATTGCAAAAGTCGGCGTGTCGCTGTGCAACTCGCGCTGATGCACGGTCGATTTTTTGTGCCTGTGCAGAAACTCAATCGGATCTTCGACCGTCAGAACGTGATAGCAATACTGGCTGTTAATGCGGTCAATCAAAGCAGCCAGCGTCGAGGACTTGCCCGATCCGGTTCCGCCCGTCACCAGAATGATCCCGTTGCGGACCTGCGCCGCTTGTTCCAATTGCGCCGGCAGATGAAGCGAATGGAAAGTCGGAATGACAGTTGGGA
>JBAWFQ010000075.1:0-13609 GCA_049592035.1 Terriglobales bacterium
GTGGAACATCAGGATATGCCAACGGTCGGGTCGCACCCATCCGCTGACATCCTCATTTGGTCGAATTTGACGGCAGTCCAGGTCAAAGAAGTCTACGGACTCCTGCGGGGAGTAATAGGAAGATCCATTCGCACCGGCTCGTGCTTGCCTGTATCCTGCGGCAATGACGGCACTCTTGAGGGAACCAGGTTTTTGGCAGAATGGGTAACAGAATGACGGAATCGGCGCGCCCAGCCAACCTTCAATTAGTTGCTTGGATTCTTGGGCTTCGAATTGTGGATTGAAGTCTGCGCGGAATAATGGGTGGCCGGGGTGAGGATACTTGTGCCACACGGAATGACTCCCGATTTCATGCCCTTGTCTAATCAGGTCCTTAAGCGACCGGATGTCGCCTTCGCTCCACGTAATTTTGGGCCAGTCAGGATGCGGGCACCAGTCCACGTGGTTTCGCTCAGTATTGGCGGCTAAGAAAAATGTTGCTGGGAGGTCGTGTTGATCGAGGATGGGAACGGCTCGATCAAACTGGCATCGCAGGCCATCATCGAATGTGAGAGAGATGAGTGCTGGGTTGCCCATGCCCCATTCTACAATTCTGTCTGAACTCGAACCGTTTGGGCGACAAGGCAGACCACGCCGCTGACTTTGCGCGACGCTGCGCTCTTGACAGTACACTAGAGAACTCGCCCGACTTCGTCGGCCCAGTTGGGGCTGAGTTTCATCAGAAGTTGCATGGCGATTTCTTTTGGCAATCGGATCGCGACTTCCTCATCAGCGTTTCCGGCGTCCACAGCGATGTAAATCGGGGCTCCGGTCATCTTGTGTCCGCCAGCTTCTGCGTTCTCTATTTCGCGGTCGGCGAGTTCCCAATAGATGTGGACTGACTTGCCTTTGTCTTTACCTAGCCAGATTGATGTTCGGGTGCTCATGGGTTCCTCTGGGATGATATCGGCGATAGGGCTGGCGGGCTTTGCCCGCCTGGACAGACGAGGGCGTCTGTCCCTACGTGAGGATTGCCTTACTATGTGCCGGTAACAACGAGGATTTTTGGGTTTTGCGGAGGAAGATGGGAGGCGGAAGAAAAGGTAAAGGCTGTGACATTGGTTATGCTCTAGTTGCTAACTCCTGCGAGGGAGCCCACAACGTGGAGACATGCACCGTCACAGCCCTTGATGCGATCACCGCTTTCGCGGTCCCAAACCCCAACTGCCCCTCGCAGAGCCGTCGGTTTTTTCAGGTCTGGCTGCTCCTTCGGGTTGCCCCGGCGAGCTGATCACTCAGCTTACTTCGGACTGGCAAAATTTTATTTAAGCCAACCCTTTCAGCCGTCGACGGGAGCAACGTTAGAGTCTTGCTTGAAAATTGTCAACGCTCTTTTTCGGTGCAATTGGTGGTTTGCGACCTGTCGAAATTCAAAAATGCAACCCATTGAATATTAACGTTTAATTAACGGTTGATGAAATTATTTCCCATTTTTGCACAAAAAGATGCACAGGCGCCCGAATGCGGAAAAACGGCAACCCTCGAAAATCGGAGAATCAAGCAAACAGCTTGACGCGTGGAATTGCGTCACGCATGATGGGAAACAGACTACTCGTCAATGTCAGATCTCGTAGCCTACGTCGACGGCGGCTCGTTGGGGAACCCGGGCTCGTCCGGCATTGGAGTGGTAATCGACGGTTCCGCGGACGGCCCCATCAAGATCGCGCGTTGGATTGGTCGGCAGGATAACAATGTTGCCGAGTACGTTGCCCTGCTCGAGGCGCTGCAATGCGCCCTGGAACTCGAGGCTACGGCGCTGCACGTGTTTTCGGATTCCGAAGTGGTGGTGCGGCAGATGAGCGGGGAATACAACTGCAACAGTCCTCGGCTCTATTCGCTGAATTGGATCTGCCGGAAACTGGCTCGGTCGCTGGATTTCTCGATCGCGCACGTCCGGCGCGAGAACAACCGCGAAGCCAATCGTCTGGCCACTCTGGCCGCCCGCGCGGGAGCGGGCAAAAACATTGAATCATTGAACGATTAAGCCTGATTGGGCTGGCATCCGTTGAGCGATCAGAGTATGCTGCGGGGGCCGGAATTCGACGGCTAAGCGCATTCCAACGGCTATGAGTGCCCTGCCCACAACGCCTCCACCCAGCGAGAGCCAAACCAGCCAAGTTGCACCGCGCACATCCCTGACTCGCAATCAAGTGCGCGGGTTCTGGGCGTCTTGGGGAGGGTGGACGCTGGACGGGATGGACTCCGTTATCTATGCGCTGGTGCTGGTGCCTTCGCTGCGCGAATTGCTGCCCCGCTCGGGGATTGCGGCTACCAAGGGAAACATTGGGTATTACGGCGGGCTGCTGTTTGCACTGTTTCTGATCGGATGGGGACTGGCGTTTCTTTGGGGACCGGTTGGAGACAAGTTCGGGCGCGTGCGCACTTTGATGCTGACGGTTCTGTGCTATTCCGTGTTTACTTTGCTGAGCGCGTTTGCGGTCAATGTGTGGCAGCTTGCTATTTTGCGGTTGCTGGCCGGCATTGGCATTGGCGGCGAGTGGGCCATGGGCGGGACGTTTGTGGCAGAAGAATGGCCCGAGCATCGGCGGATTGCGGGCGCGGGATACATGCACACCGGATACTACTTTGGGTTCCTGCTGGCGGCGCTGGCTAACTACGGCATCGGAAGCCACTGGGGCTGGCGCGCCATGTTTGCCTTTGGAGGATTGCCGGCGCTGTTGCTGGCATGGATCCGGTATGGCGTGACCGAACCGTCGCGCTGGGTCGAGAAAGAGAAAGTTGTGCAGACTTGGGCTTGGTGGCGTCCGCTGGCTACGTTATTCAGTCCTGCGTGGCGGCGGCGGACGATTTTGAATTCGGTGTTCATGCTGGTTTCGATTTGCGGACTTTGGGCGGGGACGGTGTACGTTCCGGCGGCGGTTACGGTGCTGGCTGAAGCCAGCGGGCGCGTCGGTCCGCAGGTCGCGCAGTTGGCATCGTATGCCACCATGCTGGTTGCGGTGGCTACCATTCTCGGGTGCCTGGCCATGCCCACGCTTGCCGAACGGTTTGGACGGCGCGGAGTTTTGGCGTTTTTCTTTGCGCTGATGATGGTGTTTATCGTGGTTACTTTCGGCAAGGTCTACTATCTGGGTGGGAACGGGCTGCCTTGGTTTTTTGTTTGTCTGTTTTTCCTGGGAGTGGGCGGGGCCAATTTTTCGGTTTATACGCTTTGGTTGCCGGAGCAATATCCTACGGAGTGCCGCGCCAGCGCTTTTGCGTTTTCTACTTCGTTTGCGCGGTTCGCGGGAGCTGGAATCACGTTTCTGGTGGGCGCTGGCGTGCGCCACTTCGGGTCCATCGGGACGCCAGTGGCGCTGACTGGCATTGCCTTTGCCATCGGGCTGCTGCTTACTCCTTTCGGGGCTGAGACTCGCGGGCAGACTTTGCCGTCGTAGATGCCCGATCAGATCGGCATCAATTTAGCCCCAACTTCTTTACCATAGGGAACACAGGGGAAACCTCACATCTCTTTGTTCGCTGGGTAAGAGCTGCCTGCCACTCCGTCGTTATATATCCGTCTTCTGCTCGGTGTGGCGGGTTAGATACCAGCAGGGAGGGTCGCCGGCGTGGGGGAAGAGGCTGTGCACGCAGGTCTGCTGCACTGGCGGCTCAAAGATTAGCTCGGCCTTACCGTCTTTGTGCTCCACTGCGTCGTAGTGTTCAACGGTGACGGTGCCAAAGGGCTGGCGCTTGGTGGCCACTCGATATTCAAAGACTCCGTAGTCGGCGCCGTAAGCGATCACCACCAGGGCTAGGATTGCCTGCAATGACCGCTGAGCGATTTGCCGGAGTGAGGGCGCGGCTTGGTTACCGGCATTGTTACCTTCGACCGCAATCACAGGCTGAATTATACGCGTTCGAGATTTGGCTTCGGGCGCGGAGTCTTGACAATTCTTCACAAAAAACCCGGCGCGATTTGCTCTCCCGCACGTCAAAATAAGAATGGACAGAATGATAAGATTGCGACAGAAGCGGCGGCGGAGAAGTGTGTCTGTCGGCTGTTTTTTCTTACTTCAGGTGTGTCTGAATTGAATGTGCGTCCCATCTCCGCGATACGGGTGCGCGGGTTTCAACTTCCATTAGAGGATAGTGCCTCCTTGATTTGAGGAGTGCGGATTTGAGGAGTGCGAGTGACGGAACAACAGACAGTCTTAACTGAACCCCGGAAATCGGAACAGCAGACCACTGCGGATTCAGCCCGCGAGAATGCAAGCGCTCCCAAGAGCCGCTGGTGGGTGTGGGTAATTGTCGCGGTGGTGATATTGGGCGCTGGGGCGATCTGGCAACGCCGCGGGACCGACACGCAGGCGAAGGCTGGAGGCGCCCCGGCCTCGCGTCCGGTCTTGATTTCTACCGCGACCGCGCACCAAGGCGACATCGGGATTTATTTGAACGCATTGGGCACGGTGACGCCGGTTTACACGGTGACGGTGACCAGCCGGGTGCAGGGCGAAATTACTCAGGTCTACTATCGCGAAGGGCAGATGGTGAAGAAGGGCGACCCGCTGATCGAAATCGATCCGCGGCCTTACCAGGCGGCGCTCACGCAGGTGCAGGGACAACTGGCGCACGATCAGGCGGTGTTGAAAGAGGCCAGGATCGATTTAGATCGCTACAAGCAAGCCTTGGATCGCAACGCCATCGCCAAGCAGCAGTATGACGATCAAGAGCAGGTCGTGCTGCAAGATGAAGGCACGGTGAAAAACGACGAGGGCCAGCTGGCGAACGCCCTGGTGAATCTGGTGTACACGCATATCACCGCGCCGATCGCCGGGCGCGTGGGACTTAGGCTGGTCGATCCCGGCAATATCGTGCAGGCGAATAGCACGACTGCGCTGGTGGTGATCACGCAACTGCAACCGATCACGGTGATCTTCAGCATTGCGGAAGATTCGCTCTCCGCGATCCAAAAGCAGTTGCGCAAGGGAAAAACTTTGACGGTGGAGGCCTTCGATCGCGCCGAAAGCACGAAACTGGCATCGGGCACTCTGCTCACTCTGGATAATGTCATCGACCCGACTACGGGAACGTTGAAACTGAAGGCCGTCTTTGACAACAAGGACAGCGCGCTCTTTCCCAGTCAATTCGTAAACATCAGACTGCTGGTCGATACGCAACACGATGCGACCTTGATTCCGACTCCGGCGATTCAGCGCAACGCGCAAGGCGCTTATGTCTACGTGATCAAAAGCGACCAGACTGCTTCCATACGTACGATTACGCCCGGCACTACCGATGGATTGATAACCGCGGTAGAGGGAGTGCGACCGCAGGAAGTGGTCGCGGTGAATGGGTTCGACAAGCTTCTGGACAACGCGAAGGTTATGATCCGCCAGCCGCCGAGCGGCAGCGGCGCGACCTCGGGAGGCGGCGGTGGAGGCGCCGCTGGAGGCAAAAAGGGAGGCGCGCCGCAGTGAGTCCGTCTCGTCCGTTTATTTTACGACCGGTGGCGACGTCGCTGTTGATGGCGGCCATTATGCTCGCGGGCGGCGTCGCGTATTTACAGTTGCCGGTCTCGGCGCTCCCGGAAGTCGACTATCCGACGATTCAGGTGGTTACTTTTTATCCGGGCGCCAGTCCGGATGTGATGGCGTCGGCTGTAACCGCGCCTCTGGAGCGCCAGTTCGGGCAGGTTCCGGGGCTCAATCAGATGACTTCCACGAGTTCCGATGGGAGCTCGATTATTGTTCTGCAGTTTTCGCTCGACCTGAACATTGACGTCGCGGAACAGGAAGTACAAGCGGCCATCAACGCGGCTCAAACTTATCTGCCTTCCGACCTGCCGGTGCCTCCGATTTACAGCAAGACGAATCCGGCGGACACTCCGATTCTTACGCTGGCGCTTTCTTCGAAGACGATGCCGTTGTCGCAGGTTGAAGACCTGGCGGATACGCGTTTTGCGCAAAAAATTTCTCAGCTGCCCGGCGTGGGACTGGTGAGCATCAGCGGCGGGCAAAAGCCCGCCATCCGGGTGCGGGTGAATCCTACGGCGCTTTCCTCTTACGGCATCAACCTTGAGGATGTGCGGACGGCTTTGCAGCAGACCAGCCTCGACCAGGCGATCGGCAACTTCGACGGGCCGCAGCAGGATTATCAGATTCAATCGAACGACCAGTTGCTTACGGCCGCGGATTTCGAACAGGTCGTGATTGCGTACCGCGGCGGGTCGCCGGTGAAACTTTCGGATGTGGCCACGGTTTCGAATGACGTGGAAAACAACCGGCAGGCGGCTTGGATGAACGAGACTCCGGCGGTCATCGTCAATATTCAACGCCAGCCCGGGGCGAACATTATTCAGGTTGTCGACCGCATCAAAAAACTGCTTCCGCTGCTCAAGAGCAATCTCCCCGCCGCCGTTCAAGTGGACGAACTGACGGACCGCACCACGACGATTCGGGCGTCGGTCAAAGACGTTGAGTTTGAACTGATGCTCACGGTCGCGCTGGTGGTGATGGTCATTTTTCTTTTCCTGCGCAATGTTTCCGCGACCATCATTCCCAGTGTTGCGGTTCCGCTCTCGATCGTGGGCACGTTCGGCGTGATGTATCTGGCCGGCTTCAGTTTGAACAACCTCACGCTGATGGCGCTCACCATTTCGACGGGCTTCGTGGTGGATGACGCCATTGTGATGATCGAGAACATCATTCGCTTCATCGAGGAAGGAGACCGGCCGCTGGAAGCGGCGCTCAAAGGCTCGGAGCAGATCGGGTTCACGATCGTATCGCTGACTATCTCGCTGATCGCCGTGTTGATTCCGCTGCTGTTCATGGGCGATATCGTGGGACGGCTTTTCCGCGAGTTTGCCATCACGTTGAGCGTGACCATTCTTGTGTCCGCGGTGGTCTCGCTGACGCTTACGCCCATGATGTGTTCGCGCTTGTTGAAGAGCACGCACGGGCGAAAGCAGACTCGTTTCTACGAGGTCTCAGAGCACGCCTTCGAAAGCATCATTGCTTTCTACGGCAGAACCTTGAAATGGGTGTTGAAGCGACAAACCGCAACGCTGCTGGTGGCCGCGGCCACGCTGGTGCTTACGGTCGCTCTCTACATCTTTATTCCTAAGGGCTTCTTCCCGGTGCAGGACACGGGGATCATTCAGGGCATTTCGGAAGCCTCGCAATCCATTTCCTTTCCCGCCATGGCGGAGCGGCAGCAGGAACTCGCGCACGTGATTTTGCAGGACCCGGCGGTAGAAAGTCTTTCATCGTTTATTGGTATCGACGGCACCAATACGACCATGAACAGCGGCCGCATCCAGATCAACTTGAAGCCGCTGGAAGAGCGCGGAATCAGCGCCTCGGACGTCATCCGGCGGCTGCAGCCGAATTTGGAAAAGATCGATGGCATCACGCTGTACATGCAGCCGGTGCAGGATCTTACGGTGGAAGATCGCGTGAGCCGCACGCAATTTCAGTACACCCTGGAAGATCCCGATCAGCGCGAGCTGAATCACTGGACGGCGCAGCTGATGGCCAAACTGAAAACGATTCCGGAGCTGCGCGATCTGGCCACGGACCAGCAAACTTCAGGGCTTGCGGCTTCGCTCGTGATCGACCGCGTCACCGCTTCGCGGATGGGCATCACGCCGCAGGCGATCGACCAGTTACTTTACGATGCCTTTGGGCAGCGGCAGGTTTCGACGCTGTACACACAGTTAAATCAGTACCACATCGTACTGGAGACGCAGCCGGAATTTCAGAAAAGCCCTTCGAAATTGCAGGACATCTACGTTCGTTCGGCTTTGGCGCCGACGGCACTCACTACCAGCTCCTCCAGCACGCAGACAATCACCGCGACGACGGCTTCCGGCAATTCCGCGTCCTCGGCTTCGCCCAGCCCTTCGGCTTCGCCGAACCTCTCTACCAGTTCAGGTTCGGCTAATCCCAGCGCGGTCAGTTCGGTGAATGGGGCTGCGATTCCGCTCAGCACCTTCACCCGGTTCGAGACCAAGAGCAGTCCACTGTCGGTCAACCACCAGGGACAGTTTCCTGTTGTCACTATTTCATTTAACCTGGCGCCGGGCGCGTCGCTCGGAGAAGCCACCAAGGCGATCGACAAGGCACAGCGGGAAATCAACATGCCGCTCAGCGTACAGGGAGCTTTTCAGGGGACGGCGGCTTCGTTTCAAGCTTCTTTGGCGAACGAGCCGCTCCTGATTCTTGCCGCTTTGATTACGGTTTATATCGTGCTCGGCGTTCTCTACGAGAGCTACATCCATCCCATTACGATTCTGTCGACTCTGCCCTCGGCGGGAGTGGGCGCAATTCTGGCGTTGTTGATTTGCGGGCAGGAACTCAGCGTGGTTGCACTCATCGGAATCATCCTGCTGATCGGTATTGTCAAGAAGAACGGAATCATGATGATCGACTTCGCGCTGGAGGCGGAGCGCAAGGAAGGCAAGAGGCCGGAGGAGGCTATTTATGAGGCTTGCCTGTTGCGTTTTCGTCCGATCATGATGACCACCATGGCCGCGCTGCTGGGCGGTTTGCCGCTGGCGCTCGGCACTGGAATTGGCTCGGAACTCCGCCGTCCTCTAGGTATTTCCATGGTGGGCGGCTTGATTTTGAGTCAGGTGCTTACGTTGTACACGACTCCGGTGATTTACATTTTCTTCGACCGGCTGGCGCATCGCTTTGCATCGCGGCGAGCGGCGGAAGGCGAACCGGAGGGAGTCCCGGCGGATTGAGGTGCGATTGATTGCGCGGGAGACGGGGCAAGCCCCGTCTCTACTGATATGAGTCTTTCATCTCCATTTATTAAAAGGCCGGTGGCTACCACGCTGCTGACGGCGGCGCTGGTGCTGGCGGGCGGGGTGGCGTTTCGAGAGTTGCCGGTCTCGCCGCTGCCGCAGGTCGATTTTCCCACGATTTCTGTGGGCGCCAGTTTGCCGGGAGCGAGTCCGGAGATCATGGCTTCCTCGGTGGCGACTCCGCTGGAGCGGCAGTTTGGGAGAATTGCCGGCATCACGGAAATGACGTCGTCCAGTAATCTGGGCACCACCAGCATCACGCTACAGTTTGATTTGAACCGGGATATTAATGGAGCGGCGCGCGACGTGCAGGCCGCGATTAACGCCGCGCGCAGTTACTTGCCCACAAATCTTCCGGGCAACCCGACATATCGCAAGGTCAATCCGGCCGATTCTCCGATTATGGTTTTGGGGCTCACGTCGCCGGTGTATGACCGGGGTACGTTGTACGACGCGGCTTCCACCATCATGCAGCAGCGTCTCTCGCAGATTGAGGGAGTGGGGCAGGTGAGTGTGGGGGGTAGTTCGCTGCCGGGAGTGCGGGTGGATGTGAATCCCACCCAACTCAGCAGCTATGGGCTCGGCCTGCAGGATGTGGCCTCGATGCTGAGCAAGCAAAACGCCAACAGTCCCAAGGGCCAGATCATGAATGGCCCGACTATCGCGGACGTCACCACCAACGACCAACTGCTGAAGGCGGCGGATTACATGCCGCTCGTGGTCGGGTACCACAATGGCGCAGCCGTCAAGTTGTCCGATGTCGCGAACGTCCAGGACTCCACGGAGAACATACGCGCGGCTGGCTTTGTCAACGGCAAGCCGTCGGTGCTGATCATCATTTACCGCCAGCCGGGCGCCAATATCATCGACACGGTGGATCGCATCCGTGCCGCGCTTCCCGCACTGAGAGCCTCCGTTCCTTCCGCCATCGACACGAAAATCGTGATCGATCGCACCCTCACGATTCGTGCTTCGGTGCGCGATGTGGAGCGGAGTCTCATGATCTCGATCACGCTGGTCATCCTGGTTGTGTTTCTCTTTCTGCGAAGCGTGCGCGCGACCTTGATTCCGAGCGTGGCTGTTCCCGCCTCGCTGATTGGCACGTTTGGCGTGATGTATCTGTGTCATTACAGCATCGATAACCTTTCGCTCATGGCGCTCACCATTTCGACGGGCTTCGTAGTGGACGATGCGATTGTGGTCATCGAAAATATCACGCGCTATCTCGAGCTGGGCATGACGCCCATGCAAGCGGCGCTCAAAGGCGCCAGCGAAATTGGATTTACGGTGCTCTCCATCAGTATCTCGCTGGTTGCCGTTTTTATTCCCATCCTGATGATGGGCGGTATCGTGGGACGGTTGTTTCGTGAATTCGCTGTAACTCTCTCGGTGGCGATTCTGGTATCGCTGGTGATTTCTCTCACCACGACGCCGATGATGTGCTCTCGTCTCCTCAAGCATCTGCGGGAGGATGAGCATGGCAAGGCCTATCGCGCGAGCGAACGCGCCTTCACTGCCGTTCTGGGTGCTTACGAGCGCAGCTTGGGATGGGTGCTGGAACATTCCCGGCTGACGCTGGTTGTTCTCGGTCTTACGATTGCGCTCAACTTCTACCTTTTTTGGGTCGTCCCCAAAGGATTTTTTCCGCAGCAGGATAACGGCATCATCTTCGGCGGCATCCAGGGCTCGCAGGACACTTCCTTTCAAGCCATGCAAAAGGCTACGGCGCGCATCGTCGATATCGTCAAGTCAGACCCTGGCGTTGCCGACGCCATGGCGTTTACCGGCGGCGGGGGCGCGACCAACGGCGGCTTCATCTTCGTGGGTCTGCGGCCTTTTGAAGAACGTCACTTCACATCGAGCCAGATCATTGATCGTTTGCGTCCGAAACTGTTTGCCATCCCAGGCGCAAACACCTTTATGCAAGCCGCGCAGGACCTCCGCATCGGCGGACGGGGAAGCAGCGCGCAATATCAGTACACGATTCAGAGCGACAACGTGCAGAACCTGGTGGAGTGGGGACCGGTACTGCTGCAGCAGATGCGGAAAATACGGCTGTTGACTGACGTCAATACCGACCAACAGAATAGCGGTCTTCAGGCTAACCTTACCTACGACCGGGCCACCGCATCGCGCCTCGGCATTACGCCGCAGATGATCGACAACTCTCTCTACGAAGCTTTTGGGCAAGCCCAGGTTTCGACCATGTATACCGCCATCAACCAGTACCACGTGGTGCTCGAAGTGGCACCGAAGTTCTGGCAGTCACCGGTGAGTCTGGATGATGTGTATATCCGGGCCGCACAGGGCAAAGTTATTCCGCTGAGCGCGGTCGCGCATTACCAGGCAGCTACCGCTCCGCTGTCGGTCAATCACCAGGGTCAGTATCCGTCAGTGACCATTTCCTTTAACCTTGCGCCGGGAGTGGCGCTCAGCCAGGCGTCCAGCGCCATCGTCGCCATGGAGCAGAAGATTGGCATGCCCAGTAGCATCACGGGCATGTTCTCGGGCACGCTGCAGGCTTTTCAGTCTTCGCTAGCCACGCAACCTTTTCTGATCATTACCGCATTGCTGGCCGTTTATATCGTGCTGGGCATTCTCTACGAAAGCTACATTCACCCGATCACGATTATCTCCACCCTGCCCTCGGCAGGGGTGGGCGCGGTGCTGGCGCTGATGATCTTTCACAAGGACCTTAGCATCATCGCCTTGATTGGCATTATTCTGTTAATCGGCATCGTCAAGAAGAACGCGATTATGATGATCGATTTTGCGTTGGCCGCTGAACGCATCGATGGGAAAAGCCCTCGGGACGCCATTTTCCAGGCTTGCATATTGCGTTTCCGGCCGATTCTTATGACCACGATGGCGGCGATGTTTGGCGCTATGCCGTTGGCGTTCGGCAGAGGCACGGGGTCGGAGCTGCGCAATCCGCTGGGTATCACTATTATTGGCGGGCTGATTCTGAGCCAGATTCTGACGCTTTACACTACGCCAGTCGTTTATCTATCGCTGGATCGGCTGCGAGTGAAATGGCTGCGGGCTCACGGGAAGCTGGAAGGGCCAAGACATGCCGAGTCCTATGCCGACTGATTAAGGCAGAGGGCGCGGAGACAAATCGCGCTGAGGTCGCGGAGGCAGATGGAGAAGGGCATTGCGCGCCACGCTCGCTTATGCTTCGAAACGGGGCGGGCGCTTAAGGGGTCCGGGACAGTGATGAAGATGACGAACAAAATACGCGCTGCGACCGCGGTGCTGGGCATCGCGGTCCTCTTTATTTTTCAAGGTTGCGTGGTTGGTCCGAAATACAACCGGCCTTCGGTGGATACTCCGGGAACGTTCAAAGAGGTCACGGCAGACGATCTCAAGAAGATGGATGGCTGGAAAGTGGCGCAGCCGCAGGACAGCGCTCTGCATGGGAAGTGGTGGGAGATATTCGGCGATCCGCAACTGAATGCTTTGGAAGAGCAAGTCAGCATCTCCAATCAGAACGTCGCGTCTGCGTTCGCCAACTTCATGGCGGCGCGTGCCATCGTGCGAGAGGCGCGGGCGCAGTATTTTCCGACGCTGACCGTGGGCCCCGGCGCCACTCGCCAGCGCACGGCGGTTGCGGAAACCAATGGCAAAACTACGGGGACAACCTTCAACGAGTTCTCTCTACCCTTTGACGCTTCCTGGACGCCGGACTTGTTCGGCCGTGTGCGCAACACGGTTCGCGCCAATGTTGCCAACGCTCAAGCCAGCGCCGCGGACCTCGAAAACACACTCCTGACCGCGCAGGCGGAATTGGCAGTCGATTACTTCCAGGTCCGCGGGCAGGACGCTCTCAAAGACCTGCTGGATGCGACGGTGAAGGCTTATGCGGAGTCGCTGGAACTGACTAAGGCACTGTATGAAACCGGCATCGACTCCGACGAATCGGTTGCGCAAGCCGAAACTCAACTGGAAGCTACGCGGGCGCTCGATACGAATCTCGGCATTCTGCGGGCACAATACGAACATGCGATTGCTCTGTTGGTTGGTAAACCCGCTTCTTCGTTCTCGGTCGCTGTCGAAGCGTTAAAAACTCCGCCGCCGGCCATTCCGTTTGGGGTCCCATCGGAGCTGCTGGAACGCCGTCCTGACGTGGCCGCGAACGAGCGGCTGATGGCGCAAGCCAACGCGCAAATCGGCGTTGCCAAAGCGGCCTATTTTCCGACGGTCACGCTGAGCGCTTCGGCTGGCTTTCAGAACACGAGCATCTCCAACTGGTTAACCTGGCCCTCGCGCGTCTGGTCCGTGGGGTCGGCCATTTCCGAAACGATTTACGACGGCGGCCTGCGGCGCGCGACCATGGAACAGTATCGCGCGCAATATGATTCGACGGTTGCCAACTATCGCAATACCGTGCTCACCGCGTTTCAACAGGTCGAGGATAATCTTGCAGCGCTGCGGGTTCTTTCCAAAGAAATTCAGGAGCAAGATACGGCCATCGAATCGGCGCGGCGCAGCCTTAAACTGGCCACTGACCGGTATCGTCTCGGCATCGACCCTTACCTTAACGTGATTACGGCGCAAACCACGCTTTTCAGCAATCAACAGACCGCCGTGAATTTGCGGATCACTCAAATTGTCGATAGCGTGCAGTTGATCGAGGCTTTGGGCGGAGGCTGGGATGCCTCTACGCTGCCAACTTCGCAGCAGATTATTTCGCGGCAGGCGCAGCTCTCACCGGCTACCGCGCCTCAAGCTCCGGCGAGCCCGCCGCCGGCATCGTCGAATCCCTGAGTGCTGATTCCGACTGGGACAAAAAGGGCCGCTGCTCGAGGCAGCGACCCT
>JBAWFQ010000076.1:0-4967 GCA_049592035.1 Terriglobales bacterium
GCCACGGGCTGGAGGAATACATCGCCGACTGCGTGATCGCGCTGGACCACCGGGTAACGGAACAGATTTCCACGCGCCGTTTGCGAATCGTCAAGTACCGGGGCACTTCCCACGGGACCGATGAGTACCCGTTCCTGATCGATCGTGAGGGCATCTCGGTGGTGCCGCTCACCTCACTGGCACTTACCCACAAAGCACTGACCGACCGCGTGTCAACGGGAATTCCGGCTTTGGACGAGATGATGGAAGGTAAGGGGTTCTTCCGTGGCAGCAGCGTGCTGGTGTCGGGCACGGCGGGAACCGGGAAGTCCAGCCTGGCAGCGAACTTCGCCAGCGCCGCCTGCGCCCGTGGTGAAACTTGCCTGTATTTCGCTTTTGAAGAGTCTCCCAGCCAGATTCTCCGCAACATGCGCTCGGTTGGCCTTGACCTGGAGCAGTGGGTAAAAAAACGCTTATTGCACTTCCACGCGATGCGGCCAACCAGCATCGGCCTGGAAGGACACTTGGCCGCTATTCACAAATTGATCGCCAAGCTTCGACCAAACGTCGTGGTCATCGACCCGATAACGAACCTGGTTTCGGCTGCGGGCACTTATGACGTTAAATCGATGCTCATGCGCTTGGTCGATTTTCTAAAGGTGGAACAGATCACGTCGATGTTCACGAATCTGACATTCGCAGGAGACCCCCAGGAGAGAACTGCGGCGGCGGTCTCCTCTCTCATGGACACCTGGATTGTGTTGCGGGACAGTAAACCCAATGGACGACGGAGACGCGAGCTCTACGTTCTGAAATCCCGCGGTATGGCGCATTCGCGCGAGCCTAGTGAGCTAATCGTGAGTAAGAGGGGACTCGAATTGGGTAACGTGCTGACGGATCATAGGCCGGCCCCTACAGTTGCAGGCTCAGGCGGAGTCGCGGCAGCTAAGTAGCAAGTTTGTCCCGTCGGGGCCAGACACCGAGGACTGACATGAAAAAAAGTTCAGCAAGAAAGCGCCGTCCTGCCAAAAGTACTGATAGTGACTTTTGGCGATTGCGCCTTTACATCGCGGGGCAAACCCCTAATTCAATTGCTGCGATCGACAACCTCAAGAAGATTTGTGAGGACAAGCTGCGGGGCAAGTACCGTATTGAAGTGGTCGACTTGCTGGAGAAGCCGCAACTGGCCAAGGGCGATCAGATCATCGCCATTCCGACCCTGGTGAGAAGGCTCCCGCCGCCGGTCAAGAAAATCATTGGGAACCTTTCAAAGACCGAGAGTGTCATTGTGGGGTTGGATCTTCAGCCGGTACGCTGAAGGAAGGGTTGAAATAGCAGATGTCTAACAGGCGAGCGGGTTCCGATGGCCGAGTCCTCCAAGGAGGGCTGCCCGGCAAAGTCGGTGCGCCAAAAGGAGCTCGCAGAAGCCTCGGACCTTCTCCAGGCAAACTGCCGTCATCCACGCCACCGGATGAGCAAACAAAGCTCCTCGCGCGGCTGAAAACTGCAGAGGAAACTCTACGCGCTATACAGTCCGGTGAAGTGGATGCCTTGATGGTTTCCGGTCCTCGCGGAGAGCAGGTGGTTTCTCTGAAAGGCGGCGAACCCGCTTATCGCATGCTGGTGGAGGCCATGAGCGAAGGCGCGGCGACTCTGTCCCGGAATGGCGCTGTGCTCTACTGCAATCGCAGGTTTGCAGAACTGATTCGCAGGCCACCGGGGAAGATGATCGGAATTGCGGTTCAGTCGCTGGTGGCGGAAACCGAGCGAGACCGATTTGAGACGTTGCTTGCCAAGGCTCAGGAGGCGGTTGCAAAAGGCGAATTCAACCTGCGTTGCACAGATGGAAGGCTGGTTCCGGTCTATTTGTCGCTTAACCGGTTTCGTGGATACGACGGCCAGGCCCTGGGCATGGTGATAACCGATCTGAGCGAGCAAAAACGCAAGCAGGCGGCGGAAATCAAGCAGGCCGAAGCGATGCACCGGCTCCTTCTGGAACACGAGCTTACGGCGCAAGAGGAGGAACGGCGCCGGATTGCGCGCGAATTGCATGACGAAGCCGGCCAATTGCTGACCTCTCTTCTGGTCGGGCTGCGTACTCTGGAAGACGCTCGAAAGCTAGCCGATGTTAAGGCACAGGGACAACGGCTACGAGAAATCACTGGCCAGGCCATCGACGAGGTCGGCCGGCTCGCCCGCGGACTTCACCCAACGGTGCTGGACGATCATGGCCTGGGTGTTGCACTGAGTCGATACGTTACCGAGTACACAAAAACGCACAAGATAGCTGTGGAACTCAAACTTGGTGAACTTGACTTCAGCACTCTGTCGTCAGCCGTCCAGATCGGGTTGTATCGCATTCTCCAGGAAGCCCTGACCAACGTAGCCAGACATTCGGGAGCCAAGGCAGTCAGCATCAGATTCGCCCGTTTGGCCACGGCTTTGGAGGTAGCAGTAATCGATGACGGATGTGGTTTTGACGCTAAGGCCGTGGCTGTTTCCTCGCACCGTTTAGGGATTCAGAGTATGCGAGAGAGAGCGGCAATGTTGGGCGGAACGATCAGTTTCACATCGAAGAGCAAGGGGACCAAGATTCTGGTGCAAGTCCCACTTGCCAACCAGGAAGCCGAGCTCTTCGTGAGGCGGAGGAACGCCTGAAATGCCGGCGCGAACGCACAAGATCAGGGTCATGATCGTGGATGATCACGCCATCCTCCGCGCCGGACTGAAAATGCTGGTCAATGCCCAGGCCGATATGGAAGTTGTCTCGGAAGCTCCCGATGGAGAAAAGGCGGTTCAAGCGGCACGGGACACGAAACCGGATGTGGCCTTGCTGGACCTTACCATGCCTCGGGTTGGGGGTATGAAGGCGCTGCAGGAGATGGCGCGAAACTGCCGCGAAACCCGGGTGCTCGTCCTCACGATGCACGATGACCCTGCGTACTTACGATCGGCACTGGCAGCCGGGGCCTCCGGCTACCTCTTGAAAAGGGCGGTGGATGCGGAGCTGCTTGCCGCCATACGAGCGGTGCATCGCGGAGGGGTCTTCGTAGACCCGCGTTTGGCTGACGTTCTTGTTCAGGACGTGCTAGCGAAGAGAAGTACAAGAGCTGGCCCCACACGGCCAGTAAACATCCTTAGCGACCGGGAGCTGCAGGTGCTCAGACTCGTGGCAAGGGGTTACACCAGTGCAGAAATAGCGAAACAGATTTTTGTGGGTGTGAAAACTGTCGAAACCTATCGCTCACGTTTTGCGGAGAAGCTCGGCCTTCGGACGCGCAGCGACGTGATTCGTTTTGCGGTGCAAATGGGTCTATTGACCCCAGAAGCTCTGGAGAGCGAGCCGGGCGGCTCGGCTCGGTAGGAATTTTGTTTCAGGCCGCCTTTCAGCCCCGATGTTTAGCGCAAACGCGCCTCTTGTCAGGGTTTTCCCGGACAGAGCCCTTCGTTAGTAGCAGCATCTCCGATACCCGCTTATTCCATTTGCAGCACACTATTCTGCGGACAGTAAAAGTGTAGCTTCCCCGCGAACACGGGTCATGAGCTGGTCAACGGCGAAAGGAGAACAAAGCGATGGGAACGACAGCAAATGCCTTGCCCGTAGGGACGGATTCTGGAATTTCGTATCGGTTCGGTGCAGCCACAAGGAAAGCGAGAATGGCGGTTTTGACCGAAGAGATGCACTCCATCCACTACGCCAACATGCTCTTTTGGGAACAGAAGAAGGCCAACAGCCGCGAAGCCAGCGCCGAATATTACCACAGACAAAGTCGGTTAGAAGAAATCCGGAGCGAACTTACTGGGCTAATCGACTAGGCGAATCGTCTCAGCCTCCTTCTTCGCCTCCGCCGGTAGGCTGTAGCGTCCCCTTCGTTGGCCTTTGCCTAGATTGATTCCCCTCCAGCAAAGCGACCGGGAGCTGCAGGTGCTCAGGCTCGTGGCGCGGGCACACCAGTGCACAAATAGCCAAACAGATTTTTGTGGGTGTGAAAGAAGCTCGTACTTCGGACGCGCAGCGATGTGATTCGTTCTGCCATGCAAATGGGTCTATCGACCCCAGAAACGCTGGGGAGTGAGCCGGGCGGCTCGGCTCAGTAGGAATCTTGTTTCAGGGCGCCTTCAGCCCCGATGTTTAGCGCAAACGCGCCTCTTGTCAGGGTTTTCCCGGACAAAGCCCTTCATTATTAGCAGCATCCCCGATACCCCGCTTATTGCATGAGCTGCACACTATTGTCCAAGCTCAAAAAGTGTAGCTTCCCCCGCGAACCCAGGTCACAAGCTGGTCAACGGCGAATCGGAGAACAAAGCCATGAGAGCCACATCAAATGCCTCCCGCCCACCACCAAATTCCGAAATTTCTCTGGTTGGGATCAAAAAGTTGAGCACGGGTTTTGACCCTGAGACCTTTCTCGCAAAAGCCGGCGTCGGCAAGACGGTTGTTAATCTGAAAAAGAAAGACGCCGCCTTTTCACAAGGCGAAGCATCTGACGGTGTCTTCTTTATTAAGAAAGGCAAGCTTCAACTCACGGTCGTCTCCAAGGCTGGCAAGGAAGCAACTCTTGGCATATTGAGTGCGGGAGAGTTTTTCGGAGAAGGCGGCCTGGCTGGACAGCCATTGCGTATGGGTTCTGCAACCGCAATGACAGACTGCGAACTTCTGCGCATTGACAAGAAGGAAATGATGCTTGCGCTTCACCGGGAAAATACGTTCTCCGATCTGTTCGTAGCGTATCTGCTGGCACGGAACATCCGATACGAAGAAGATTTAGTTGACCAACTCTTCAATTCCAGCGAAAAGAGGTTAGCTCGGATTCTGCTCTTGCTTGCTCACTTCGGTAAGGAAGGCGTACACGAGACTGTAATCCCGAAGATGAGTCAGGAGACCCTCGCAGAAATGATAGGCACAACCCGGTCGCGGGTCAGTTTTTTCATGAACAGGTTCAGAAAGTTAGGCTTCATCAACTATGAGGGCGGGAGTGGACTGCAAG
>JBAWFQ010000077.1:0-2728 GCA_049592035.1 Terriglobales bacterium
CAAACTGGACATCCACCACCGACTCCCACAACGGCGATGCCGATCCCATCCGCACCATCGAAAGTCACTCGCAGAGCGGCAATCGCACGCTCGACAAGCAATCCGTCGAGCGCCGCGGCGACGACGGAGGTTTCGTACCTTATCAGGACATCGAAAAGGAAACGGTGCAAGTAGATGCGGCCACGGTGCGCACCATCACGCGCACCTTTACCCGCGATGCCGATGGCGCGAAGCAATTGGTCGAGGTAGTCGAAGAAGAAAAACACACCGCTGGAGGCGACTCGACCGTAGTACGCTCAACCTCCGATCCCGACGTCAACGGCAATCTTCAGGTGATTCGGCGCCAGACTGAGCAGACAACCAAAACCAGTCCAAATGTCGAGGTGATCAAAACCACAGTGCAACTCCCCGATGTGAACGGCGGTCTAGCGGCGGCCGTGAAGGTCGAAGAGCACCGCGAACGAAGCTCGGACGGCGGCGCAAATGGCGCGGTGGAATCGCAAAAAACAACTCTCCTTCCCGATGGCGCCGGCAATTGGCAGGTTGGCGAAATCCGGCGAACCACCATTGCGCAAGAAGGAGACCACCGCACCATCGACGAGCGAGTTTCGCTCCCCGACTCTGAAGGCAAGATCGGCGAAGTGTCACGTACCATTACCAACGAAGCGTCGACCGGACCAGGAGAACAGCGCAACACCGTGGAGACCTATTCCATCAGTCTCCCAGGCGCGGTTGCCGACGGCCGCCTGCACCTGGTGGAACGCGACATCACCGCGCAGCAAACGAGCGCGACCGGCCAGCAAGTCACCCGGCAGCAAGTGGAGCAGGCGAAGCCCGGCGATCCTGGCTCGGGCCTGCAAGTCACCACTGTGACTATCGACACGGTGCGTCCCGGCGCTTCCGGAGTGCAGGCCACGCGCACCATCCAAGCGCGCGATGCGAATGGGAGTTTCCCGGTGATTTCCGTGGACACTACGAAATCCGACAACATTCACGCCGTTCAAGTTCAGATTGCGCCCTCCGACGCGCCGAAAAAAGAGGCGAAATAGGCCCAGACGGAGCCGGGCATTTCGGCGGGTCTTTAACTTTTTCATCGCAAACGCGCTGTGCGCGCAATCACATACATCTGAACCCGTCGGCGACAATGGAATCGACCTGTAGTCTGGGCCGAAGTGTGCCCTTAACCGACCTGCTCAGGCGCAAATTCCTCGCAACCCTGGATTTGATTTAAGCTTCTACATGCGTTCGACTGCATGACCCAACTCTATCCAATCCTGATGTCGCCCGCGTTTGACCCGCGTCCGTGGGGGACGCTTGATCTTTCTGCCATCTATCCTAATCATAAATTCAACGAACGCATCGGAGAAGCCTGGCTCACCGGCGACAACTGCGTGGCTGCGAACGGGCCGCTGGCCCAACGTTCGCTGGCAGACTTAAGCAAAGAGTTCGGCGTTGAGCTGGTAGGCACGGCGGCGCGCGATCCGCAACGTTTTCCGCTGCTGCTGAAGTTTTTGTTTCCCGAGGAAAAACTTTCTGTGCAGGTGCACCCCGACGACGCCACCGCGCAGCGCTTCGGCGAGCCGTGGGGCAAAACCGAATGCTGGTATGTCGCTCACGCTAAACCAGGAGCGCAGATCGCGCTCGGCTTGAAGACCGGCGTTACGGTCGCGCAGTTCGAGCAATCCATCCATGAGAATCGCGCCGAGGAGTTGCTCAACTGGATCAACGTCTATCAGGGCGAGATGATTTACGTAACCGGCGGCACCGTGCATACGCTCGGCCCCGGCTCCGTCATCGTGGAAACGCAGCAGCAATCCGATATCACGTATCGTCTCTACGACTACGGACGGCCGCGCCCGCTGCATCTGGAGCGCGGTCTGGCCTCGGTCAAGGAGCGCACCGCGTCCGGCAAAGTGATTCGCCCTGCACCGATCGACATTCATGGTGGTAAAAGCCGCCAGTCGTCGATGATTGCCGCACCTTACTTCACCGTGGACTTGTTCGAATTGAAAGAGCCGCACGAGTTCTCAACTTCTTCTTGTGACGCCGGAAAAGACGATGCCGGCAAAACTTCCGTGCAGATTCTGGTCGCGCTCGAGGGCTGCGGAGTCGTCGAGGCGCAAGGGCGCGATCCGGTGACTTTCGCCAAGGGCGATGCGGTTGTCGTCCCCGCCAACTTGGGCAGGTTTAGTGTGCGGCCGCAGTGGGCAGTCGAGTTTCTGAAAGCCAGGGTGCCCGACGCGCCCCTACCTGAACCTGCTACTCGGCTGTGAACGCGAAAAACCTTCTACCACCGGGGGACACAGAGGTTCACAGGGAAGATCAACTCTTCTCACGCTTTTGGGCGGCTACCTCCGCCATGCTCTATAGGTACTTGACATCCTCAGCCAACCGCCGCAAAATATCGGGAATTTGTGGGAAACACTCGCTTCCTCGCAATTGTTGAACAGTTGACACACCTATGACGCTTAGCTCGTCGTCGCCGTCTCCTCAGAAGAAAGCCAGCCCTGAACAGTGCAAGCATCCTCGGGTGCAGATCGTCTCTCGCGACGAGGAATCCGAATACGTGGAATGCCAGGAATGTGGCGACGTGTTCGAGTCCAGCGAATTGAAAGACATGGCGATCGAGGAAAAGAAAGAGCCCGACGAGGAGTGAGGACTGAATAGACTGCTGAAAAACCCGATTTTGTTCTTGTTTTTGGGTGGCGCAGCGGTTTACCGCTGCGAT
>JBAWFQ010000078.1:0-16136 GCA_049592035.1 Terriglobales bacterium
CACCTGGCCCTTGTTTTTGGGTGGCGCAGCGCTTCAGCGCTGCGGGAGTGCGTCATTTTGAATGCGGCTTTACAGAGTGCTGAAAAACTCGATTTTGGTCTTGCCTTTGGGTGGCGCAGCGGTTTACCGCTGCGATAAACGCCCGATTTCAGTGCCGGCTTTAGCCGCTGAGGGACGATTGCGTAGCGCCCAAGAATTTTTCGGCAGCCTGAAAAGCCTGAGGCCTTCCCACCTGAGCGTCTCGCCCGTGCCTGAAACATAACCGCCTCCCGCTTCCGGCTGCCGTATTCTGAAAATGTGAACCCGAGAACCTGGAAGGCGTGGCTCGTTCCCGGCGGCTTGTTACTGGCGTTGGCGGCAACGCTCGTCAATAGTTCTCTAATGCCGCAGGTTGCGCCTTCACTCGCTTTTTATTATGTCGGCGTGTTTGTTGCCGGATTGTTTCTTGCCTGGCGCTTCAATTCCAGCCGAGTCCTGTTTTCCCTGCTGCTTCTGCTGCTGGCGCATCGCGCCGTCAATTTCTTTTCTGCCGCACAGGTTCAAACTGGATACGCCCTCACCGGCCCCGGACGCATGGCCGTTGCGCTTGCCGCCCTGCTGGTTCCGCTCAACTTTATCGCGTTCGCCGCAATGCGCGAACGCGGACTTGTCATTGCCGGAATTGCGCCCCGCTTTGGATTGCTCTTCGTCGAATCGGTTGTCTTTGCCGTGCTTTGCCGGCCGGAAAATAGTCCCGCTAATCCGCGCCAGGCGGGCGCGGCTGCAATCCCGCTCTGGATTCTGCTGAGCTTCGTGGTTGCCATCGGCGTGTTCGTGCGCCGTTTTTTTCAAACCCGCAAGCCGATTGAGCCGGGCTTTGTGTGGTCTCTCGGAGCGGTTTTCATGTGGCTGCAATTCGCGCCCGTCGGCAAGGTTTCCGATGCCTACGTCGCCACCGCTGCTCTGATACTCGCTGCCTCGCTGATCGAGACTTCCTACGTACTCGCCTACCACGACGAACTTACCGGCATTCGCGGACGGCGCGCCTTCAACGAGTCCCTGCTGGCGCTCGACCAGCAATATGCCATCGGCATTGTCGATATCGACCACTTCAAAAAGTTCAACGATACCTATGGACACGACGTCGGCGATCAGGTGTTGTGCATGGTGGCCAAGCGTCTATCGCAGGTTGGCGGCGATGGACAGGCTTTCCGCTGCGGGGGCGAAGAGTTCGCCATCGTCTTCCGCAACACTTCCGCCAAGGAAGCCTTCGACCATCTGGATGCGCTGCGGCGGACGATTGAAAAGTCCACGTTTCATGTTCGCGGGTCGGATCGACGCGCTGCCCGCAATGCCGAGACAAGTGGCGATCTTCGAAATGAAACTCGCAATGAACCTCAGAAAGAACTTCGCGCGAGTGAGTCGGATCGGCGGAAGTCTGCAAAAAAGAAAACCGCCGCCGCAGGTTTACGTAGGGACGGCCGCCCTCGTGAGCCTGCCCTGAGCGAAGCCGAAGGGTCCAGCGGGGCGCAGCCCCGCGCGAGCCAGCAACCCGATCATCTATCGGTGACGGTCAGCATCGGCGTCGCCGAACCCAGCACGCGCTATCGCCAGCCTGAGCAGGTGATCCAGGCTGCCGACCAGGCTCTGTATCGCGCCAAGCACAAAGGACGGAACCGGGTCGAACTGGCTTCCACAGCGCCGCTGCGGCTGGCTGAAGGGAAGCGTGCTAAGGCGTTGCGGCGGTGAACCGGCGCCCGCATCGCTTCATGCTGAGAACAGTCTTCCGGCAAGCTGTGTTCTGAGAATTTCAGGAAGCCATCTCGTTCCGTTGCGATCCACTTGCGGTATCGCTAAAGCGATACCCTGACACGAGGCTTAGTTTTTCAGCACTCTGGAAGCCGTTCCCTTTCAAAACACATTCAAACTAAATCGTCCTGGACGAACGGTTTTGAATTGATGGCGAGAATCAGCATCGCAGCTTTACAGTTTCCGGCGAAACCCTTATAGTGCCGGGTCATGGACGGAACTTTCTTCTGCAACAAGTGCGGCGCGCAGAATGCCGCCGGCGCTCAGTTCTGTAGCCGCTGCGGAGCGCCCACGCCCCCAACTGCCGGCATCGCCCCAACTTCGGTGCCAGCGCCGGCATCCCCGTATACCACCTCACCGGCTGCATATCCGCCAATGGTCGGAGTTGGCTACGGAGGGTTCTGGATTCGAGTGGTGGCCGCCATTATCGACGGCATTCTTGTGCGCGTGGTCGTGTCTCCGATTCACTTAGTTTTCGGTGGCCTCGGGCTGGCGGGAATGATGAGCGGAATCCATCCCCTTGGCCTTGCAGTCCTGGGCGGTGGGGTTACGTTTATCGCAACGCTTTTTGGTTCCTGGTTGTACGAGGCTTTCATGGAAAGCTCGTCATACCAGGCGACGCTGGGCAAGATGATCTTCGGGATGAAAGTTACCGATCTCAACGGCAGCCGAATTTCCTTCGAACGCGCGACCGGAAGGTACTTTGCGAAGTGGCTTTCCGCAATGGTTCTGTGCATCGGCTACATCATGGTCGGATTCACGGAGCGCAAACAGGGACTGCACGATCTGCTGGCCGGAACCCTGGTGCGGCGGACGTAGGCCAGAGGTCAGAGGGTAAAGGTCAGATTGCAGAGGTTGAAGTTCTCAAGATCGTGGTTTTACCTCTGCAATCTAACCTCTGACCTCTGCAATGCATTCACGCGCTTTCCTTTAGACTAGAGCCATGTCCCTCCCGGTTTCACGCCTGCGGCACTGGTTCGCTTTCGTCGCGGTTCTGATGATTGCGACGGTCGCGGGGATGTACTTCTACGCGCAATGGAGTCTGCGCAAGGCCGTGCGCACGATACCGGCGAAACTTGGCTTGGACATTCAGCAGACGGCCGAGGGTTTCTCCATCTCCAAGTCCACCGAGGGCCGCACTCAGTTTACGATCAGCGCTTCCAAAGCAGTGCAATTCAAAGCAGGCGGACTGGCGGATCTGCACAACGTCAAGATCGTCATTTACGGCAAGGACGGCAGCCGCTTCGACCGTGTCGTGGGGGATGATTTCGAGTACGATCCGGTTTCGGGCAATGTAACTGCGAAGGGCAGAGTGCTGATTGACCTGGAAGCGAATCCCGAGGGCATTCGGCATTCGGACCAGTCGCCTCCCGAGAAAACTAGAACACCTCTTCATCTGGAAACCGACGGGCTCGTCTTTAACAAGAATACTGGGGATGCCTCCGCCTCGGGCCGGGTCGAGTTTCAGACGCCGCAGGCATCCGGCTCCGCCGTGGGAATTCAATACATGGCCAAGACAGGCACGATGAACCTGCTGTCGGCCGTCGTGATGACCGTAAATCGGCCGCAACCAGTCCATCTCAATGCGGATCATGGCGTGATTACGAAACAGCCTCATCAGGTCGTTCTCACCACGGTGCACATGACGCGGGACCAGCAGGAAGCATGGTCCGACCTCGCGACGTTCTTTCTGCGCGAAGACGACACGGTCGACCACATTGTTGCCGAGGGCGATGTGCGGAGCGAGATTCATGGCAGCGTGTCATCCAACTCGGAAACGCAGGAGCGTTCCGATCACGCGGAATTGTTTTTGACTGGCTCCAGGAATCTACTCACCACGGCCATTCTCACGGGTAACGTGCGGCTCGATTCTCTGGGGGGACAACCCGCCAACGCTACCGCTGGGCAGGCAACGCTCCACTTTGGTGGAAGCGCGGCCGGGCAGCAAGTGTTGGAGACGGTTCATGCCGAAGACGGCGTGCGATTGACGCAGAAGAACAGCCGGAGCGGGACTCTGGTTGCGGTGGCGCCGCCAGGGTCGTCTTCCGCGCTACCCCCCGTAAATTCGTCGATGCCTGCGAAAGGCAGTACGCAGGATGTCGAAATGAACGCCCCGGTAATGGACTTTATCGTGAAAGACGGACGCCTGCTGGAGCGTGCCGAAACCAGTGGACCACCGCAGATCGTCATTACGCAACCGGACGCAAACCAGAAGACGGTGGTCACCGCCGCCAAGTTCACGGCGAAATTCACGGAGCAGAATCGCCTCGCCACGCTCCATGGAGAACCAGACGCGAAAATTGTCAGCAGCTTGATACAAGCGACCCAGGTCAACTCGAGCAAGATCGAGCCAAGCAAGATTGACCCAAGCAAGGCGGGGCTCGTTAAGACCGCTGCGTCGGGACAGACGGATCGCGTGTCAACCAGCCGAATGCTGGATGTCACCTTTTTTCCAGAAGGCGGCGTGCGGTCGATCACGCAAACGGGCGCCTTCGCCTACGTCGACGGCACTGAAAAGGCTTGGGCGCAGCGCGCCGAGTACACGACAGCCGATCAAATGGTGGTGCTGAACGGATCGCCACGGGTGGTGGACGGTGGCATGATGACGACGGCCCAGACGGTTCGCATTAACCGGGCAACCGGTGACGCGCTCGCCGAGGGCAGCGTCAAGAGCACGTACTCCGATCTGCAGGCGCAACCAGATGGCGCCATGCTCGCTTCCTCCGATCCGATCCACGTAACCAGCCGCAGCATGACGGCAAATCGTTCTTCGGCGATTGCGGTATATACGGGCGATGCGCGCTTGTGGCAAGACGCAAATATCGTGGAAGCTCCCACGCTGCAATTCGATCGCGATCATCGCTCTCTGTTTGCTCAGGGGGAGATCGGTGTGAGGACGGGGAAGGGCACTGCTTCCACAAAAGCCCCAGATCAGGCGGTTTCGACCGTGCTGGTGCAGGTGGACAAGACGGGGAAGGTGACACCGGTTCACATTACATCCGCGCGTTTGAACTACGCCGATGTCGAACGGAGAGTTTTCCTGGATGGCGGAGTAACTGCCAAAGAGGAGGATGCGACCATCACGGGGCGACAGATGACGGTATTTCTGCTGCCACGGAGCCAGTCAAAAGTAGGCACAGCAGCAGGAACAACAGCAGGAACAGCGTCCGGCCTGGCAAGTCCCGGCCAAGTGGACCGAATTATCGCCGAAGACAGGGTGGTGATTACGCAGCCGACGCGTCATGCGACCGGCGACCGATTGGTCTACACCTCGGCGGACGACCGGTACGTCCTGACCGGCGGACCATTGAGCGGACCTCCCAGCATTTTTGATGCCGAACAGGGGAAAACCACGGGCGATTCGTTGACTTTCTACAGACACGATGATAGGGTGCTCGTGGATGGAAGGGAAACGTCCCCGGCGGTCACGCGGACGCAAATGGCACGATAAATGCACACGCTGGCCACCGATGAAATCGGCAAGACTTATCGTCGCCGGCAGGTAGTAAGCGGAGTTAGCCTTCAGGTTCTGCAAGGCGAAGTCGTGGGCCTTCTCGGACCGAACGGTGCCGGAAAAACCACTTCTTTCTACGCAATCGTAGGTCTCGTCCCCCCCGACACTGGCAGGGTCTTGTACGACGACGAAGATATCACTAGCGTTCCCATGTACTTACGGGCGCGCCAGTACGGGATCAGTTACCTTCCACAGGAAGCTTCAGTTTTTCGCAAACTGACGGTCGAGGAGAACATCCTGGCCGTGCTTGAGGTGCAGCCTATTTCCTGGCATGAGCGCCGGGAAAAGGCGGAGAAGTTGATTGACCAGCTAGGGCTGGAGCATATTCGGCAGAATCGCGGCTATGCGCTGTCGGGCGGGGAAAGGCGGCGGGTAGAAATCGCACGCTCGCTGTGCATCAGTCCCACATTTATTTTGCTCGACGAGCCGTTCTCAGGTATCGACCCGATTGCCGTTTTGGATCTGCAGAAGATCATTTCAGATCTGCGGGCCAGCGGGATCGGCATTCTGATCACGGACCACAACGTCCGCGAGACGTTGTCGGTAACGGACCGGGCTTACATCATTAACGAGGGGCGAATTTTCCGTTCCGGTACGCCGGAGGAATTGGGTAGTGACCCGGAAGTGCGCAGGGTTTATTTGGGGGAAAGCTTCTCACTGGTATGAAGAGCATCGGGTGATCGAAAGTCAAGGGCATTTGAATTTAGATGATCCGATGACCCGATCACCCGATGACCCGATGTTTCAGGTTACTAAGGCGTGGGCACATTGACCTTTCGTGACGCCACGACTACCTCCGTGCATGAGAAGCTAAATTTTCCACCACCCGATGCACCGGACGTCATCTTGCAGGGTGGGTGGGAACCATAAATTAGTAGGGAGAAAATGGTGCTGCTTCAGCACAAACTGAACGTCAAGTTATCCCAGCGGCAGATTCTGACGCCGGGTCTCGTGCAAATGGTGTCGGTGCTCGCGCTCAACAAGCTCGAGCTCAGGGACATGATCAATGCCGAGATGGTCGAGAACCCTGTGCTGGAGGAACTGGAAGATGCCGTCCCGTTGCTCGACGATGTTGGCCGCCAGGAGGAAGAACGCGACCGGTTAGCCGCCAAGGCGACCACTCCGGAAGAAGGCCCGCCGACGATGGCGGACGAGAAGAAGGATCCGTTCGAGGAGATCGATTTTGGCTCATTCTTCCAGGACTATCTCGACCCCGGCTATCGCAGCTCGGGAGAAATGGAAGAGATCGAAAAGCCTTCGTTCGAGAATTTTCTATCGAAGCCGGGGAACTTGAGCGACCACCTGCTATGGCAACTAGGCGCGATTTCTGTGCGGCCGGCGGTACACCAAGCCGCCGAGTTGATCATCGGAAACTTGAACGAAGAAGGATACTTGATTGCCAGTGACGAAGAACTGCTGGGAATCGCTCCGGTCGCCGCACCCGAGGCCGATGTGGAGGTGGCGGCCAAGATCGTTGGCGAGGCCGAGGCGCTAGGGCTCGCTGTCGCCAAGACTCCGCCAGAAGGCTCTGACCTGGATAGCTCTGACTTGGATAGCTCTGGCTTGGATAGCTCTGACTTGGATGGATCTGACCTTCATCGCTCGGTTTCCGAACCGGAGCACCTGGCTCTCAACGACTCCGGCCTTCCGCCATTGATGACGGAGAACGACGGAGCCGACTCTTTGGCTGCGCCGGATGAGGCAGGTTATGTTTTGCCGGATGTTCATCCCGAAACAGCAGCCGAAGTTCACGCAACCCAGGTTCAGGCGACCCAGGTTCAGGCGACTGAAGTTCACGCGACTGACTTTCACGCGACTGAGATTCCGCCGACTGCCGCCAGCCACGGAACCGGCACAGGAGCAGCGGCGGCGCCAGCCCGGATTTCAGATATTAATTTCACGGTCGCCGATCTGCACGAAGCACTCGAAGTCGTGCGCCAGTTCGATCCGTCAGGCATCGCCTGCCGCGATCTGCGGGAATGCCTGCTCTACCAGTTGCGCTACCATCTGGAGCAGTTGCAACTGCACCGCAACGGCAATGCCCTGCCCGAACAAGTTGTCCGCGACGCGATGGCCGTCGTCGATCAGCATTTGAAAGCGGTGACGCTGAAGCAGTTCAAGGAAATTGCGCGCGCCATCGGACGTCCCGTGGAAGCAGTGCAAACGGCGCTCGATTATGTCCGCACGCTCGACCCCAGGCCGGGCTTGCGTTACAACAAAGTTCCCGCTCGTCTGATCGAGCCCGATGTCGCTTTTGTGAAGCACGGCGACGAGTGGCTGGTCATCATGAACGACGAGGACATGCCGCAGTTGCGCTTGAATCCCGCGTACAAACGACTGCTGACCCGCGACGGCAATGACCGCGACACCCGCAACTATGTCAAAGATCGCTACAAGTCTGCGATTCAGCTCATCAAGAACATCGAACAACGCAAGCAGACGATCGCCAAGGTCTGCTACTCGATCGTGGCGCGCCAGGAGGATTTTCTCGAGCGCGGAATCGATCAGCTGAAGCCGATGATGATCAAGGAAGTGGCGGAAGAAATCGGCGTGCATCCTTCCACCGTCAGCCGCGCGGTCGCCAACAAGTACGTCCACACCCCGCAGGGCGTATTCGAATTGCGCTATTTCTTCTCGGAAAGCGTGCAGGGACCGGAGGGCGGCGGCACGTCGCTCTTGATTTTGAAACGCCGCGTCAAAAAGTTGATCGAGGAAGAAGACCCCAGCCGGCCGCTGACCGACGAACAAATCACTCGCATCCTGCAGTCGCAAGGCATCCAGGTGACGCGCCGAACCGTGGCCAAGTACAGGGAAGATATGAAAATTCCGAGCACCCATCAAAGAAGAGTAAAAAAGTGAAGTCAGAAGTCAGAAGTCAAATTGAAGTAGTAAAGGCGAGTCGTGGCAGATTGGCTTTTACTTCTGCAATTTGACTTCTGACTTCTGACTTTTTGCATTTCGACTCCTACCTCACTGGAGAGTGCAATGAATGTGGAATATACCGCGCGAAAATATAAAATCACTCCCACCATCCGCAAGGAAGTTGAAACTGGACTCAATAAGATCCGCAAAATTCTAGGCGACCGCTTCGAGACCAAGGTGACTCTGGCCGTCGAAAAACGCCGTCACAAGGCCGAAATCACGATTGATCCACCCAACGGTCCGATTGTAGGACTGGCTCAGACCGACGACATGCTCTCGGCCATCAATCAAGCGCTCGACCATCTTCAGAAGCAGGCGCTCAAACATAAAACCAAGTGGCTGAGTAAGAAGCGCAAGGCGGTCAAAAAGTTTGACGGCCAGTCGTTGGAAGACAACCTGGAAGCGGCGCTCGGATTGGCGGAGAGTGCTACCGTTTCCGTTCTCGTCCATAAATTTCCGGCGGTGGCGCGGACCACCGAAGTGCATCTCGTGCACGCCAAGGACTCAGTGGCGCTTCGTCCGATGACGCTGGAAGAAGCGATCAAAGAGGCGCACTTTCGCGACAAAGATGTTTTCGTATTCCGCGACCCTCAGGGCGTCCTGATGGTGCTTCACCGCACGCGCGACGGCAAAATGGAGTTGATCGAAGCACCGTAGGAATCGGGTCATCTGACCATCGGGTGATCGGGTGATCGAAGGTCAAAGGCATTTGACTTTAGATGACCCGATGACCCGATTGTCTAGACTCCGCTAGTCGCCTCTTGCGCCCACTGCAGCGCCTGAAACCAGGTGGAGGCGACTTCTTCATCCTTCAAGTGCAATTGTTTCGCAAGCTCGCTCGATCGCTCCCATTCCCCCGACTCCTGGGCCAGCATGAGTTGATAGATGGGCCGGAGGCTGCTTATCTGGCCGAGTAGCGCCGCCTTGGTTTCGTGCTCCACTGGCAGTTGTTTGAGGAGCACGTCCATACTGACCTCAAAGATGGCGTCCATGATGGAAAGCAGCCCCATCAGGAACAAATCGGAATTGGATCCAATTCGGTCGGAGAGCAGTTCGCAAAAACGACCTCGGGCCAACCCCATGAGCACCAGTTCGCTGCACGCTTGCTCAGCTGCCCCCACCGTGACCACGAGCCGAATCCAACGCCGCAGTTCACGTTCTCCGAGAACGGCGATGGCATGCCGAATCGACTTGATTTCCAGGGCAAATCCAAAGACCGGGGAATTCAGATAGCGAAGCAGGCGGTAAGAAATCGAGGCTTCCTGCTTGAGCATCGTTTCCAGCTCTCGCATGTCGAGTTCTCTGCGCGAGACCATTTCGAGGAGGCGCATGTAGTGCAATCGGCTGGCAGGAACTTCGCGGCCCATGACCAGTTCGGGCCGGCAAAAAAAATAGCCCTGAAAGTAAGCAAATCCCATGTCTCGGGTCTGCTGGAATTCGAGGGGTGTTTCGACTTTTTCCGCCAGCATCTTGCACTTCGCAGACCCAAACCGGCGCATCATGCCAGCCCGTTCTGCCGGCGCAGTTGCGCGGATATCGACTTTTATGATGTCGGCAAACTCGCAAAGCGGTATGCGCGGATCGTTGGCGGCAAAGTCGTCGAGCGCGATGCGGTAGCCAAACGACTTCAGCCGCTTGCAGGCGGCGATCACTCGGTCCCCGGGTTCGACCGTCTCCAGAATCTCGGCCACTGTCTGGTTCGGCGGGAGTAACGTAATCAGATCCTTCAACAGGACTTCACGAGTGCAGTTCACGAAGGCGAGCCGGTTGTCGCACAGCGTGCTCATACCAAGAAGCAGAGAGGTATCCAGGGTTGAGCGGGCGGCGAGTTCCGGATCGGCATTGAAATAATTTTCGACACCGTTTCGGAAAAGAAGTTCGTATCCGAATACCCTCTGTGCACGATCAAAAATTGGTTGGCGGGCCACGAACCGCTGTCCCGGCAGGGCGAGAGCGTTCGATGCGGGGTTCTTTTCTCTAGTGGGCGCGGGTCGCACTCTTCTTACATCGGCGTAGGCGTGGCGAAACTTCAGGCGAAACCCCGGCATTGTTGTGGTCTGGAAACTCGTGGATGTGAGGATGCAGAGAAGGCAGCGCTTGAGAGAGTTCATTGCCGCCGATATCGCCGATATCTTAGGAACGCCGCTGAGCAGTGGCCCTAGCCCACTTTGGTAATGTGCAGTCTGTGGAAAACTTAGTCGCGCCCCCTTGCGCAGTCGGCGGTTTCGCGAGTAACATCTAAACTGTTCCCAATGGCCATGCTTCCAGGCTGGCCCGTTTGCGCCAAGTGAGACTCCAGGCGCCCAGTTGAATCTGATAGTTTGAGCCTGACAGTTTGGACATCGATACTTTGAATATCATTCTCGAGTAGCATCCAGCCGATGTGGGGTTTGGTCTGCCGGTAGCCGATTTATACAGCACGCCACCCGTAGTGAGCGCGCGTTGCGAGCCAGGTTTTCACGTGCCGGTCGCAAGCAAGACGAGTCAATCGGGCCTGCGATACGGGCCGCGATTAACTTCTGGGGATTTAACTTCTAAAGGTTAACAAGAGAAAAATTATGAATGCAGGACCCGGACATTCCTCCGCAGGTGGAGGGAAACACAAACGGCGCCGTGGACGGCGTCCGCCAAGACGCGGCGCGGGCGGCGCGATGGGCCGCGAGCGCGGAGAGCACCAAGGCATTTTTACCGCTCCCATGGACCACAGCTACCGCGCCAACATGGGCGACGGCAACGGCAATCAGGGTAGAGGACCGCGGCGGCCCGGTTTTTCCGCGTCCTACCCGGTGCTCGACCCTGAGCCTCTGCCCGCTCCACGAGAGGACGCGGCCTCGCGTGTCTTTGCTTTTGTTGAAGACCTGTTCTTCCTGAGCAAGATTCAGGCCACGGGCCAAAAGATGAACGTGAAGGTGGAGTTCGTCAAGAACGAGAAGGAACTCACCGAGCGGATGAAGAACAACGGTGAAGAAAAGCCTTCCCTGATTATCTTCGACTTGAATAATGCCAATGCCAGGCCTTTGACCCTGATCCCGAGACTGAAAAGCAAGTTGAAGAAGGGGACGTCGATCATTGGGTTCCTTTCCCACGTGCAGGGAGACTTGAAGCAGAAAGCGCACGACGTGGGCTGCGACATGGTGTTGCCACGCTCGGCGTTTTCGCAGAACCTGCCGCAATTACTGCGCCGACATGGCGCCATCGAGGCCGAATCCGGGGCTGCCGACTAGGCTTCGTTATCTCCTCAGTTCCGCTCTACAGCCCGAGGGCCTGATACAATTTCGCCGTGTTCCCTCAGAAGATTCTGATCACGGCAGCGGCGCTGGCCATCGCCGCGCTCGCTTCCGCTCAGCAGCCCGCAGTCAATCCCCAGCAGCCGCAGGTTAAAGTCAACCTTCTCAACGTATGCGCGCCGTCGGCCGACGAACAGAAAGAGCTGTCTTCGGCGCTGACCAAGATACCTGCCAAACCGGTATTCGGCGCTGACTACGAGGTTGCGCGCGGGCGTTCCACCCTCGACCCGAACACGCCAATTCCCGGCATGGGTTCCTTGCCGCCCGGCGCGGTCGCGACGGCCGATTGGGTCAGGATTCGGCGCGAGTTTCCCAGCGCCGCCCTCTTCAGCAACGTGCAATACTCCTTCAGCGTGGATTCGAAGGATATGGTGGAGACGCTCGTCTTGCGCGTGCGCGATCCCAAGCCCAACGACCTGATGGAGGTATCTGTCGAGGACAATGCTTCCGCAGTCGCTTCGGCGACCGCGATGTTATCTACCAGTACACCGGTTTCGCGAGTCAAACTTGAGCGCTTCGGCAAGGCGTCGGTGGTGCTGGCGCGATGTGGAGGCGAAGACGGAAATCCAACGACGGATCAGAGCGCGTACGAACCGATCTTCCGCGCTGCTTCGTCGATCATGGAGCGCTATCGCGATGCTCTGGGCGCGCGAAAAATGGTGCCCGGGGAACTGGCCAGGCTGGGAGTGCGTAGTGCGGTCAAAACTACAACGGCCAAGACCGGCGCCGGCAGCAAGAAGAACCCGTAGCAGGCCGAGGAACCCCCGCGGTTCGTAGCAAAGCGGTTCGTATCAGGGCGTCGCTTTAGCGATGCCGCAAGTTCCTTGAGATTGAATTGCCCCTTTAGTGTGTACGTGAGAACTCAATTTTAACATTGCGGTGGAACATAATCCGCCGCAACAATCAGCCGCGAAGCGGCGTGAGAATACAGCCCACGGCGCAAGCCGTGGGTACCAGTGGGACATCAGCAAGCCCCGCAGGGGCGAAAGACGAGTTCTCACGCACACTCTTTAGGGGCTGCGGATCGACAACCAACTTTCCCGTAGTCTGTTAAGGTTGTCCCGGCAAAGGCTGTCCCGTTGGCTTTGTCGATTGAAGCGAAATTTGTTTTTCCGAATCTATCTACTGACGCTGCTTCTACCTCTATGGATATACGCAATGTCGTAATCATGGGCTCCGGATGCGCCGGTCACACCGCCGCTCTGTACAGCGCCCGCGCCAACCTCAAGCCGCTCGTGATCGAAGGCCATGAACCGGGCGGACAACTATCGATGACCACGCTGGTGGAAAATTTCCCCGGCTTCCCCGAAGGCATACAGGGCCCGGAACTGATCGAGAACATGCGTAAGCAGGCCGAGCGCTTCGGCGCCGAGTATCGCATGGGCCACCTGGTCAAAGCCGATCTGGGCAAGCATCCGATCGAATTGACGATCGGCAAAGAAACGATTCAGACCCGAACCCTCATCATCGCCAGCGGAGCGTCTGCGCGCTGGCTTGGACTGCCGAACGAGCACGCCCTGATTGGCCATGGTGTCTCTTCCTGCGCCACCTGCGATGGCTTCTTTTTTTCGGGCAAGGAGATTGCGGTGATCGGCGGCGGCGATTCCGCCATGGAAGAAGCGACTTTTCTGACGCGCTTTGCGAGCAAGGTGACGCTGATTCATCGTCGCGAACAGTTTCGCGCGTCGAAAATCATGCTGGATCGCGCCCGCGCGAATCCAAAGATTGCATTTCTTACCGACACCGTGGTCGACGATGTTCTCGATGTCAGCAAGAAAGAAGTCACCGCTCTGCGCCTGCGCAATCTGAAGAGCGGCGAAAGCTGGGAGTTTCCAGCCAGCGCCATGTTTCTTGGCATCGGGCACATTCCGAACGCCAAAATCTTCCAAGGCCAACTCGACACCGATGCCGACGGCTACCTGGTCACGCAGAAAAACGTCTTCACCAAAGTGCCCGGCGTATTCGCGTGCGGCGACGTGCAGGATCGCCGCTACCGCCAAGCCATCACCGCCGCTGGTTCCGGCTGCATGGCCGCGCTCGAAGTGGAAAAATTTCTGGAAGAAGAGGGACTCTGACGGCCCGTACGTTCGGGAGTTTTAGAATCGCGAACCACAGACGACGAATCCATACTAGGTTCTGCGTAATTTCGAAATAATCCTGAGGTGAAAATCATGAATTATCGGCTATTGGGACACAGCGGCCTTCGAGTTTCCGAAGTCTCGCTCGGCACCATGACGTTTGGAGAAGACTGGGGCTGGGGCGCGACCAAGGATGAATCGCGCAAGATTTATGAGGCCTATCGCGCGGCGGGAGGAAATTTCATCGACACGGCTAACTTATATACCAATGGAACCAGCGAAACCCTGGTGGGTGAGTTTATTCGCGATCACCGGGAATCCGTGGTGCTGGCTACGAAATATACCAACGCCGTAGCGGGAAACGATCCCAATGCGGCGGGCAATCACCGCAAGAGCATGGTGCAGGCGGTCGAGGGTTCCCTGCGGCGTTTGAAAACAGATTACATCGACCTATATTACCTGCATATCTGGGACCAAATGACTCCGGTCGAAGAAGTGATGCGGGCATTCGACGATCTGGTTCGTCAAGGCAAGGTTCTCTACATTGGCATTTCGGACGCGCCCGCATGGTGGATCGCGCAGGCCAATACTCTGGCCGAGCTGCGCGGCTGGACCAGCTTCATCGGTCTGCAGATTGAATATTCGCTGATCGAGCGCACGGTGGAACGCGAACTTATCCCTATGGCGAAGGCTTTCAAACTCGGGCTGGTCGCGTGGTCGCCACTGGCTGGAGGTGTTTTAAGCGGCAAATATCATGCCGGCGGCGCATCGGACGGCCGATACTCGACCGATAGGTCTTTTATGCGCACCGGAGAGCGGCCGGATCGAGTCGTGGCGGCGCTTCACAAAGTAAGCCAGCAGGTGGGCCGCTCGTCCGCTCAGGTTGCTCTGGCCTGGCTGCGATACCGCGATATTCCAGTGATTCCGATTGTCGGCGCGCGGAGCCTGTCGCAGCTGCAGGATAACCTGGCGAGTTTCGAGTTGCAGCTGACGCCGCAACAGGTTTCCACGCTGAATGAGGCAAGTGCCATCGAGATGGGATTCCCGCACGATTTCTACGAAAAAGAAAGGGTGAAGACGATCGCATACGGAGGCTTCCGGGACAAGATTCTGGCCGCCTGAAAGTTCGTGCAGAGACGGCCGCCCTCGGAGCCTGCCCTGAGCGAAGTCGAAGGGTCCAAGCCGAGCGCAGCTCGGCAGCTGCCTGACCGGAACAAACTTGAGTTGGGGCCTGGTTGCCTCAGCCGAGGACCGGCTTTCGCGTTGCAGGACTCAACGTCTCACAGGCGGTCCGCAGTACAAAGCGCGGTGCGTTCTCCCGGATTTCCATCAAGTACGGCACAGTACGCTTAGGATTGGCCTTGGCCGTCTCGCGCAATAGCCAACCCAAGCCCTTCAAGACCATGTCGTCTTCTTCTTCGTTCTGCAGCAGTTGATTCGAAAGCTGCACGATTTGTTCAAAGAATTGCTGCTCGCGCGCTCCCCGTATCAGCGCCACACACGCCGCGCGCCGCCGCCAGGGATTCGGCGAGTTCGCCCAAACAAAAATCTCCCGGCAACGCGCAGGGTCCGCGGCCAGCATCGGCCCCAGCAGATCGTGCACCAGCGCGTCGTGATCGGCCCAACTGGTGACGCGGTCGAGCCAGGAGGCAAAAAGCTGGAATTCATCATCGCCAAAATGCTTCGTTTGATTCTCAAGCAGCAGAACAGCCATCACTTTTTCTTCGAGAACCCGGCCGGAGAAAAGATGGTCCGCGACCTGCACCACGAAATCCAGTCCCCGCTCGCGCTCGATACTGCGCCGGAAGCGCACCGCAAATTTTCGTAATTCCGCCGTGTACCAACCGCGCGACGTGATGACTTCCTTGAAAAAATGTTGCACGTCTTCCGAGTGCGGCGTCGACCCGCCATCCTTCAGCACGCGCCGAATGTGGTCGGCAATGTAGTCGGGAGTGATTTTGCGCGCGGGCATGATCTCCTCTTGTAGCCAAGGCTTTCCCGCAAGTGAGTTCGCGGAAAGTGCTTTATGATAAAAGGAATCTCACGCGAAATGCTGTGACCTAGTGTCACGGTTGACTGTGACCACTGCGACCTGATCTGCCTTTACTGACGAGCCTGCTGCTTGGTCGGAGGCGCGCCGGTCTTCGGGCTTACGATTCTGTCATAAATCCAGAGCACCGCCGCCGTGGCGAGGCCGACTCCCGTCACGGTCCACCAGATCCGCGCCGGTTGATGCGTGACCTCTCCGAAATGGTGAACCAGCGTGCCGCCAAACCAGCCGCCGATCAGCGATCCGATTCCGATCGGCAGAAATGCGAAACCCATGTAAGTGCCCTGCTGCCCCGGAGGCGCAAGGCGCGAAATATATTCGTAGTAGCGCGGAGACTGAATGATTTCGCCGAGCGCCAGCACAAACAAAGAAAGCACCGCGCCCCAGAGCGTAGGCCGCAGCGCGAGAATCACCCACGACAGCGAAGTGATCACCGTGCCCAGAATCACGGCTTGGAATGCCGGAATCCTGCGCGTCAAATAATTCACCGCCAGCGT
>JBAWFQ010000079.1:0-3597 GCA_049592035.1 Terriglobales bacterium
CTTGCAGGTGCCGAATGATGAGGTCAACACGCTGCGTGTCGTCTCCTGCGCTGATCCAAAATGTCAGAGAGCTCAGCAACCACGGCAACTCGTTTATTGTTTGCTCCGGTCTGACCTGACCGGCGAAATTTGTACCAGGTGGAATGAGAGAGAATCCACTTGGAGGAAAAGCGGGTCATGCCCATCAAGAGGTACAAGCCAGAGCAGATCGTGACGATGCTGCGGCAGATTGAAGTCAGCATCGCCAACGGAAAAACTACCCCACAAGCCTGCAAGGAAGCCGAGATCACCATGCAGACGTTTTACCGCTGGCGGAAGGAATACGGCGGTTTGAAGATGGACCAGGCCAAGCGCCTAAAAGAACTGGAGAAAGAAAACGGCAAGTTGAAACGGCTGGTGGCGGAGCTGTCGTTGGACAAACAGATCCTGAAGGATATTGCGGAGGGAAACTTCTAAGCCCGGAGCGACGTCGGTGCGCCGTAGAGCATGCCCGCGAGGAATACGAAGTGAGTGAACGGCGGGCGTGCCGAGTGGTGAAGCAGTGGCGAGGGACACAACGCTATCTGCCGCTGCGGCGCACGGACGAAGACGAGCTGACGCAGGCGATCCTGGCCCTGGCCGCGAAGTATGGGCGCTACGGCTACCGGCGCATCACGGTGTTGTTGCGGGATGCAGGGTGGCAGGTGGGAAAGGATCGAGTGCAGCGGATCTGGCGACGCGAAGGGCTGAAGGTGCCGCAGAAACAGCGGGCGCGAGGGCGGTTGTGGCTGGGCGATGGTTCGTGTGTACGGCTGCGCCCGGAGCGGGCGAATCATATGTGGAGCTACGATTTTGTGAAAGCGATGACGCACGACGGACGAGCACTGCGCATCCTGGTGGTGATCGACGAATATACGCGGGAGTGTTTGGCACTCCGGGTGGCACGGCGCTTGGGGAGTTTGCAGGTGATCGACACGCTGGCGGATGTGATGCTGGTGCGGGGGATTCCGGAGCACATCCGTTCGGATAATGGGCCCGAGTTTATTGCCGGGGAGTTGCGGAAGTGGCTGGGAAAGCTGGGCACGAAAACGCTCTATATCGAGCCTGGAAGTCCGTGGGAGAACGGGTACTGCGAGAGCTTCAACGGAAAACTGAGAGATGAGTTTTTGAACGGCGAGATCTTCTACTCGCTGAAGGAGGCACAGATTCTGACGGAGAGGTGGCGCGTGGAATACAACACGGAACGGCCGCACTCGGCGCTGGGCTACAGGCCGCCGGCACCGCAAGCCATCTTGCCGAAGCCACCGGGGCATGGAGATATGGAAAACGCTCCGCGTTTCCCACATCCCCACACCCCCGGCGACGACTACGGACAATTGTCCAACGAGGCGTTACACTAACATTCCACTTGGTACAAAAGATCGGTCAGGTCAGGGCCTGGGACGATTCTGCCTTGAAGCACATAGCACAAAGGCCGGAAAAACAAAGATCATTGATGAATTGCGGCGCACTTTGGAGTCCGACGATCTCTCTGATGGAGGCCGTTTCGAGGAAAACCTAGCATCTCTGTTGCGAGTTCGAGCCGATCTGAACCGATACGTTCAGGAATTGCATCGGGTTCGGGAACCGCTTGGCAAGACTCTCTATCAGGCAATCGGACGAACGGCCAAACTGGCTTTCACGCCCGAAGTGCGGGCCTCGTTGCCATGGGCGGATGTTTTGACCGTCTCTCGTGCCGACATTGTAGAACGCTACGACCTACTGAACGAACTCGGCGCCCAGGCAAAGGTTTTTGATGTTCGGACCACTCATCCGTGGCACGGGTTTTCGGCGACAGCTGTGACCATCACTGATCGGGAGCAGATCGAACAGGACCTGCGCATTCTCCTCGCAGCGGCAAACCGCATTCAAGAGTTGATTCCCGATTTCAGGAGTGTCGTAGAAACAGATGACCTCTCGATATCGGACATGCGTCAGCTCCAACCTGCATTTGCGTTGGTTGGCGCTCTTGACCGATTGCCGCACGGGTGGTTTGACAGTACCACTGAGCAATTAGAGCGGAACGCGGCCGTTTTCGAGACCGCAGCGACCCAACAGGGCGAATTCGAGTCGCAGTTCGCGGTTTACACGCAGCATTTCGAGCTGCCGCTGGAGCAGGCTGAGCCATTGCTCCAGCCCGCTATTCGGCAGTTTTCACACCGGTATCGAGGCTTGCTGCCGTCTTATTGGAGATGGCGGTCGACCTTGCGCAAGAGTACAAGAACTGGCGCAAACACCACCCATTCTGTCGCCGTCCGTCTCCACGCAATCGTTTGCCGGCTGTTAGAGATCAACAACTGGTTTGTGTCTCATCAGACGGAACTTGCCATCGATGTCGAGGCTTCAGAGACCCGCGATCGCGAGGCCCTGTTACGGGCAGCAGAGAGGTGCCGTGCAGCAGCAACACTGATGGGGACCTTGGTCGCCATCAACAAGAAGCCTGCGCAGTCGATCGAAATCAGAGACCCCTTTCGGCACGCGAGCGTCGAAGTTCCGATAATTCTTTCCGAAGCGCTCCGCCACTCAGTGGAGCGGCTGGATCGATATTGGCCACTGGGCATGTCTGATGCTGTTACTGTTGAATGCGCAGGTAGCCAACGGCTTGTTAGACGCGTATCTGAGTTGCTTGAGAACTTCTCGCTAATCCAGGAAATGGTTGTCCTTCAACGGTCGCTGCAGAAATGTGACAGGTCTGGTTTGTGTGCGTTTGTGGCCGGCGCCTTGGCTCAGTAAGCGCCAAGGACGCGCCTGAAGCCTTTGAGCGCCGGTTCTATCAGCTCTGGGTCAGTGCCGTGATGGCCCAGTCTGACGCGCTGACCATGTTCAGCGCCGCCCAACGCGAAGAGCTCGTGAAGAAATTTGAATCGCTAGACACCTCAGTTCGAGGGCTGGTTGCTCTTCACATTCAAGGTAAGGCGGCCGACTCGGCCCGACGCCTGCGTGCGGCACAGTCAAGCATCGCCGGCAGTGAGGTGGGCGTGCTTCGACGTGAGTTGCAGAAACGAAAAAGAATTAAACCTTTGCGGAAGCTTTTCGCGGAGATTCCCCATGCGCTACAGGCTCTAAAGCCTTGCATGTTGATGAGCCCGATCTCAGTCTCCACATATCTCAAACCGGGCAGTGTGACATTCGACCTCGTGGTTTTCGACGAGGCTTCGCAACTGCCGACAGCCGAAGGCATCGCGGCCATCCTCCGCACCAAACAAGTGGTCGTCGCCGGCGACCGCAATCAGCTACCACCAACCTCATTTTTCAGAGCGCAACTCGAATTTGAGGGGGAAGATGAGGACGCTGACGGAGAGGGCGAAGTCGTCGAGGAACCGCTTGAATCTCTACTTGACGATGCTGTCGCTACCGTGCCGCTTTTCAGGGAGGCATACCTCAAATGGCACTACCGCAGCAGGGATGAGCGCCTGATCAAATTCTCCAATGCCTTGTTCTACGAAAACCGCCTTGTGACCTTCCCCTCTGCTTGCACCGACACTGATGGTCGAGGTGTTCGATTTGAGTACGTGCCTGAAGGGATTTGGGATCGCGGTCGCAGTCGTACCAATCGTATTGAGGCACACAGGGTCGCTG
>JBAWFQ010000080.1:0-3773 GCA_049592035.1 Terriglobales bacterium
CAGCGAGCGCTGCGGTCTGGCCGAAGTTTCGACGCAGCCGAACGGCGACTACATGAGGGTCGATTTCGGCGAGTTCCTTCAGCAACTTGTAAGTAAGATCCCTGCTGCCATCATCGACAAAGACGAACTGATAAGTGCGACCCAGCTCCTCCATGACGGCTTGCAAGCGGCTATACAGTTCAATGACATTAGGTTCCTCGTTATGAAAAGGAACAACGATAGAAATCGTGGGGGCTGTCTTGATATCAGGCATGCTGTACCGTCCTTCTGAAGGGGCGATCGATCGCATTAAGCCATTCCCAGTCCTGCTCGTTCAGCAACAATTCGGACTTGTGGCCCAGTTCGTTGAGTAGCGCGCATAGCCAGTTTGCAAACTCCCAATCTCGGTCGCAGACACTCAACACACTTTGTCCATCGCGCTGGATCGCGGGGACGCCATTGATCACTTTTGTGGCGTACATGTTGACTCCTTCGTTCCTACTTGACCCTCTCATGCCGCGGTAGCTCTGTCGGAAATGCCGCTCCAAGCAGTTCAGCCATCGATGCATCGCAGCGGATTAACGCATTTAGCTCGCCAAAGATGTAGCACGGCAAATCACTGAATTGCGGGAGTATGGACGAGCAGCGGGCTGAGATTGGTGCCCGCATTGCGGCAGTGCCCTCGAACGGTCACGACAGCCGGTGGGCGGAATGCAGGGATTACATCAGGAACCAACGGCTTAGCGAGATGACCGAAGTGGTTGGTGGCCTGCAGTACAGAAGGGTGAATTTAGTTCCGTATTTAGGGGAGTCGGACTTGTTTCATGAGCCAATCCATCTACCGGAGAGCGAACCGTTCGAAGTTGGCAAGGGATCACGCGATCGAATAAGCATAAAACTCGCAAAGGGGAGTCTATGGCAATCCTCCTAGCTATCCTTGATTTCCTCATTGGGTGTCACCACGTTCACCTCAGCCGTGTGTTCACACTGCAAGGCGAGACTTACCGGGTGTGCTGTGACTGCGGTGCGAAGTTTGCATACTCACTCGAGACCATGTCGATTGAGCACCGCCTGCCACTCACTCCTGTCTTGACTCGGTTTCGAATTGCCTGAGATGAACAAGGAGCATGAAGCAAGGAACGTACACCGCTCGATAATGGTTCCCGTTGAGTCGGTCTGCAGCAACTGGATCGCGTTGACTGACATGTCGGAGAAAATCGGACATCGCGACGCTTTGTACCTATTTGCTTGCCATTTGGAGTGGCGCACCAAACGGAACCTGGCCGCGTACCAGGAGCTCCTTGCGGCGCTCGACGATCAAGACGGCGACATTCGCCGCCTTGCAGAATATCTCCTGCACCGAAGCTCGCCAAGGCCGGAGCGAACTGCGACAGATATCGAATCCTGGTGAGGTAGCGGCCTTTCCGAGGTCCGCTGCCCACATGCGGACGATGACCACATTGCGGCAATTCGTACGAACCAGTCTCCACCACGAGGTAATTACATCAATCACATATCAGGAGCAGCATTGGCACGAAACGTGCGCTTCAATGGCCATAGGGAGAGCACGACAGGCGTTGCGAGGATCAAGCCGATGTTTCGTGCAGAAATCCAGTGGTTAGCGAGTGGTCCGACCCTGAAGTTGGAAGGCAAACTCGTCGCTGATTGGGCAGAGCAGGCCAGGTGCCTAGTCACAAAGGACGTACTGCCTGAGGGTTTGATCGTCGACCTCACCGGGGTGAGCTATATCGATTCAGTGGGCGAACAGTTTCTGAAGTGGCTGGCTGGTGTCGGCGCAGTGTTTGTCGCCGGCAATGTCTACGCATTTGCGGTATGCGACCGGCTGCGTTTCCCTATGCAGAGGATATCCGAGCGACGCAAACGGCGGCATGGGAATAACGAGGAGAGGTCCTCAATCAGGCATTCCCATCCAGTTGAGGCCATTTGAGAGCGGCATAGAAAGAGGAAAATCATGTCCCGGTTTCATTCGATCACAGAGGCAGTCGATGCCCGCAGTTATGCGTCGCCAGCCGAAATCGTAGCCTGCTTCCAGGATCAAAGAGATGTTCTGGGTAGGCTTGCTTTCTTGATCACTGGTGACCAAGAAACGGCGGAACAGGCAGTTGTCCAAGCCTGTGAGATGACGCTTCAAGGAAACAGTCCTTTTCGCGATTGGCTTTTCGAGTGGGCCAAGGCTGCGACCATTTCCAGTGCGATATCACACGGAACGGAGGCGATTCGCATCTGTGAAGCCGCCAACAAAGATCGACGATGTCCACATGTCGAGCACTTATCGCAAGGCGATGCTGAAGAACGTGCGGCTAGTCTCGACCTCATTCTTGGAACCGACGCCCAAACACTGCTCGCGGAATTGGATCCGCTTTGCCGGGCCGTCCTGGTACTCAGAGTTGCAATCAGATCGTCGATTCAAGATTGCGCCTTGCGCCTGAACGTGTCTCGCGCGGCAGTGCTCGGCGCCAATTGTCATGCCATGGCATGGCTTCACGACGGCCACGTGAAGCCGGTGGAAGAGAATCGCGACGCTTCGCATGCGGTGTAGAAACACGGGTACGGAAGTGAAATAGAAGTCTGCAGTTCGGTTTTCTTGGTTTGGAAGCACGATTGCATTTGGGCGCGGCGATAGTTTATTTTGCGAGGATCTCATGATTATCGAACTCAACGACGACGAAACTCGGTTGCTATACAACGTCCTTCTCGAACAAGCGCAGGAGCACTTTAGCTATGCCAGTAAGTCTGAAGTAGCCGAGAGATTATGCAAACTGGCGACCAGATTCGGGTGCCCAGTTAGAGAACTGCCAAATATAACGATTGCATGAGTGCGAAATTGACGACCGACCAAGATATCAACCCCGCGAACAAAACTTGGGGCTTTGGTTTTCGTCAGGCAAGAGAGACTTGAATTTAGTCCCGCTGATATCGAACTCATGCGCTCTATTGCCGGACATGTTGCTGTTGCCCTGGAGAACGCCCTCGCCAAAGGAGTGGACAGGAAACACGCTAGGGCGCGGCAGTGGTGATTGATCGTGACGGGCTGGGCTGAGACGCAAATCCGTGGTGTCCTCCGGTGTTAAGGGAATGCCGCAATAAGCCGCATGCGATGAAGTCCTCAGCGGCCTGCATCATGTGCTTCCACATTTCAAACGCCCGCCCCTCCTGATTGAGAAATGCGAGAGCCTGTTCTCGGCTCACAGGACAGCCCTGTTCGTTTCCCAATCGCATCAGATGCGAAAGTGTGATTTCGGCGATTACTCGTTCTCTGTCTTTCTTCTCGCTCATTGCCTTTGCCCCCACTGGTTTATCGCGCTTCAAGAGGGATGTCTAACGCCACTCTAGGAGACTCGCTTCCGTAAGTTTCCGGAAGCGAGTGCACGGCGGAGACCTGGAATGCACCTAATAGCCGTAGGTCGCCTTTGAGATGCCCAAGCGGCGAATCTTATTTTGCAGCGTCGTACGCTTCAATCCCAGACGTTCGGCGGCTCCCCCCTTGCCTGCGATGCGTCCCGATGCGGCTCTCAGAGCGTCGATGATTACAGAGGACTCTGCTTGTCGAAACGTAGAGGCCGTTCCGACAGCAACATTGATCGCGGATGAGGTGGCAAGGTCGGTAAGGGGCACCTCTAACTCCTCACCGCGTGTGAGGATGACAGCTCGTTCGATGAAGTTTGCCAATTCCCTAATATTCCCCTTCCACGGACAGTTGGTCAGCATCTCCATTGCGTGTTTGGGGATGGACTTTATCTGTCTCCGCATCCGCCCCGCTACCTTTGACACAA
>JBAWFQ010000081.1:0-3825 GCA_049592035.1 Terriglobales bacterium
CCATGCAGGTTGACCCACAGCAGCATCGAGGCGGGGAAAAACCAGGGAATCCATCGTGGCAAGCCGCCGTGTTCGGGACTATCTGCATGTTCCCAACGCTCCAGCACCACAAACCAGAGCAACGAAAAAAGCCAGCTCACAATGTGCGGGCGCGCGTAGAGATGAATCATGGCAGCGGTTTCGGCCAGCAGCATGAGCACGATCGCCAGCAGCAGACCGGTGCCGCGCCGCAGCAATTGCGAAAGTAACATAACGAAAACTGCTGCCACCAACAGAGCACAAAGCCAAACCACTCCATTCAGTCCGCAGGCTCGATGGAGAATCCCGAGCAAAATATCGTACAACCACTCCCAGGCAAACCAAGGCTGGCCTTGCATGGTCGATGAAAACGAATCGGTGTGGGGGAGCGAGTGGGTCGCCAGAATCTGCTCGCCCGTTCGGATGTGCCATCCGATATCGGCATCGCCGAGCGGACGGTTCGACAGAGGGCCCGCCAGCGTGGACCAGAAAAGAAAAACGAAAATGATGTCGCGGACGGAGGGCAGAAGAAAACGCAGGACGGACGGACTGGGCTGCCCCGGAGTCATTAAAGTTTGAAGGACAAAGCGTGAAGAAGCAGTGTATAAGGTTTCGAAGTTTCAGGGTTCGGCGGCGCGCATGATCCAGCGCCGCTCCTGCCGATATAATCAAGTTGTCGTGAAACGCGCCGTTGTTTTCATCTTTGTCGCTTCGCTGCTCTTCTGCCCGTCGCTCCGCGCCCAGGATTCCGCAGCCTCCGGCCGAACTATAGCTGGCCAAGCCATAGTCGGCCAAGCTATGGCCGGCGAAACCGCGGTCGGACGGACCATGGTCGTGATTCCCTTCGAAAATACTTCTCCAACTCCGGTGCTCGAGTGGCTCGGCGAATCCTTTCCCGAAACTTTGCACGAGCAACTCAATTCGCCGGTGTTGTACGTGGCCAGCCGTGACGAGCGCCTGCGGGCTTACGATCGCCAGGGCGTTCCGGCGGGCGTGCATGCTTCGCGCGCCACGCTTTACCGCATCGCCGAGCAGATGGATGTCGATTACGCGGTGTTAGGTTCGTATCGGTACGACGGCGCACGCCTGACTGCCACCGCGCAGCTGCTCGACATGCGTTCTCAGAAGCTCTTGCCCGCCGTCACGGAATCCGCGCCCCTGGCCGATTTCGGCAACCTGCAATCTGAGTTGGCGTGGGACTTGCTGCACTCGATCCGCGCCGACTTCCCCGTGCCCAAGGCCGCGTACACAGCAAGCGTTTCGGCCATACCTCTCGACGCTCTGGAAAATTACGTGCGCGGCATGCTCGCTGCGACCGCCGAAGAAAAAGTGCAGTACTATCGCGAGGCGGTCCGCCTGAGTCCGGATTATGCCAACGCCTGGCTCGAACTGGGCAAGGCTTACTACGCGCAGCGCGCCTACGAACCGGCGATTGCGGCGCTTGGCCATGTGCAGCAGTCGTCTCCCGTCGCGCGCGAAGCCAATTTCTATATCGGTCTCGCAGCCTACGCTCACGGAGACTTCGCGAAATCCGAAAGCGCCTTTGAGTTCGTCGCCGCCCGCCTGCCTTTGGCCGAGGTCTATAACAACCTGGGAGTAGTCGCCGCGCGGCGCGGCCACAGTTCGAAAACAGCTGCCGAATATTTCGAGCGCGCGATTCAAGACGATCCAAGCGATGCCGACTATCACTTCAATCTCGGAGTAACTCTTACCCAAGCCGGCGATCGCGCTGGCGCGGCCCGCGAACTGCATGCCGCCCTCGATCATCGCCCGAATGACGCCGAAGCGAAAACGTTGCTTGACTCTCTGACGCCTTCGCCGGGAAGCATTGTTCCGAGCAGCGTTACATCGAAGACTCCCGTGGAGCGTATCAAACGTAACTACGAGGAAAATGCCTTTCGCCAGATGACCACGCAAATGGAAAGCTGGGCTGAGCAGCAATTTGCCCGCTCCGATCCCCGCACCCATGCGCGTTATCACATCGAACTCGGCAAGGAACTCATGGCCCACGGATTCACTGCCGAAGCCGAAACCGAATTTCGTCACGCCGCCGCGGTCGATCCCTCCAGCGCCGCGCCCCACACCGCGCTCGCCGAAGATTACGACGCTCGCGGCGATGCCCGCCAAGCCCGCACCGAAGCCGAGGCTGCTCTGCGCATTCGTGAATCGGCTGACGCCTACGTGATTCTTGGGCGGCTCGATCTGAGAGAAAATAGAATGGAAGCAGCCGCCCAGAACATCAATCGGGCGCTGCAACTGGAGCCCGGCAATTCCGCCGGTCAGGACCTGAAACGCACCCTCGCAGCCAAGCTCGCGGAGAAAGCGCAGCCGCTGTCACCGCCATGAGTCGACTAAAACGTTTTGAAGGGGCGCGGCCTCAGCCGCGCCGCAAGCCACGCAAAATCAACGGCGGCTTTAGCCGCCGAGGGCAGTTCGCGCTTCTCTCAGTGGCCGCCGTCTTTCTGTTCGCCGCCGTCTGCTCCGCTGACGTCTTGCGCATCGCGCTCGACGACGCCATTCAGCCCGTCACCGCCGAATACATTGGCCGCGCGCTCGCCGTGGCTGCTGCGAATCACGATCAGGCGGTTCTGATCGAGATGAACACTCCCGGAGGGCTGGTCGATTCCACCCGAGAGATTATCGAGAAGATTGTCGCCTCGCCGGTTCCCGTCATCATCTATGTGACGCCTAGCGGAAGCCGCGCTGCATCGGCTGGCTTCTTCATTCTTGAGTCGGCAGACGTCGCGGCCATGGCTCCGGGAACCAATACTGGCGCGGCGCATCCCGTCATCCTCGGCGAAAAAATGGATGACGTGATGAAAATGAAAATGGAGAACGACGCCGCGGCCCTGATGCGTTCCGTCGTCGCCAAGCGCGGACGCAATGTCGAACTGGCCGAGAGCGCCGTGCGCGAATCGAAATCCTTTACCGAGCAAGAGGCGCTTGACAAGAAACTGATCGAATACATTGCTCCGAACGAGCAGGATTTGTTTCATCAACTGAGTGGCAAGAGCTTCAAGCGCTTCGACGGCACAACCGTCACGCTCAACCTCGACAACGAACCGGTACGCGATTACCGGATGACGCTCAAGGAGCGCATCCTCTCCTACATCATGGACCCAAACGTCGCGTTCATTCTGCTCGCCATCGGAGCGCTCGCGCTGTACGCCGAATTCAATCATCCCGGCGCGGTCATCCCCGGAACCGTGGGCGTGGTCTTTATTCTTCTGGCGGCGTTTGCGTTGAACCTGCTGCCGGTGCGCTTCGCGGCCATTGCCATGATCATCGGAGCCTTCGCGCTCTTCGCCGCCGAAGCCAAGTTCGCCAGCCACGGCGTGCTTACCACGGGAGGGATTGTCCTGTTGACGCTGGGCGGACTGTTTCTGGTCGATGCGCCCATTCCGGAAATGCGCGTGCACCTTGTGACTGCGCTTGCCGTCAGCATTCCGCTTGGAATTATTACGGCGTTCCTGATGAGCATCGCCGTGCGCGCTCGGCGCAACAAGATTGTTACCGGCAAACAAGGATTGATCGGCGAAATCGGAATTGCACAAAGCCTGCTCGCGCCTGCCGGAAAAGTCTTCGTGCACGGCGAACTTTGGGATGCCGTCTCTACCGTCCCTGTTCCTGCTGGAGAACGCATCGTGGTGCGCCAGATCGATGGCCTCACGCTAAGAGTCGATCCCGTAACTGCGGCGAAACCAGTTATGGCGTGAACGTCGGGTGCCCGCCACTGAGGATGACATCGGGCTTGACTTCAGGGAGTCGTTTCGATTCCGTGGATGGAGTGTGTATTATAATTCACAC
>JBAWFQ010000082.1:0-2527 GCA_049592035.1 Terriglobales bacterium
AAGTAAGGGGGCGTGTGCCCTGAGTTTTTACCTTCAGCCCGATCCTCCGCAGGATCGTTCTCATCGCCGCGAGGCAATTGTCGCCAAAGATGTGGTGAAGCAAGCTTTGAAAAGTGCTGCGGCCAAGAGCAAAAACGGATCCTTGCATGCGGATCTCGATCGCGTTCTTGAGCTGGCGACGAACCTGCGCGGCAATGGGCGGGGAAGGGCGGTCTTCGCGTGCTCGGCTCAGAATTTCTGGAGGGAATACGAACTGCCTCCGCATCTCGGGGGAACGCACATTTATCTTGAGTCTCGGTTCCAGTTGAAGCCGCTGGCCGCATTGCTCGGAGCTCAGCCGGCGCTTTGCGTGGCCATGGTCGACCGCCAGCGCGCTCGATTTTTTGATCTGCGCCTGGACGACCTGCGCGAACGTGGAGCCATTGTGCACATGCTCTCGCGCAGCGGGTCGAGCTACGGCTTCAACGGCTACGAAGGCGGCCATGCCGAACGCCGGGTGGCCGAGGAGGCCCTTCAGCACTTCAAAGCGGTTTCCGAGCGGCTGCGGACCGACTTCGAGAAAGGCATCTGGGAGCGGGTTATTGTCGGTTGTCAGGATGCCAACTGGCCCGAGTTCGAGGCCAATCTTCACCCTTACGTGAAACAGCGCGTGATTGGGCGATTCTCAGCGGATGTTGCCAGTGTTTCGAATGAAGAGATTCGCGAACACGCGGGTGCCGAGCTGGATCGTTGGATATTGGAACGGGGCCGCACGAAAGCCAGCGAAGCGATCGATCTTGCGAAATCCAACGGACGCGGTGTCACTGGCCTGCGGCGCGTTTTGCAGGCGCTCGAAACCGGGGAGGTGCAAAGTATTTTCCTTGGCGAAAATTATTCGGCTCGCGCGGTCGAGTGCACTCACTGCGGCCATCTCAACACCCACCTGATCCCGTCGTGCGTCGCTTGCGGGAACCCCACTCGCGAACTCGCGGACGTTAGCGACGCCATCATCCGCATCGCCATTCGCCGTGATATCGAATTGTTTTATCTTAAGGAGCACGCTGGTCTGGATCGCGCCGGCAATATTGCGGCGCTGTTGCGCTTCCGCTCCGACCAGCGAACGGGGCAGGTCGCGGCGGCATCGTAAGGGGACGGCACTAGAGTACCTTCAGGGGTTGTCATCCCGAACTTAGCGAGTGATCAGCATTTTGCGGTGAAATGCAGATCCCTCCCCTTCGACTCCGCTCAGGGTCGGGATGACAAATTCTGGTAATGGGCGGTTTTCTCAAACAGCCCACTACCCAAATCTAATGAGTTGGTGAATTGCGGCGGCCTGAGCGAAAATGACTGCATGATCCACAAAATCCTCCCCGTCGGACCGCTGCAATGCAACTGCTCGATCATTGGCGACGAGACCACGCACGAAGCCATGGTCATCGATCCCGGCGACGACGTTGAAGATGTAATCGCCATCATCCGCCAACACGGGTTGCAGGTGAAGCAGATCGTCATCACCCACGCACACATTGACCACGTGGGCGGAGCCATGAAGCTGCGGGCGCTGACGGGCGCGCCGATTTTGCTTAATCAAAATGACTATGCGTTGCTGAAGATGCTCGACGTTCAGGCTTCCTGGCTCGGCATGGCCGCGCCGGGCGCAGTTGCTATTGAGGCGAGCATCGCGGATGGCGAATCGTTGCAGACCGGGAACCTGACGGCCAACGTTCTCCACACTCCGGGCCACACCGAGGGCAGCGTGTGCCTTTATTTTCCTGCGGAAAAGTTGCTGATTGCTGGAGACACGCTCTTCGCCCGCAGCATCGGACGCACCGACCTGCCGGGAGGATCGTTTGAAAAGATCATGCGATCGCTGCACGACCGCGTGTTGACACTGCCCGACGATACCCTGGTGATTCCGGGACACGGGCCGCGAACCACGATCGGAGAGGAAAGGGAAGAGAATCCTTTTCTGGTGTCGTGATTTGAGATGTGTCTGACGGCGGCCGGGCGGGGACGCCCGGCTCTCCACTGGGAAATTATTTCTGGGTTGGAGCCTGGTTTTGCGGAACCGTCGGCGGTGCCGATGGAGCTGGCTGCGATTTTGTCTGGGACGGTTTTAGGCCCGAAAGCGCGGACGTGGGGCCGACTCGCCGCGCGGCAAAAACCGACAGCGTTATCGATGTAATCATGAAAATAATCGCGGACCACGTCGTCGCCCGCGAAAGAACCGAGGCCGCTCCGCGCGGACCAAACGCTGTCTGGCTGCCCTGACCGCCAAAAGCGGCAGCTAAGTCGCCGCTTTTCCCGCTCTGCAACAAGACGACCGCAATCAGGAAAAAGCAAACCAGTACGTGAACTACAGTGATCAAAATGTTTATCACAAAAACTCCGTGCGGGCCGCGGCCCGAGTCAAATTCCGATCCCGCCGTTGCTACGCGCTGGGATACGCGCTGGCAATAATGCAGGAATCAGTGCAATTGGTGCGGAAGGGGGGATTTGAACCCCCACGCCTTTCGGCGCCACCCCCTCAAGATGGTGTGTCTGCCAG
>JBAWFQ010000083.1:0-6519 GCA_049592035.1 Terriglobales bacterium
GGCAGAGCGCTGTCCGGAGAACTGGTGCGGATGATGATCCAATCGCTGTCAGTACAGTTCTTGGCCGGCAGCGTGAAGTTGCCAGAGAAGGTCGCGCCCGCCTGAAGTTGGATGGTGTCTCCGCAGGAGGCGCTGTTCAAAGCCGATTGCAAATTCCCGCCGGAGTTGACGCTAATGAGAGATCCAGGCGCGGGTGAGTTAGACATGGCGCTGGCCACCGTTGCCACCGGCAGTTGCGCCGGACCATCGTAACCATTGCTGGCCACGACGGTGAGGCCGAACGTGCCGGTTGCCGTTTTGCCGTTGGCATCCGTTACGAGTACTGTGAAGTTAGGCGTCCCGACAGCGGTCGGCGTGCCGCTAAGATCTCCGAAAGAACTCAGCGAGATTCCCTGCGGCAAACTGCCACTTGTCATACTCCAGGTATAGGGTTGCGTTCCGCCCGTGGCTGAGAAAGAAGCGAAATAAAATTCCCCCTGCTGCCCTATGGGAAGACTCAGGGTGGCGATTTGGACCGATGATTGTTGTTGCGATGGATTGATCGTGACTGCGGCACTGGCGGACTGAGTGGGCTCCGCCTGACTGGTCGCCGTGACGGTCGCGCTGGTGGTTGAGTTCACTACGGGCGCGGCGTAAAGTCCGTTACTGCCGATCGAGCCCGCTGTAGCCGACCACGTAACCGCCGTGTTTGCGGTACCAGTGACGGTGGCGGTGAACTGCTGGCTTCCACCGGAGGACAAAGTAACACTAGATGGAGAGACGCTGACCGTGATCCCCCCACCGCCTTGACCACCATTCTTGACTGCGACCGAGTACGACTGAGTTCCCGTCCCGGAGTTGGGTTTATCCGTGACTCCAACCACGAAAGTGTAGTTGCCTGCCGCGGTCGGTTGGCCGGTGAGCGAGCCCGTGCTCGAATTCAAACTGATACCCGGCGGCAAAGCGCCAGACACGACCGAAAACTGATAGGGCGAGTTGCCGCCACTTACAGACAATACGGCGTTATAAGACTGATTGACCGATCCCGCGGGAAGGGAGCCGGAGAGCACCAGGCTTCCGTCATTATGGCCGGCAGCCTGCGCCACCGTGCCGCATGAAATGGTGATCAGAGTCATCACCAGTAGGAATATCAGGATGCCAATTCGTGTTACATACCGCTGGGAAAGACCTTCATGAGTATGACAAGAACCAACTGCAGGCAGCACCATTGCGAGACCTCGACCTTACGAAGTGGGGGACTAGTCGAGCAAGTCCACACGCTGAATTTACGCAGATAGGCCGAGTTCTCCCAGATGCCAGAAGTTCACGCGGCAACGCGTTAGTACACTCGAACCTGACATGTACGATTTCGCATGGGGCAGTGATCGGCTGGTGTATTTGGGAGAAATAGCCGAGAGCCGTTGCGGGACGCGGAGTTTGATGGATTGTGCGGCGTGTTTCCGCTGGCGTGGGTGGGAGAGCGGCAAGCGCGAAACCGCGGATTACAAAAGTAACTGCGCTACGTTTACTAGGAGGATTCCCTCAGTAAAATCGCGCGCAGCCGATCGTAGGCTTGGTTTCCAAGCAGTTGTTGCACACCGCGGCGCGCTTGATGCTGAAGACGTTTTTTCCACAGGCCACGGCCTTGGCAAATGGCGCTGAACTGCGCGATGGAGAGATCGCGCAACATGGCAATGCGTCCGAGTTCATAGGGGCTGGTGGCCGCGTCGTTCGCGTGGAACTCGCTGTTGGCAACAGTCTTGAATCCGGCGCGGTTCGCCATCGCCAGCGTGCGCTGGTTGTAGCGTCCTCCGGGGCAGGAGAGATGCTCGATCGCGTGGCCGAGGATCTGCTCGATCTTCGTTTTTGCATCCACGATTTCGCGGCGCAGTTCCGTCTCCGGAAGATCCGAGAGATACGCGTGCGTCATCGAATGGCAGCCGATCTCAAAACCCTGCGCGTCGAGGCTGCGCACCTGTTCGGCACTCAGATAGCCCGGCGTTCCCAGAAATCCAGCGGTCAGATAAAAAGTCGCATGAAAGCCAAATTCACGAAGCGCGGGAGCGGCGGCGATCAAGTCTGTTTCGCAGCCATCGTCGAACGTGATGCAGACATCCGCCTCCGCGGGAAAGCGTTTTGCGGGATAGCGAAGAGCTTCGCTCACGCTCAGACCGCGAAAGCCAGACTGCTTGAGCCATTCCATCTGGCTGCGGAAGGTCTCGAGCGGCAAGATGTAACGCACGTAACCGGGTTCGGACTGGCAGAGCTTGCGGCCAGCTAACTCGAGTTCGTGATACATCAGGAACGTGATGCTCGCCATGATCATGATGATGAGGGCAAGACTCCGAAAGCGGAGGCGTCAGCCTTTCTTGTCGGCGCCCGCGGTTTGCGCATGGCGATCGAGCATAACCAGCAGAGCATCGCGCAGGAATGGACCACCCGCCAGCAGACCGGAAATCAGAGGATCTTTTTGATTGCAGCGCAGCGGCGACTGATCGAGTTTGAGCGTCCAGCCTCCGGCGCTTTCGACGAGCGCGGCTCCAGCGGCTACGTCCCATTCATTTTTCGGAACCAGAGTGAAGGTGAGGTCGGCGCGGCCAGCAGCGACGAGGCCGAGTTTATAGGCGACCGAGCCCATCGGACGAATATTAAATTCGGCGGATTCGAACTGCTTCCACTCACCGCGTTTCACTTCGCTGCGGCTGGCGAGGACGAGCGCCCCGTGCAGATCCTTGCGCTGGCTGGGTTGCGCGGGTTTGCCGTTATAGGTGACGCCGGTGTCGCGGGACCCGAGAATCAGTTCGTCGGTAGCCGGATTGCAGATTCCGCCCGCGACGGGAACACCGTTTTCCACCATGGCGATCGAGACGCAGAACTCGGGAATGCCCTGCACGAATTCGCGGGTTCCATCGAGCGGATCGACAACCCACACGCGCTGCTTGTCGAGGCGGGAGAAATCGTCAACCGTTTCCTCCGAAAGCCAGCCTTCACCAGGGCGCAGCAAGTTTTTCTTGAGGACGGCGTCGACCGCGCGATCGGCCGCCGTTACGGGATCGTCCCCAACTTTAAATTTGGCTTCAATGGCGCCGGGAGTGAAGCCGTTAAGCACCGCGCGCGCCGCTTCGAGAGCGGCGTGGATGCGTTCGAGAGTATCCGCGGAATTAGAAGAAGACATCAATGCTCCGTTGTTAATAGTTAGCTTTCCTGTAGAGACGCGGCTTGCCGCGTCTCAGTTGCGTGCAAAAAAGACGGGGCAAGCTCCGTCTCTACACTAAATCTACGCCCATAGCATTCTAGCTCCCGTCATCAGGAGCACGGCACACAGAATCCGCCGCAACCACAGTACGGGAACACGCGTGCTCAAATGCGAGCCGAGTATCCCGCCGGGGATGGAGCCGATGAGCAGGGAAACGACCAGGTGGGAGTCAACATTGCCCGCGCGCCAGTGCAACAGGCTGGTGACGCCGGTCAAAATCACGGCATGGGTAATGTCGGTGCCGACCATGATCTTGGGCGCGAACGAATAGAACAGAAGAAGCATCATCATAATGATGCTGCCCGACCCGACCGAAGTGATGCCGACCAGAAAGCCGCCGACCAGCCCGATCACACTCATGAAGGCAAACGATTTCATGGTGGGCTGGCGTTTAGCGAGATGGTCTTCAATCCGTCTTTGGAACAGCAGCAGCGCCGGAATAATGACGAGCAGCAACCCCACCGCCGATTTGATGAAATCGTTGACGTGGGCACCGTAGACGGTACGCAGATGGACCAGCAACGTCACGCCCAGGTAAGAGCCGGGAACGCTGCCGATGGCCATCGCGAGAACGACTTTTCTGCGCACCGTGCCTTTGGCCAAATGCATGATGCTGGCGGGAATCTTGGTGAAGAAGTTGAAGAGGGCATCGGTGCCGACGGCAATGATGGCGGGCACGTGCAGGCCGAAAATAAGCATGGGCAAGAGCAAGACTCCGCCGCCCAGACCTGTCAACCCGATCAGCGTTCCCACCGTGAAGCCGATCAGGATTTTTAGCAGCGAGAATTCCATGCCGTCTTTCGATGCGTTCTCAGGTCCGGTTCCCGGCTCTCAGTAAACCATAGTCAGGTTAACGAACTGAGAACGCTGAGAACCGGCACTGAGAGCGGTTTTCAGAGAGACATTATCGCATAAAGTCCATGGTGCTAATCGACTTCATTGACATCAGGAACCGTTGCTGTTGGCGCCGACGAAGCCCTCCCGCTCGAGATGCAGAAGGATAGTCTGCGCCGCCTCCTCGGGGCTCAGTTTGGCCGTGTCAATCACCACTTCGGCATCGGTGGGCGCCTCGTAGGGATCGGAGATGCCGGTAAATTCCTTGACGATGCCGGCGCGAGCTTTGGCGTACAAGCCTTTGCGGTCGCGCTGTTCGCAGACTTCGAGCGAAGTAGCGCAGTGCACCAATATAAAGCCGCCGACCGGCTCAATCAGCTGGCGCACATGCTTGCGCGTCGCCTCATAGGGAGCGATGGGAGCGCAGATCGCGATCCCGCCGTTCTTGGTGATCTCCGAAGCAACATAGCCGATGCGGCGAATATTAATGTCGCGGTGCTCCTTGGAAAAGCCGAGCTCCGACGACAGGTGCTTGCGCACCAGATCGCCGTCGAGCAGGGTAACGGGACGACCGCCCATCTCCAGGAATTTCGTGATCAGAGCGTTGGCGATGGTGGATTTGCCCGATCCCGAAAGTCCGGTGAAGAAAATGGTCACGCCTTGTTTCTCCCGTGGAGGATAGCTGCGGCGCAGTTCTTTCACGACTTCCGGATAAGTGAACCAAGCGGGGATATCGCGGCCTTCATTCAAACGGGCGCGCAGTTCGGTGCCGGAGATGTCGAGCACCTTGGCACCAGCAGGAACTTCATCCGCCGGAACGTAACGGTCTTCATTCTGCAAGTACACCATCATCTGGAAGGGAACCATGGCCACGCCCATCTCGCCCGCATACTTGGTGAAAAGTTCCTGGGCTTCGTAGGGACCGTAAAACGGCTTGCCGTCTTTGTCCTTGCCGGGTCCAGCATGATCGCGGCCAACGATGAAGTGGCTGCAGCCGTGGTTTTTGCGAATCAACCCGTGCCAGATCGCTTCACGCGGTCCGCCCAGGCGCATCGCCAGCGGCAGCATCGAGAGCTTCACCGTGCCGTGCGGGTACTTGGAGAGCAGCAACTGGTAGCAGCGTGTGCGGACGAAGTAGTCCACGTCGCCAGGCTTGGTCATGCCTACCGAGGGATGAATCAGCAGGTTCGCAGCAACCTGCTTGGCGGCGCGCATGGTGAGTTCGACGTGGGCGCGGTGCATGGGATTGCGGGTCTGGAAGGCGACGATCCGCGTCCATCCCAAACGGTGGAATTCGGCTCGCAATTCGGCGGGCGTCAGCCGCAGAGCGCGGAAATCATAATGCGATGGCGCGTGGACTCCCTGAATGCTGCCGCCCACATACCACGGGTTCGACTTGTTGATGGCGTAGTCGGCGCCCGGGTGTGCGCTGCTGGTCGAATTGAATACTGCTTTCGCTTCGGCCGTTCGATCCGGTTGCCAAACGTCCCCGACGTTCAGGACGGCCAGCATCACGCCTTCGGCGTCGCGCAAGGCGATCTTGCTCCTGCCCGGAGTCAGCTTTTTGGCGAATTCTTCGGTAACGTCGAGCGTGATCGGTATCGGCCAGAGTACGCCGCTGGCTAAACGCATGTTGTGGCAGACGCCTTCATAATCGGCGCGGTTCATGAATCCATTGAGAGGCGAGAAGCCGCCGCTCATCAGAAGTTCGAGATCGCAAAGTTGGCGTGCGGTCAGGTCCCACGAAGGCCACTCTTTCGAATGCCCTTTCAGTTCCGCGGCAACATCTTCCGGCACTTGCAGTTGTACGAGTTCTCCCCCGTGTGGGGAGATTAAATGGCTGGTTGAAGCGGTCAATTCGGTGGTCCTCCCAATGCGTAGATCAACCTTTTGTGTGGAATTCAAATCGCGATGTGTCAATGTAAGCTCCCCAGACTTGCCTCAAGGCTCGCAGGGGGGCGGCGAGGATTGGTCCGACAGGCAGAGTCCCTCTAGATAATCAATTTGTACGACAGTCAGTGTAACCCTTGCAGTGAGCAATTACAATTCCGCCGCGTCCTGTACGGCACTATGTAACTTGTTGAAAATACAAGCTTAACTCTAATTATGCCCATGCTCTGCGATTCGTGTGAAACAAACTGCGACATTTGCCTAAACTCATGGGCGCGCAGTTGGCCACGACCGAATCGTCCCCACTTCCCTCAAGATACCAGTAAGAGGGCATTCGCGTCTCGCGTCAAGAGTACAACGGTACTTCCGTCAAACGCTTGTGGTTGGCCTCGGGCAATGCGGGCCGATTAGCAGCTGGTTAACGTAGGGACGGCCGCCCCCGGCCGTCAAGGCGAGCGCCAGCTCGCCGGGTGTTGCGTCGTTCACATTGTCGTTCAGGTTAGCGGTCATGGTGGCGGGGCTTGGCCTCGCTGGACGGCCGGGGGCGGCCGTCCCTACGT
>JBAWFQ010000084.1:0-3921 GCA_049592035.1 Terriglobales bacterium
TTGATTAGGACACCGGCGCGGGCGCCGCGTCCGGTGCCTACCATGATCGCCATAGGCGTCGCCAAGCCCAGCGCGCACGGGCACGCTATGATCAGCACGGCTACAGCATTCACTATGGCATGGGCGAAACGCGGCTCTGGGCCGAAGATTGCCCACACTATGAAGGTCACGGCTGCAATTGCGATTACCGCCGGAACAAACCAACCGGCTACTTTGTCAGCTAGTCGCTGGATCGGGGCGCGGGTGCGCTGCGCCTGGCTCACCATCTGAACGATTTGCGCCAGCATGGTTTCGCTGCCTACGCGCTCGGCTTCGATCACCAGGCTTCCGTTGCCGTTTACGGTCGCGCCTATCACCCGCTTGCCTGCCGTCTTCTCTACGGGAACGGATTCTCCTGTGATCATCGATTCGTCGACCAGGCTTGAGCCATCGAGCACAACGCCATCGACGGGAATCTTTTCTCCGGGACGGACGCGCAGACGATCTCCGGGCTTTACCTGTTCGAGCGGAATATCGCGCTCGCCGTTGCTGGCAGGTTGGCTGCCGTCTTCGCTTGTGCTTGTCGTTATCAGGCGCGCCATTTTCGGGCTTAGATCGAGCAGCGCTCGGATGGCGCTTGAAGTCTGGCTGCGGGCACGGAGTTCCAGGACTTGTCCTAGCAACACGAGCGTGACGATCGCTGCGGCGGCTTCGAAGTAAACATCCGGGCGGTCGCCCATGCTGCGAAACGATGGCGGAAAGATTTGGGGAAACAACGTTGCTACTACGCTGAAGAGGTACGCCACGCCGGTGCCCATGGCAATCAACGTGAACATGTTGGTGCTGCGATTTATGACCGAGGCCCATCCGCGCTGGAAGAACGGCCAGCCACACCAGAGAACTACCGGCGTCGCCAGCATTAGTTCGAGCCAGGGGAGGATCGAGGTCCACGGCCTTGCCACGATCCGGTTTCCAAGATGAACGCCGATGCCAATCATGAACGCTTGCGGCCACAGCATCGTGCCCATCGCGATCGCCAAGAGTGGCGCGGTTAGTGCCAGGCTGATCCAAAAGCGGCGGGTCATGTCGCGCAGCTCGGGATTCGTTTCTTCTACTGTCACCGTGCGCGGCTCGAGGGCCATGCCGCAGATCGGACAACTTCCGGGCTCCGCTCGCACGACTTCGGGATGCATGGGGCAGGTGTATTCGGTCTTGCTCGCGTGGAGCGCGGGCGACTCGGGATCGAGCGCCATTCCACACTTAGGACAAGGGCCGGGACCGATCTGGCGCACCTCGGGACACATCGGACACACGTAGGCGCGCGTGTCTTTTTCGGGGCTCGCCGTCGGAGCGAGGGGAGCGGCGATCGGCATCATCAATTTCTGCGCACCCGCTGGAGCACCCAGAGAGACAAGTCCCGATCCCATCGGCTTGGGAGGAGATGCCAAAATCTTTTCGGGATTCGCCTGGAATTTCTGGAGGCAACCGGCACAGCAGAAGAAATACTCTTTGCCGCTGTGTGAAGTCTTGAATCGAGCCGTTGCGGGATTCACATTCATGCCGCAGACGGGGTCCGTCGCCGGCGCCTGGGCGGACGATGATGCGGCGTTTCCGATATTTACAGGGTTGAGGTCGTCCATAATCTCGGTGTCAGAAGTCTATATCGAACAACAGTTCGCTATGATAGTCGGCGGCGAGACGCCCGTCCCTCCACGGGCGCAGTTCGCCCTTGGCGGAATCGAGCCGTTATTAGATACTCAAAGGGTAATCCTCGAACCTTATTTCGCGGGAGAAATGGAAATGACTTATCTTGAAGCCGCTTACCGCTACCTGACTCCGCCGGGAGAAACTGAGTTGCGGGCCATTGACAGCGTGCGCGAAGTTTATGGCATCCAGCGCATCCGGTTTAACGAGAAAGAGCGAACGGTGCGGGTGCTGTTTGACGCTTCCCGATTGAAGAGCGACGCGGTGGCCAAGTTGCTGCTTTCGGCAGGAATCGACGTGCAAGAACAACTGGTTCTGGCCTGAGATCACCAGAATCCTACGCTTCGCGCGTTCGTGGAATCCCACTCCAACGTCGAAAGGCACGACGTTAGGATGGGGCACCCGAACTGAAAATTATCCTCTGACAAATGCGGTTTGAGACTTATGCCCTGAATGGGCGGGAGGAAATGTCACCCCGCCTGGTTCCCGGCTAATCCTCATGGGGAGGACTCTCGGGGGAGGGTCCGGAAAACTCGGCGGGGCGCACCTTAGCGACTAACGGAGAATGCAAGGGGCATTCGGAAAGACCTCTGGCCGAAGTATGTTCCCAAATGCCCCGTTGCGCGCCACTTCGTCTGCTCTAAGGAGAAGCATGTCAGATGCCATTGCTAAGGCGTTGCCAACATGCACCTATGGAACACCGGGGCGGGTAGGTTTTGCGCAGGACTGGAAACTTTTACCCTAATTTACAAAGTTTGCTTTTCAGCGAAGCGGGCAATTTGCACAACCAGCGCGGCATTTGGCGTGATTTGGAGGCGCAGATCGAAACTGGCCGAGTGTTGTTTAGGAACGCTTTGAGCGCTTCGGGTTGGGCGAAACCATTCTCTTTCCTTTATAATGCAGAAACATAATTCCATCGGATGCGCCCGTAGCTCAATTGGATAGAGTGCTTGGCTACGAACCAAGAGGTTGGGAGTTCGATTCTCTCCGGGCGCACCACTTCCATCGAACATCACGCCGTTCCGAAGAACACGGCCAAATCAGTAATCGAGCGTCACCGAGGTTGCCGTTACTTGTCCACCGTAATTGCACTGGGGGTTGAGGCCTTGGTAGTAATCTGTGATCGACCATCCCGGGTTTGAGATCTTGTCGAAGTTATAGTCGTAGATCGCTACCTTGGAGAACGTGGTCGCGTCCTCGGGCGGGTAGTCGCTGCATTGGACAATCTCATAGACCTCCAATGCGCCCGACTGCGCCCAATTGAACGTTTGCCCTTCACTTGGGGCCTTATTCAGGGTTGTACTCTTGTGGATCGTCTTATCCTGGGAAGTGATTTTCCACAGCGGACAGGATTCTGTTCCTGCCGCGCAGGTGGACTTGATCGTTCCGTGGATGGTGTCGCCGGTATTGACCTGCACGGGCGTGCTATAGAGTGTCGTCCCGCTCGGACAGCAGTTCCAACTGGCAATACTCCACACTTCACCAAAAAACGAATTCCACCCCAACACCGGCTGAATAATCGTCTCGTCCGTGTTGTAGTCCACCAAGCCCGGAAATAGATAGACCGTCTGGCCATCGTAGGTAGTCGGCGCCGACGGCACCACCCAGGTGGCAGTCAGCTTCCCGTACGAGGTGGTGGTCGTGGTGGCGCCATCTTCAATCCAGCTGTGAGTAATCGTCAGTGGGCCTGGCCTTGAGTTACCTCCGGTTGCAGCCTCTCCGCGAGCCGTGTAGTGCGGATAACCGCAAACTGGAGCGGTTGCGTCCACGGTGCCATCCGTATGCTGGACACGTCCGTCTGCCAGTACTGTCTCGCCATCGGCGACAGCGCGCACACACGACGGGTGAAAGTATCCGAAGGGCGTGATTACGTAACCAGCCGGTACCGCCGAGGGCCGGTCTGGTCCTGCCAGCCTTTGGGCCTCAGCAAGCGGGATCGCTGTAACGCCAAGGAATAAGACCGCTGCAGCAATGATCCGCAGCATTGACGAATGCCGTTGCAATCCGTGTTTTCCCATACCATGCCTCCCCAATTGCTTTGATCTTGACAACGGCATCATTCTACGCTTCCGGTGGCGCTTGGGCTCAGTTCACAACAGCATTTGCCGGTCGTCTAGGAAAGCCAACGTTGATTCCTGATGTGATCAAGACCTTGACACTCAGAACCCCGGTCGTTGAGCGTAATCGGGCCGTGGGTGTTGAAAAAGTCCCTTAACGAAACGCCTTTTGATCTGCGAG